>JARCMD010000168.1 GCA_030248885.1 Leptolyngbyaceae cyanobacterium MP9P1.79 | reverse complement strand
CTCTTGCCCATCGTAGGTGGTGGGGTTGTTCATGTAATCAACCAGTGCTTCCAGATTATCTCGGCGAGGAGTGGCTAGCGCCAAAGTTTCAGGTTCAAGACCCACGTTAGGGTCAGTCTTAGTTACACCACCAGCATGACACTGGCCGCAAGCGTAGTTAAATAAACGTTTTCCTTCAGTGACTTGTTTTGCGGTAAGAACAATGCTATCTCCAAGTGGGTTGAGCGAGACAGTGCGCGTGGCAGCGTCAAGTTCGATGGCGATCGCATTTCCGCCAACAACCTGGAAGATAAATAGGGCAGCGACTGCAACTAGCCAAACGTATCTTTTAAGCACAGAAATGGTTCTCCTTCCATTAAGAACATCAAAATGGGTTGCTCGGTTAAGTCATCCATCCTATAAAGCGGCAGTCAAGAACTTTAGAATGTTCCCATTGGGCGCACGCCGGGGTTCTGAGCTGGTTTTGATTTTCTAGGGTGGAGCACACTTAATCAGTAGTTCAACACAGCGGTAAAGACGCTAACAATAAAGATGGATTGTGCCAGCAGGGGGAATCATGCCATCTTGAAATAAAGTGGTTGATTAACTCCACGGGTGCAGACCACCGACTCCATTGACATCGAACAATCCTAATTCAATATCATGCCATCGAATGGGGCGCTTTCCGACGCGTGAAATTGATTCCCAGCAGTTCTGCCTGAAAAAGAGGTGCCTCTGCCCGCTGAAGGTAACCGTTCATGGCCACTAGAGACAGGGGAGTTGACTTCAGCCGTGCTCACAACCGAGACTAATTATTTTGCCAGAACTTCGATCCTCAGAGCGCTTACGGAGCAAACTGTGGCGGACTCAAGTAAGAATAGTTGTATGGAAACAGCAGTTTTATTTGCCACCGCAAACAAACCTGCTGCCTTCGGTTTATTTTAGGGACACCTCCTGAAATGATGGGAAAGAGTTGCGGCATGCTTTGAACCCTTTATCCCCTTAGCAGTCCATTCGCTAAGAGGCAGGCACTGAGAGCAATTACACCAAAATTATTAATACTTCAAAGTTGCGTGATGAGGGCAGCCCACTGCCGATCACTTAACCCACTCAATTAGGGTTCCAATCAGGGATTATGAATAAAGTTCTCATTGTGGATGATAGTCAAACCTTGCGGCACATGCTCTCAGATCTGTTGGAAGAAAACGGGATGCAGGTCGTTGCCGCGACCAATGGGCTGGAGGCGAAGAAATATATCCAGGCAAGCGCTCCAGACCTGGTGATCACCGATCTGATTATGCCAGAGATGAATGGCTACGAGCTTTGTCGCTGGATCAAAAATGAGCCTAGCACTCAGAAAATCCCTGTGCTGATTTGCTCTACAAAGAGTGAAGAATTTGATCGCTATTGGGGCATGAAACAGGGCGCAGATGCCTATATTACTAAGCCATTTCATCCACCTGAGCTACTAAAAACTGTGCGCCAACTTTTAAAAGGGCGGATGTGAGTGTTGTGACTTATCAGAATCCAATTCCTACAGTGGATATTATTATCGAGCTTCTGGATCGGCCTTACCGACCTATTGTGCTAGTTGAACGGTTCAATCCGCCGTTCGGCTGGGCTTTGCCGGGGGGGTTTGTCGATTATGGTGAGTCGGTGGAAGTGGCAGCGCAGCGCGAGGCAGAAGAAGAAACGGGATTAAGCGTGAAGTTAGTAGAACAGTTTCAAGTGTATTCAGATCCCGCCCGCGATCCCCGCACCCATACGCTTAGCGTCGTGTTTTTAGCAACCGCCAAGGGAGAACCCACGGCGGGAGATGATGCCAAAAATTTGAAAATCTTTGAAATCTGGGACATTCCTAGCAACCTTTGTTTTGACCACGATCGCATCTTGAGGGATTATCGGTATTACCGCGATCATGGGCTGCGTCCAAAGCTAAATTAACCGGAATAGAGACAAATACCAGAGAGAAGTATGCGAACCGTTATCCAAACCGATCAGGCTCCCGCACCCGTAGGTCCCTACAGTCAGGCGATCGCCGCCAGGGGCCAATTTGTTTTTGTAGCTGGACAGATTCCCCTCGATCCTAAAACTGGAACGATCGTCGGAGGAGATGATGTAGCGGCTCAAACCAAACAGGTGCTGGCCAATCTAGACGCTATTCTGCAAGCCGCAGGAGTAAGTTTTAATGACGTGGTCAAAACCACCGTATTTTTAGCCGATATGAATGATTTTGCCACCATGAATACGGTTTATATTGGTGCATTCGATGAGGCGATCGCCCCCGCCCGAGTTTGCGTTGAGGTTTCCCGCTTGCCCAAAGATGTGCGCGTTGAGATTGATTGTATTGCGGTCAAGGAATCAACGTAGGGATCAAGCGCTGGCACCCCAGGTCTCAGATTGCGTTCAGATTGCGCGATCTGAGCGCAATCCCCCCCCATAAAGGTTCGGTTCCGCCCACCTTCAGAATCTGCAAGAGATTGTTAGATTGTTAAGTAATAAAAAACGGTCTAAGAGGTCCTTACCGTGAACAATGCGTCCAATAAAGTTTCAGAAATCTTTGAGGGTGGCGAGTCGGGCAACGTATTATGGCAATACGTCCAGTCGATGAATTCAGAAACCGTGGCGCAGCTCTCCAAGCCTGGTACGTCTGAAGTGTTTCAAGTGATGGAACGAAATATCATTGGCCTGTTGGGGGGACTGCCCTCAGAACATTTTGACGTCTCGATCACGACCAGCAGAGAGCACTTGGG
>JARCMD010000167.1 GCA_030248885.1 Leptolyngbyaceae cyanobacterium MP9P1.79 | reverse complement strand
ACTCCGTCACCCTCCCACTCTGTCACTCCCAAACTCCATGTCAAACCAAACTCGCATTGCTGTACTAGGAGCCGGACGCTGGGGCATCCATTTGGTGCGAAATTTTTTACGCCTTCCCCAAGCGTGTCTGGTTGCTGTGGTTGATCCCAATCTCGATCGCCTATCCCATCTCTCAAAGCAGTTGCAGCTAGGGGAGGAGATCAAGTTACTAACGGATTGGTCAATAGCACTGGAACTACCCTTGGATGCAGTGGTAGTCGCCACACCCGCCACCACCCATTACCCCTTGGTCTCAGCAGCCCTGAAACAAAACCTCCATGTTTTGGCAGAGAAACCTTTGACGATCGATCCCCAGGAGGCGATCGAACTCTGTGATTTGGCGGAACAACACCAACGGCAACTTGTGGTTGACCAGACCTATCTGTTTCATCCAGCGGTCGATCGGGCCAAAACTGCTCTCCAAACTGGCATATTGGGCGATTTGCGCTACGGCTACTCCACCCGCACTCATTTGGGGCCAGTGCGCCACGATGTTGATGCGCTTTGGGATTTAGCGATTCATGATATTGCCATCTTCAACCACTGGCTGGGACAGCTTCCGGTGCAAGTGCAGGCCAAAGGAACCGTGTGGCTACAGCCTGCGCTACCGGATTTAGTCTGGGTCACACTGACCTATGCTGATGGTTTCCAGGTTTTTATTCATCTTTGCTGGCTCAACCCTGACAAGCAGCGCAGATCGGGGATTGTGGGGAGCCAAGGGAGCTTAATTTTCGATGAGTTAGCCGCTGAGCCGCTCGTGATCCAACATGGAGAGTTTGAAGTGGCTTCAGGGACGAAATCTCTCTATACTCCAGTGAACCAGCGTCGAGAGGTGTTAGCTATGGAGCCGTTGGAGCCGTTGCAGCAGGTTTGCAGCCATTTTCTCGACTGTGTGCGATCGAATACCCCCTCCTCTATTTCCTCTGGGCGAGTTGGTGCGGAATTGGTTCGCATTCTCGCAGCACTAACTCAGTCCTGGCAGCGATCGGGTGAACCCGTACAGATTTAGCAGCTTTCCTCACCTACCTTTCCCTACCCCCTAATCCTTAATTAGCGAATAACCCATCTTAACAACCTTGAAAGCATCATGACCTGTTGAGATTTGGTGCGTTATGCTGCTGCTAACGCAATTTAATAACTTTAGACTCAGAGGTTATAGCACTTTCGACCTACTTTAGTTCTATTTGGCCTGGTCAGGATAAAAACTTAATGATCGATATTCTGTGGCTTTTGGTTTGTTCAGGACTCGTGTTTTTGATGCAGCCAGGGTTTATGTGCCTGGAGTCAGGGTTGACGCGATCGAAGAACAGCATTAACGTCGCCATCAAAAACTTCACTGACTTTGGCGTGTCCGTTGCTCTCTTTTGGGCCTTTGGGTATGCGCTGATGTTCGGTGCCACCCACTCTGGTTGGGTTGGACTCGACTCCTTTTTTATCAGCATTGAATCCACTGACAAACTCGCCGCTTTTTTTCTATTCGAGGCGATGTTTTGTAGCACGGCGACCACGATCGTCTCTGGTGCCGTCGCCGAACGAATGAAGTTCATCGCCTACCTCATTGTCGCCTGCATTGTTTCTGGCTTAATTTATCCCATCTTTGGTCATTGGGCTTGGAATGGCATCAACGTAGGAACCCATGTAGGCTGGCTGGGGAGGCTGGGTTTCGTTGATTTTGCTGGCTCTAGTGTGGTGCATAGTGTCGGCGGCTGGGTTTCCCTTGCCACTCTGCTCGTCATTGGTCCGCGGGCAGGGCGATTTGCGGCAGATGGCTCCATTTGCAAAATTAATGGCTCCAACTTGCCCCTCTCAGTTTTGGGCGCTTTGTTGCTCTGGTTAGGCTGGCTGGGCTTCAATGGTGGCAGCACTCTGACGCTGAATGAACAAGTTCCCAGCATTGTGGTGCATACGGTTTTGGCGGGAGTTGCGGGGATGATTACGACCTTAGCTGTGGGATGGCGGCAGCGCAAAGTTCCAGAGGTAGAGTCTTTGATTAATGGCTCCTTGGCTGGATTGGTTTCCATCACTGCATCCTGTCATGCGGTCACCACGCCAGAAGCGGTGATTATCGGCGGTGTGGGCGGAGTCGTGATGCTGCTGCTCACTGATGTGCTGAAGCGATCGGGCATTGACGATGCCGTAGAAGCTGTCCCCGTGCATTTGGGAGGTGGCATTTGGGGCACCCTAGCCGCTGGCTTGTTTGGCGACCCAAAACTGCTGCACACGGGGCTAAGTTGGGGTCAACAACTGACCGCTCAGTTAATCGGTGTCGGCGTAGCGTTTGTGTGGGCGTTTGGGTTGACCTATCTGCTACTGCGGGCGATCGATCGCGTCTTCCCCTTGCGGGTTTCAGCCGAAGATGAGCAAATGGGGCTGAACGTTTCTGAACATGCCGCCAAGACCGAAATCCTCGATCTCTTCAGCGTCATGGATGCCCAGGCAAAAACCCAGGATTTGAGCCTGCGAGTCCCAGTGGAACCGTTTACCGAGGTGGGACAAATTGCCGATCGCTACAACCAGGTGATGAATGTCTTAGAAGAAGCAGTCAGTCGCACAGAGGCGATCGTCAAAACTGCCACCGATGCCATCATCACCTTCACCGCCCCCACCCTAGAAATCTTGACCGCCAACCCCAGCACCGAACTCATCTTCGGGCGTTCTCCCAGCGAATTAATTGGTCTGTCGATTCACCACCTTGTCGATCGGTTCACAGATCCAAGCGATCGTCCTGTTGCTCCTGCCAAGACAACCGGAGTGCAATCAGGGCAATATGAATTGACCGGACGGCGCGCCACGGGTAAAGCGTTTCCCCTGGAAGCCGCAATCACCGAGGCTAAACTGGGGTCTGGCTCTTTTTACACTGGCACCTTTCGGGATATTTCCGATCGCAAACAAGCAGAAGCCAAACTCACTCAAGCCAACGCCGAAATCCGCAACCTCAACAAACAACTCAAAGCGGAAAACCAACGCATGTCCGCAGAACTGGAAATCTCCCGGCAACTGCAACAAATGCTCTTACCCACGGATGCCGAACTGGATCAAATTGAAGGGTTGGAAATCGCTGGGTTCATGGAACCCGCCACAGAAGTGGGCGGCGATTACTACGATGTCCTCGCCCACAAAGATGGGGTGAAAATTGGCATTGGGGATGTGACCGGCCACGGCTTAGAAAGCAGTGTCCTCATGCTGATGGTACAAATGGCAGTGCGAACCCTGCTGAGCAGCCAGGAAACCAACGCCACACAATTTCTGAGCGTGGTGAATCGAGCCGTTTATGCCAATGTGCAACGCATGAACTCCGGCAAAAATATGACTCTGGCTCTCCTAGACTACCAAAACGGTCACCTGTGCCTCAGCGGGCAACACGAAGAAATGATCCTGGTTCGTGCTGGTGGCGTGGTAGAGCGAGTTGATACGATCGATTTGGGATTTCCGTTGGGACTGGAAGCAGAGATATCTGAATTTATTCACCAAATTGAATTTACCCTGTATCCCCAAGATATTGTTATCCTTTATACCGACGGCATTACCGAGGCAGAGAATTCAGCGAGAGAACAGTACGGAGTGGAACGACTGTGCCAGATTGTCAGCAACAACTGGCAGCGATCGGCAAAGGAGATCCGGCAAATCGTGATCGATGATGTCTGGCAATATATCGATAACCACATCATTTATGACGACATCACGCTGCTAGTGATTAAGCAAAAATAATTACACCCACTATTTGGTAATTTAAGGATCAGGGTGTGTGATTGATTAAATCTGAAGAATGCTTCACCGTAACATTTGACCCATTTACCCCGATCGAGTTCCGAGTTCTTGTAGGTAGCTATTGATACCAATTAATTTATGGTGTCGCTTTAATCGTCTGTTGACCTGAGTTTAAAACCAATGCAAACGCACCCCTATGACTCAGATATTTGGTGATTTCATCGAAGAACTGCCCGTTAAACCCGAACATTTAACGATTCAGTTCTTTCCCAGTTCTGTTTCCTTGAAACAACGCTGGCGTAACAATGGGTTATCGGCAGACTTCATGGCAGATTATTTCGCAACATTCTTTCCTGGAGATGAAAATAGTACTCACAAGAATCCCAAGCAAGCAGAGATTAAAAGCACCGTTAGCTATATCGCCAATGAGCTACTCGAAAATGCTATGAAGTTCAGTGACGAAACAGCTTTAGCGCCGGTGACTCTGACGTTACAAATGCAACAGAACAAAATTACATTCACCACTACAAATACAGTTCCTCCTGAAAACGTAGATGATTTTCAGAGCTTTCTCATAGCACTAACCACTTCAGACCCCAATGAGCTTTATCTGCACCAACTAGAAAAGAATGCAGTGGATGACAGTATGGGTTCAGGATTAGGGTTGTTGACTATGATGAATGATTATTTAGCCAAAATAGGGTGGAAATTCCAGACGACTCAAATCCAACCCGAAGTGATTATGGTTACCACGATGGTGCAGTTAGTTCTGTGAGGTAGTGAAAATTAAGCTATTCATAGATCAGTGTTGATCAATGCTGCATCGCTAAAACTTAGACCGCAAAGAATGTGTAAGGGAGCCGATTGGTGTGGTGAAAGAAATTAAAACTGATGATTATCGCATCTGGTACGATTCAACGATCGAAACCGTCACCTGCCAAGGTTCATTTCGTCTCACAGGTATGCAAGAATATGCCCCAATTGTAGAATTACTCAATGAAGCAGCGACACAGGAGTCGCTTCAAATTACCCTGGATGTGCGCGACTTGGAGTTTTTGAATAGCTCTGGAATCAATGTCCTCTCCAAATTTGTTATTAACATCCGTCAGCAGAAAACCAAGCAAATCACAGTGCGGGGATCGGATGATATTCCGTGGCAGGAAAAATCCCTCAGAAACTTACAGCGCCTCATGCCAAGCTTACAGCTGGAGATGGAATAAGGAGTCTAGGCTTTTAGCTATCTCAGGTCTTATACCTAGTGCAGCCTAGTAGAAGTTTCTGTCCAGTTAAGTGGATTGTTTTGAGTTTTGAGTGCTGCTCACTTATTGCTGCCAGCCTGCACTAGGGTAGAAATTGGCGTTCTAGCGAAAAGAGTTGCATCAAATTCTGGATTCTTCACCTAAAAATCCGATTTTTAATGCATAAGTGTGGTGCAAGCTTTCAGCCATTCTGCCTTTCAGCTATTCCACATTGTAGGACGATTGAAAGTGTGAACAAAGCGCCAAATCCATCCGGAACCATTCTGAAATCTCTGCATAACTTAGAATAAAGCGCCCAAATAAAGGTTTAGGAGATTCTGAGAAAGAGGTTACCCCCGTAGGGGCAAAACATCCGGCAGATAAGCTCTCAAATTAACCAGAAGGTCATTGCCCGGATGCTAAGTGCGAAGCACACGCTACGCGAACGCCCTTCCGTTGCTTTAGTAGCACATCAATTCAGGGGTTTACTGCGAATAAAGATTGATATCCCTTAAGAGCCTGTCTAAGTTTACATGCAGACTATTAGCCCTTTTAATCAAAAATTAAACCCTAAAAGTTACACAGAATCAATTTGTGGCAGACAACGGTTCTATAACTATAGGTATCCCTTGCGTTAATTTTTATACATATTAGCAATGCAGGAAGAGACGCGATCGTTGGAGCAACTTTTGCTAAAAATAGCCCGTTTAGAACAGGAAGTGACGGATCTGAAGCAGAGTAAGACTGACTTAGAAATTTTGCTGGAAACTACAGTCTCCCACGCAGACACGATCGCCGCCCTGCTCCAAGAATCCAACCAAAAACTCCAGGCGGAAGTGGCGGAACGACAGCGCACCGAAGCTGAACTGCGGGCATCGCGCGCCGACCTGCAAGTGTTGTTAATTAAAACCAACAGAGATAAAGCTGACCTGGAAATTTTGCTAGAAACCACTGCTCAGCACGGGGATCTGGTTGCGGCTCACCTGGATCATCAGAGCATTCACGATCCCCTAACCGGACTGTTTAATCGGCGGCGCTTAGAGAAGTTTCTGAAACAAGAAATTCAACGCGCTAGCCGAAATCAGCGATCGATGGGCTTAATCATGAGTGACATCGACTATCTCAAACGCTTCAACGACACCTTTGGACACGAAGCGGGGAACGTGGTTTTGCGAGAAGTGGGGCTATTTCTACGCAAAAGTGTGGGCAATTCGGATATCGCGTGTCGGTATGGAGGCGAAGAGTTCATGCTCATTTTGCCTAATGCTTCCCTGGAGGATACCCATCAGCGAGCTGAGCAACTGCGTGAAGGCGTGAAACAACTGCAACTGCAACATCTAGAGCAGCCTCTGACGACCGTTACGATGTCCCTAGGTATCGCCTGTTTTCCCCAACACGGGCGCACTGGCCCAGAAATTATCCGTGCTGCTGATGCTGCCCTTTACCAAGCAAAACGCACGGGGCGCGATCGAGTCATTGCAGCAACCTAGTGCAGCTTGGCAGAAGTTTCTGACCAGTTAGGGCGATCGTTTTGAGTTTTGAGTTTTGAGTGCTGCTCAGTTATTTCTACCAGCCTTCATTAGGAACTTTTAAGGATTGACGTAAGGAGATTTCCAGAAAAATTTATATCAGGCACCTGAAGGGCGTTCGCGTAGCGTGTGCTTTGCACTTAGCATCCGGGTCATGACTTTCTGGTCGATTCAAGGACTTGTCTGCCGGATGCTTCGCCCCTACAGGGGTAACATCTTTCTCAGAAATCTCCTTAAGGATTGGCGCAAACATAGAATAACTATCCTGTAGGGTGCATTGGGCGAATGCTGTGGCACATCACTCTAGTCAAGAATGTATTACGCCTTATCAACGATGGGTTATGCTGCCGCTAACTCGTTCTACGAATGATCCTTAGTTAACTCGTACCAAACGAATTTCCGTTCGCTGGTTACGCGCGTCTTCTGGAGATATTCCCGCTAAGGGCTGGCTAAACCCTTTGCCTTCAGCAATGATGTTGTGCTTCAAGGCGCGAGTGCGGAGATAACCGACAACAACTTGAGCGCGTTCTTGGCTAAGAGATTGGTTAAGTGCGGCTGCACCACTACGGGACGTATGGCCAATTACTCGCACGGCAACAGTTTCTGCGCTGAATTCAGCAATTTCCTGACCGATTTTGTTTAAGGTTTGTTTTCCTTCATTGGTTAATTCTGCTGATCCCGTCGCAAATTTTACTTGACCTCGAACTTGTAAGTTCCCAATATCAGGAGCGGCTTTCACTTGAGTTGCTGTGAGATTGCGTTGGGGAATCACCGCCTTATTTTTTCCAGACAGTCGATCGGCCAGTTCAGGGTTGTCAGCCCGGACGAGATCGATCAACGTTTGGGTATTGCTGGCCGCCTTGGAAATAAACTGGGGTAAGAACAAATCCTTCGCTTGGGGCACTTGGGTCATGCGCCCTGACAGCACCAATACAGCCGCTGTGGAACCAATCCGTTTCGTTAAGGTGCCATCGGTAAACCAGGACTTTGCTTCAGCCGCAGTGAAAAATTCAATGCCTTGCAGAATCGCTGCGGCATCGGCGTTAGACAGCTTGCCATCTTCAGCAATTTGCGCTTGCAGTTGGGTGGAATCTCGCACGTTGGCATCAATGCGCCGATAGTAGGCTTCCAATAACTCCGAAATTTTCTCAGGTTGAGACTGAATGAGCCGATCGCTGGCCACAAGGACATCCACGATCGCCCCTGGTGCATCGCGGCTAGAAAGCACAACTGTGTAGCCTTTTTGCCGCGCTTGAGTGACGTAAGGCTCCCAAATAATGGCTAGGGCTAAGTTCTGATTCGGCTCTTGCAGGAGCTTCCAGGCTTCAGAGGCATCTGCCACCCGATTTGATTTGAAGTCGGCTAATTTGAACGCTTCAAACTTAGTATCGAGGACTAAGGCGAGATATTCACTGGGAGTGTCTCCAGCAAAGGAAATTCCTAACTGATTGCCCTTGGCTTGTTCCTGTTGCACCAACTGGCTCAGGTCTAGCAGGGATTTCAGTTGGGGATACTTCTTGGTATTCAACACAACGGCATCAGCGCCCACAGTCCGATCGATTAAGGCAACGATCTTACCTTGGGGCTTCTGCTTCAAAAATTGATCCAGCGTGGTTACCAGTAAGTCAGCGTTTCCCTGATTCAACCGCTCCGATCGCTTAGCCTGATCAAACTCATCTTCATAGTTCAGAGTCACTCCCACCTCTTGGAGCGCTTTCTGAAAAGCGGGACTACGAAAGGTGCTGTAGCCACTAAATGTATCGCCTAAAATCGTGATCTGCTGACGATTGCCTGGCTGCGCTGGAGAAGTACTACTCGTTGGGGGCAAGTTTGGCATCAGCCCTGGTGAAACTTTGCTGAGAAGCCATAAGCCACCTACACTTAACAGCGCTGTCACAACTAGCGTCACACCCAAGACTAAATTGCCACGCTTACTCATTTGTATCCAACGAGATTATGGGTTCAGATTATGCATCATTTTGGCTTACAATGAGCAACTTGTCATGGAGTTGACTTAGGACATGGGCTGAAAACTTTGAACACATTGCCAGCTTTGAACCGATCTATTGCAGCTTGGCAGAAGTTTCTGACCAGTTAGGGGGATAGTTTTGAGTTTTGAGTTTTGCTCAGTTATTTCTACTAGCCTGCACTAGCACTGGGTCTAAAAATTATCTGCATAAAACACAAAAACAGAGGCATACAGGTACGCCTCTGTTGTCAGAACCTATTTACGTAAGACAGCGATCGGCTTGAAGTGCTGCAATAGCGATGCTCTAAAGATACTTAACCAACGTTTACTTGGTCAGTCTCAACAGATGTGGCCCCATTGACCCCTCTAGCAACCGCCACCATTTTATCCAAAATAGTTTGGGTGGGCACCTTTCCTTTCAAAACCACAGTTCCACTAGTTTGAGCGACATACAGCCCATTGATATCGTCCAACTGAGGGTCTTCATCAAATGCCAACGCCACTCGCTTGGCCAAACCGCTCTGGTCATACTCCCCATTTAGTCCTACACGCTCTGGAGGAATCGGCTCAGCAGCAACAGATTGAGAAACCGAAGTTGTAGCGCCAGATACAGCAGATAGAGTATTGGAAATCCCACTGATTGCTTGTTGAGGATTTGCTGGTTTCTCCATGCCAAAAAGTCTTTTAAGCCATCCCATAAGTATTCTCCAGACTAATTTTATACACTTTATTCAAACATGTCTGGGGAATGGAATCTATCTACCTAAAGATCTGATAATACTCATTAGCTTAGGCTTGAGAGATGGATACCTAAGACAGGATAATTGATATTCATCAGTTAGTCTTGGCGCTGCCAAGGTAAGACCCTGTAACGAAAGGTCAGCAGCGTTGGATTGAGTTGGTTTGAAGCATCTAGTTTTTCTATACGATCGCTATGAAACATACCCTTTCTGTTTTAGTTGAAGATGAAGCAGGCGTGTTAAGCCGCATTGCTGGTTTATTTGCCCGTCGTGGATTTAATATTGAAAGCCTAGCTGTGGGGCCAGCGGAGCAAATGGGCATTTCGCGGATCACGATGGTGGTCAATGGGGACGATCGCTCGATCGAGCAACTGACCAAGCAACTGTACAAACTCATCAATGTGCTAAAGGTGCAAGATGTCACCGATGTACCCTCGGTGGAGCGGGAGTTGATGCTGTTGAAGGTCAATGCGACTAGCTCGACGCGCTCTGAAGTTATTGAATTTTCCCAAATCTTTCGGGCAAGGGTCGTGGATGTGTCTGAAGATTCGCTGACCCTGGAAGTGGTTGGTGATCCCGGTAAAATGGTGGCGATCGTCCAAGTGCTGAATAAATTTGGTATCCGCGAAATTGCTCGTACCGGAAAAATTTCCCTCACCCGTGAATCGGGAGTGAACACAGAATACTTAAAGTCTCTGGAAGCCAAACTTTAGTCGTCCAACGAAAAATAGGAACGATTAGCGATTTGAGAACGTTCACAGCTACTTAAGATCGTAGATTTGATAACAGGCAACAGTTCAAATGTAGGGGCGATCGCATAGCGTGTGCTTTGTACTTAGCATTCAGTAAACTGCCGTGATTGGGTTCTAAAGCTTTCGCCCTTAGCTTGTCCGAAGGATATGCTTCGCCCTTATAAGGTTGTTTGAAAAGGTGTGAATTGTCGCCCGAACCGCCCCCCTGCCCAGAATTGGGGGCAGGGGGGTTTTATTATCCCGGAAAAGAATCTGAAAGTATTGAAAGCTGGATCGGCTTCCACGAGGCATCACTCAAATAGGAACGAATTTATAAGCCTTTCAGATTTTATCTGACGACCTTGAAACCACCCTGCCTGCCCCCAATTATGGGGGGTTTTGAAGATCAAAGTCCCCCAGAATTGGGGCCTTAAAGCCTTTCAGGCATACAAGAAAAGAGGGCGAGTACAAGGTCTCTAGGACTTTTAAAACATCCTCTTAGTAAATCTCGAACTTCTGGAATTTATTGAATTTTCGATCCTTAGGTCATTGAAATCTGCTGTAACCATTGCCACGTTTTTTGCAGCCCGTCTTCCATGGGAACCCTTGGTTGCCATCCCATTATTCGCTCGGCTCTGCTGATATCCAACACGTTTGTGGGAACATCAACTACCCGACTCGAAGCATACTCAACTTTAAAGTCTTGGCGAATGACTATACGCATCTTGTCTAGTAATAAATTAAGAGACGTGCCTTTGCCGCTGCCGATATTGAATAACTTTTCTGGTAGCCCATGAGTTTGGGCCCGATAAAGCGCTTGAATCACGTCAGAAACGTAAAGATAGTCTCTAACAGTCTCCCCATTTCCCCAAATTTTAAGGGGCTGATTCTGCATAATTTGATTCAGAAAAATTGTAATTACTCCAATCTTACCAGTGGGGTTTTGATAGGAGCCGTAGGGATTGGCAATGCGAAGAATGGTGTAATCTAGTCCATACAAATAGTGAAATAAGGACAAATACTTCTCAATCATTAATTTAGTAATGCCGTAGGAGCAGATGGGATTTGTAGGATGATCTTCTGTGATCGGAATCGATCGCGGAATCCCATAAACTGTGCCTCCCGATGACGCAAAGATCACCTTTTGAATGGATGCATCAACACAAGCTTGGAGTAGTTTAAGGGTGTTAATGACATTTGAATTAACATCATCAGTGGGGTTTTGATTGGACGTGCTGGGAATCGTGCCACTCATCAGTTGATAGACAATATCAATGTCTTTTAAAGCTGAGGCGATTAACACCTGATCTGCCAAATCACCCATCACGTAGGTCACGTTGGGAATGGGTGGGCAATAGATGTTTTGCGATCGGCTGTAAACCTTCACCTCTTGATCTTGATCCACCAAGAAACGGGTTAAATGTGAACCGATAAATCCATTGCCTCCAATAATTAGAACGCGCATAATTTGTGATGCTTTAAGAACAACTACCGCTTCTATCTAACTTTGATTTAACAGTTGAACCCTAGCGATCAACCCTCATCTTCCATGCTTTTTGCAACCGAAATCCTAGTTTTCGCAATTCCCAAAATGGCTCCCCGACTCTAGTTTGGCTAGAATTTTGTAGTTTGGGGTTGATTGACTGCTCCTGAGTCGATCGATAAACCAATGCCCTTAAATCCACAAGTTCAGCAAAGAGGATTTCTATATTCTCACTATAAAGTTGGGGGTGATTTTTGAATAATTGGGAATAGGAATAAATGTAAGTTTCTCGATTCATGGAATCCACCATCGATCGAGTTGTTTTGCGATAAAAGAAGAGTGGCTCAGGAATCCGATGCACCTGTTTTCCCAGTTCAATGATGGATAACCAGAAGTCATAATCTTCCCAACCATACTTCATCGAGATCCGGTAACCACCGATTTTTTGCCAGTCCGATCGCCGAAAAAATCCCGCACAAAAAATTACGTTATCGAGCAAAATGCTGGGGAAATGATAGGGTGGCAATCTCCACGTTCCGGTTCTGCTGCCAAAGAACTCTGCTTCAGCATAAACAATGCCTAGATCGGCGTTGGCTTGTAAGAGTGCAACTGCTTTTTCTAGATAGGTATTGCCGATTTTATCATCAGCATCTAATGGCAAAATGTATTCGCCCTGTGCCATTTGAATGCCGTTATTGCGAGCAGAGGCTAACCCTTGATTATGAGTATGAATGACAACGGTTTTTGGCTGGCAATAGTTGTTGAGAATGGCGATCGTATTTGGGTCAGTTGACCCATCGTTAACAATAATGATCTCAAAATCTTGATAGGTTTGATTTGAAACAGACTCTACAGCTTCATCAATATAATGTCCTTGATTGTAACAAGGAATAATCACTGAAACCTTTGGACACGTAGTCATAGACGTTTAAACCCTACAAATCAAGCCCTATAAACTCGCGACTTATAGAGGTCTTTGATACCAGCTTGCAACTGCACTTGGGGCAGAAACCCTAAGGCTTCAGAAGACAATGTACAATCAGCCCAAGAATCTCTAATATCGCCATTTCTCGCCTCTTTAAACGCAGGATGTATCGTGTAATCGGCTTGCTTAGAAATGATTTCTAGTAACTTCAAAATACTTGTACTAACACCTGTACCCACATTAAAAATCCGGTGATTAGATAGGGTTTGAGATGAGAGAGTTGCGGCTAACGATGTGGCTTTCGCGACATCAGTGACATGAATAAAGTCCCGACTTTGCAACCCATCTCCATACACCTGAGGAGACTGCTGTTGCTGATAGCAATTAATGAAGCGAGGGATAGCGGCTGCATAGTCAGAGTCCACGCGTTGGCGCAGACCATAGACATTGAAATATCGCAGGCAAACTGTTTCTAGCCCATAGGAGTGATAGAAACTTTCAGCAAAGGTTTCGTCCGCCAACTTACTAGCAGCGTAGGGAGACTTAGGGGCAGGCAAGGCTGCTTCTTGCAAAGGGGGTTGATTGGCATCACCGTACACAGCACAACTGGACGCAATCACAACTCGCGAAACTCCAGCTTTTAAGGCTGCCCAAAGCACATTAAGGGTGCCAGTCACGTTCACATCGTAAACCAGCAACGGATTGGTTACGGATTGAGAAACAGACGTGAGGGCTGCTAGGTGAAATACGAAATCTATGCCCTCCATTGCCAGAATGAGCGCATCTAAATCTCTAATATCTGTTTGGACTAATTGAGTATTAGCATTAATAAATGCTAAATGTGCTGGATTAGCTGATGTCAGGTTATCGCACACTGCAACTTCCACATTTTCTGTAAGAAGTTGTTCCACTAAATGCGAACCAATAAAACCTGCTCCTCCTGTAACTAATGCCTTCACGCGAATGCCTCTACTGCCTTTGGGTCAACCTATCAAATTTAAACTATTAACTTAGCTAAAAGAATCTATTAGACAAACTTGATTTTTTTAGCTGCATAGGAACACATTTTCAACAATACCAAGCCTTCTTTGACATGCTGGATATTCGATCGGCCATAGACCCTCGGCAAATATCTTACCGGAACATCTTTAATCTTCAATCCCAGCTTTGCTGCACCAAATAATAGGTCAAAATCGCCAAACGGATCGAACTCGCCGAAATAGGAACGGTTTTCTGCCAACTTCAAGTAATTAATTTTGGAAATTGCCTTGGTGCCGCATAGGGAATCTTTAATCTTAGTATTGAGCAAGTAGGACAATAACCAAGCGAAAAACCGATTCGCCATCCGGTTTAGCCAAGGCATGGCAGTGGCACTGACGGGATAAATGAGCCGACAGCCATTCGCCATTTCACAATAGCCAGAGGCGATCGCCTCAAAAAAGCAGGTTAAATCTTCTGGCTTCACGGTCAAGTCAGAGTCCAGAATAATTAATACATCCCCTGTAGATTGCTCAAACCCTTGGCGCACAGCATCACCCTTGCCCTTGCCTGCTTGCTGACAGATTTTGATATCCCATTGATCTCCGTACTGGGCTTGAATCCGTTGAATTTCCGCCCATGTCTCATCAGTAGAATGCCCTTCAATAAAGATAATTTCTGTGTGTTTCCCTAGTTTTGGCATTCGCGTAATGCAACTTTCAATATTGCCTGCTTCGTTGCGGGCAGGAATGATGACGGAGCAGGTCAACTCTCGAATATTGCGTTGGGCATCAGCGAGGTTGGGGTGAGGTCGAGCCACAATGTATTCAGTCAGACAAAGATTATTCAACCCAGGGAGGGGCGCTAAGACCTTATTAAAAAACCAAGAGATTAACGGAATCCGTTTAGGGAAGAGGAGTCTTTTACCGTGGGAAATGACTTCAAAGCCTGAGAGGTTTAGCAGGTTCTCAATGTCTTCAAAACTGAGCCAGTTGAGAAAGGGCAAGGGCATCCGTTGTTTGATTAAGATTGCTAATTTTAGAATCGGTTCCCAGGCTGGATTGTGGAAGCTCAAGACTAGCCGAGTTGAGGGTTCACAGGCTTTGTGAATGTTGTGCAACGCTTTCTGGATGTTTTGCACATAGCTCAGGGTGTTTGCTACCAAAACGTAACTAAAAACCCGATCGGGACTAAATTCTTCTACATCCTCTGCATGGAAATCCAATTCAGGAAATCGTTGACCTGCGTCTTCAATGGCAAGGCTGCTGATATCAATGCCCATGCCAGCTTTTGGTTCCACGGAATTGAGCAAGTAGCCGAGTCCTGAGCCGACTTCTAAAACACTCGATCGCGGTTGCACCAGAAACTGGCAAAGCTTTTCCAGGTCTCTATAGTAGTAGAGATTGCGGTTTCTCCATTTTTTTAATTGCTGACTGTGCATTATTTTCTGAGAAGACTATTAAAACAGGGATTGAAATTTTGGCTTAAAAGGATAAGTAGGTCGCTAACCCTTGTTTTTGAAAAGTAGAATTTTTGAGTTGTCGATCGCCGACTCCAGCTTAAACGCGGGATAACGTTGAACTTGGTCTAGCATTTGAAGGGCAACCTTATTGAACGGGTCGGGGGGCTTGGGGTACAACGTTTTGTCCAACGCGATGAAGTAATTGGGGTTTAAGGATACCAGCCGCTGCCAGGCTTTCGTTGGTTCTGTTTCGGCATAACCCAGGCTAGTGTAGTAACAGCGTAAGTTGCGAGACTCAAATTGCTTTGCTGCGAAGTAGGCGGCAGAATTCGCATTTAACCAGGGTAACTCTATTCCCACAACATTTAGCCGATTTTTGCCCGCTTCAGTACAAGTTCTTCGGGCTACTTCGTTCAAATTCTTGAAGTTTTTGGCATCTCGTTCTACAGGGTACAACCAGTAGGCAATTTGAAGATTTTTATCAGTGATCCCCAGAGCTTGCCCATCCACTGCTGCTAACTGAAGGGTGAACACTAGGGTCATGAAGCCAGTCAGAATGGGCTGATTAAGCTGATTCAGGCTCCAGGCAATGAGCAGTGCCAGGTAGGGTGCCAGGGGTAGTAAATACCTATTTTCTTGGTTGATGCTAAGGGAAAGAACTGCGATCGTGACCCCAAGGTGCAGAACAGAGACAATGGCACAGTGGTCAAAGTGGCTTAACTTGAAGTCTCGCCGCAGAAAATACTGTCCCAGTCCCACCACAAGAACCAAACTAGCCAGGATTAGCACGCCTGGAAAGAAAAAATTGCTTTGGATGGCACCTAGCCAGTAAACCACTTTGTTCGCAAAGGTGTCTTTGGTGCCGTAAAGCTCTGCCACAGCCCCTGACGAGCTTTGAGCAGCAAATTGGAGAATGGCAGACAGGTTTTTAATATACCAGGCGATCGTCCCTAAGCCTAGAATTCCGCCTAGCACTGCTGTTGCCGGGATCAACCATTTGGGGGACTCTGATGCATGGTTCTCCGGCTGCCTCAATGGAACGAAGGCATACCCTAGGGAAAGTAGCCCCGGAAATAAGCAATAGAGTGGGGAGGTGACTTTGGCAAGCATGGCAAGGGCAGTTGCAGCAAGCAATTGTACCAGAATTAACCGCCTGTTCCATCTGGGAGCGCAGCTCATAATCAATATAAACCAGGCGACAGCACAGGTCTGCATGGGTTCGACGAAATATTGATAGGACAGCGCGACAAAGAGTGGCGCTGAGGCCACAGTTAAGCCTGCAACGATCGCCGTCAGGGTTTTACCGCCAGATAGTTCTTGAACTGATTTGAAGACGAGAACTAAGGTTAATAATTGCGTTGCCAAGATGGAAAGGAGTAATCCGATATCGATGGAGCCGATCGCTGCTCCTAAGGGCACAAAGAATTGACCTAGCCAGGAAACGCCGGGTGCTTTGGTGCCAAAGGCTCCCACCATTGCTCCGGCCCAATCTAAGGGAGAACTGATGAGCTTGTAGAACAGTTCCACAGACACTTGTCCGTACCAAGCTTGATCCCAGGGCCAGACCCTCTGATCGAGCATTACCCAAATCAGGCTGGGTACGATCGCTAATGTTAAAGCGAGGTACGGCAGTAGACTAACCAGCCTCACCTTACTTGTAGGATTCATCACAGGCGTGCAATTGTAGTCTTTCAGACGGAGAGTAGTAGGAGTCCTGAAAAGAAAGGAGAGCAACTGATAAAATGCCTCGTTACCCGATGCGCTCAGTGACGCTGCTAAAGCGTGATACAAGTTTGTTCAGTAACAGCGCAAGTGATCGCCAAGCTCCAATATCCTTGGAAAATCGAAATGCTACTGCCAAGGCATCTTTCCAGAGTCTCAGAGATATTAAGTCCTTTACAGTCCCTTTAGCAACCTGAGTCAGAAAATAAGTCTGATCCATTTGCTTCAGCATCGTTGTAGCCCGCTCCTTTAGCTCTTCTAATGGACTCGCTTCGTCTTCAAATGCTGCTAACGCCAGATATACATAGAACAATTGCTCCCACTTCCGGCTGAGGGTCATGCCTGTAACGGAGAATCGATATCGGAGGAGCGGCACTGGGACATTTGCCAGAATGTGTACCTTGCTCACTCTGAGCCAAAGATCGTAGTCCTCAGCATTTTTAAACTGCGATCGATAGCCCCCTAATTCCAGAATTTCTTTGCGCCGTAGCATCACTGAGGGATGGTACATGCAGTTGTATTTTGTCAACACAGCTTTGATGTCTGCTGGAGCGATCGGCAACTCAATGAGGCGATCGAACTCTGGTTTGGCACCCATGTGGTAGACAAAACTGCCTAAAACCATGACATCGGGATTGGCGTTTAGGTAGTCAAATTGCACCCTCAACCGATTGGGTAACGATTCATCATCCTGATCCATCCGGGCTACAAAATCATAGGTTGCTAGCTGTAGCCCTTCGTTTAAGGTGTTAGCAAGTCCGACGTTTTGCGAGTGGAAAATTGCTTTGATGCGTGGGTCTTGAGCCGCATAGTTGCGAATTGTTTGTGCTGATGAATCTGTGGAGGCATCATCAATAATTAGCAATTCAAATGCTGCTAAATCCTGATTGAGAATAGATTCTATGGCTTGGGCAAGAGGGAACCCTGCGTTGTAGACCGGAAGTAAAACAGAGACCACCATGAAATTAAGCCTTACCTCAGTGTGAGTGATTTGATGGTCTGTCAGTCTTCACTTGCGTTGTTCGCTTAACCACATTTCCAGGTTCGCGATCGTGCTGAAGTCTAACAGCGCTTCTCCTAGGGTTTCCAATTGTTCCAGGGATAAGGCTGCAACTTGCGATCGAACATCCACCGACAGTTCCCCGACTCGCCGTGTCAGCAAACGGAGGATGAGCGATCGGGCTTCCTGCTGAAGTCCTTGCTCCATGCCCCGCTCCATGCCCCGCTCCATGCCCCGCTGAAGTCCCTGCTCCATGCCCCGCTGAAGTCCCTGCTCCACGCCCCGCTGAAGTCCCTGCTCTACTCCCTCCTGTTTCGTTTTCCGTTCCCACTCCAAATATGCCTGGGATAGTGCCATCACAATTCGCCTCTCTTCGTCGTTAATCGTTTCGGTGATTTCTAGTCTAATCTGCCAACTGACTAATAAGTCAAGGGCACTACTGCGCTTTGGGTTAGCTGTTGGTAGCGCTAGTAGCTCAGCAATCGCCTGCTCTTGAGTTACACCTTTGCCCAGCAACCTCAACCACAGGGTGTCCTCAGTAGTTGGGAGTTCATTGAGGGCAACGATCGCACTCCGAAGTCCCTTGGCAATAAAATAAATGCCCTCTCCCCATTCTGGTTGCAATTGTCCAGAAAACTCACTCAAAAGCCGATCGGGGGCTGAGGTGGTGAGAATCCACAATCTGGGGAGGTCAGCGTCAGGAAGGGTGTGTTCAGCACGGCGGCGGCATTCGGCATGGAGGAGGAAAAGTTTGAGCAGGCAGCCCCGAACTTCGCTGTTGTCAGGCGGGTCTCGAAATGGCTCAAACAGGCAAGCCGTTTCGCCCAATCGGGCTAGAAGCCCCAATTCCAACGGGTCAAGGGGACTTTGGGGTTGGAAGAATACATCAACTTTGCGAGCTTCGCCAGGGATGTTGCGATCGAGGGTGACAGTGCCAAAGGGAGTCAGGAGAGTCTCGAACAGTTGCTTGGAGAATTGGTCGAAGGGGCGAATGGACATGGGCAAAAGATCTCTGCACTTTTCAGATAGCCTCAGGTTAGGGGCAAGTTTCTTAGTGGCAAGTTTCTACTCGCACTGCTCCCTTAACCACATTTCTAGATCTGCAATTCTCTGTTAGAGAGGCTACGCCAACGTGCTGAAGTCTAACAGCGCTTCTCCTAAGGTTTCCAATTGTTCCACAGATAAGGCTGCAACTTGCGATCGAATTTTCACTGACAGTTCACCAACTCGTCGGGTCAGCAAACATAGGATAAGCGATCGGGCTTCCTGAGGTGCCTTCGGCTAATTGGTCGGCAATCGCCATGGCTCTAGTGCAGCTTGGCAGAAGTTTCTGACCAGTTAGGGGGATAATTTTGAGTCTTGAGTGCTGCTCAGTTATTTCTACCAGCCTGCACTAGCGTTTTATCTCTGCTATGAATCATTAGGGTCATCCCCCAAGAGTTTTATAATAGTAGAGTTGTGCCTGCCCTAAATTTCTCCGCTCCATCGGTTTTCAACGCTCATTAGTAGGCAACGGGCGCATCAAATCAATTTACTCTGCTGCATTTTCTGGATCTAAGTATGTCTGGTAAAACGTTAACTGGGTTAATTTCTTTAGCCATCGCTCCGGCTCAAGTCCTGCGAGGCAGTGGGATATTAGTCTCAGCGGTCGCACGAATTGCCCGACTGGGACAGCGGCCGCTCTTGGTTGGGGGACACGGCTTAACCTTAGTAGAAGGGCTGCGATCGGTGCAAGCACAACTGGATCTAGCTGAAGCACCCTACGGCGGGGAGTGTACCGAGGCAGGACTTGCCGCTCTCCACCAAGCAGTTACTCAGCATAGTGCCGATGTGATTATTGGAGTGGGTGGGGGCAAAGCGCTGGATACGGCCAAGTTACTGGCCCATCAGTGCCGCTTGCCCGTAGTGACGGTGCCCACCTCGGCGGCAACCTGTGCAGCGTGGACAGCGTTATCCAATGTGTATTCCGAGTCGGGCGCATTTCTCTACGATGTGGCGCTAGATCACTGCCCAGAGTTATTGGTGCTGGACTATGACCTAATTCAAACCGCACCCCAACGAACTCTGGTGGCGGGTATTGGGGATGCGATCGCCAAATGGTACGAAGCCTCCGTCAGTAGCGGTCACTCAGAACAGACGTTGATGATTGCCGCTGTGCAGCAGGCACGGGTGTTACGAGATATTTTGTTTCAAAAGTCTGCTTCAGCCCTGCAAGCACCGGGCAGCAGCGGGTGGCGAGATGTGGTAGATGCCACTGTATTGCTGGCGGGGGTAATTGGCGGCTTAGGCGGGGCCCAATGTCGCACGGTGGCAGCCCATGCGGTTCATAATGGGTTAACTCACTTACTCGCCAGCCACGGCACGTTGCATGGAGAAAAAGTCGCCTACGGTATTTTGGTGCAGCTGCGGTTAGAGGAAATGCTGCAAGGGAGCCAATTGGCCGCTACTGCCCGCCAACAACTCCTGAAGTTTTACGCTGAGCTTGGGTTGCCCCAAACCTTGGGAAATTTGGGACTGTCGCAGATCACCCTAGCAGAGTTGGAACAGGCGGCGATCGTGGCCTGTGCCCCTCAGTCTGACATTCATCGCCTGCCGTTTGCGGTTGTCCCTGAGCAACTGATGGCGGCGATGGTTTCCACCACAACTCCCAATCCAGAAATAAGGCGGCGGGGAGAAGGGGAAAAAGCTGGAGACCCTTACGCGCCCTTCATGCTGGGTAATGAGGTGACAGAATGACGCTGAGTTGGATCACGCCGGCCGATCGCGTAAAAATGTTGCCGCCCTATGTGTTTGCGCGGCTGGACGAGTTGAAGGCGCGGGCCCGGGAGCAGGGCTTAGATTTGATTGATTTGGGAATGGGCAACCCCGATGGCCCTACGCCTCAACCTGTGGTGGATGCCGCGATCGAAGCCCTGAAAAATCCGGCGAACCACGGCTATCCTCCCTTTGAGGGCACCGCCAGCTTTCGCCGGGCGATTACCCAGTGGTATCACCGGCGCTACGATGTGGAGCTTGACTCTGAGAGTGAAGCTTTGCCGCTGTTGGGTTCCAAGGAGGGACTGACCCATCTGGCGATCGCCTTCATCAACCCTGGAGATTTGGTGTTGGTGCCCAGTCCGGCTTACCCGGCGCACTTTCGCGGGCCGCTAATTGCGGGGGGCAAGGTGCATAGCCTGATGCTGAAGCCAGAGAATGACTGGTTGATTGACTTGGGAGCGATCCCAGATTCGATCGCGCAGCAAGCAAAAATCATGTACTTCAACTATCCCAGCAATCCCACCGCCGCCACTGCCCCCCGTGAGTTCTTTGAAGATGTGGTTGCCTTTGCCCACAAGCACGAAATTTTGCTTGTCCATGACCTTTGCTACGCGGAATTGGCCTTCGATGGCTACCAGCCGACGAGCTTGCTAGAAATCCCTGGAGCCAAGGAAATCAGCGTTGAGTTCCACACATTGTCCAAAACCTACAATATGGCGGGTTGGCGAGTTGGCTTCGTCGTCGGCAATCGCCATGTGATCCAGGGACTCCGCACCCTCAAAACCAATCTCGATTACGGCATTTTTGCGGCTTTGCAATCGGCGGCGGAAACTGCGCTTCAGTTACCCGATGTATACTTGCATGAGGTGCAAAATCGCTACCGGACACGTCGGGATTTTCTGATTCAGGGCTTGGCGGAGTTGGGCTGGACGGTGCCTAAACCCCGTGCCACAATGTATCTCTGGGTTCCTTGCCCCCCCGGAATTGGCTCGACAGATTTCGCCCTCTCGGTGTTGCAGCAGACTGGGGTGGTGGTCACTCCCGGCAATGCCTTTGGAGCAGCGGGAGAAGGCTATGTGCGAATTAGCCTCATCGCTGATTGCGATCGGCTCGGTGAAGCCCTGCGCCGCTTGAAGCAAGCCAATATCTGCTATCTGCCTGCGAAATAAGGGGGACTGCCCGATCGCCCCAAACTCTTGCATAGATTTCAACTAATCTCTCGATCGGCCTTGAATGTAATCCGCAACGAGGTGTCTCAACTCCACTAATCCTGCTGTCATCTGGTTAAGTTGCTCCTGAGTGAACTCATACCGCTCCCTAAACTGCTCTCGAGACAATCTGAACTCTTCCTGTAACGATTTGAATTGTTCCTGAGTCGATCCGTATTGCTCTTGATTGAGTCGTACCAGATCTCGGATTTCTGCCATTTCCTGCCCATGGCGCACCAGTGCTTGCTGATGTACGGTGACGATTTGGGTCAATTCTTCGGAGGTCATCTCGTTAGCCCAGATTTTTCATGCTATTTAACCATATTTCAGGGCAAAAGCTATCAGGTTTTTGCCCGATCGCGTGCGGCAAAAACTCCGATTCTATTTGGGAGGATGCAGGATATGAGAAACCAGGGTTCTGTCAAGAACTACTGCCATTCCCACCAATTTTCGCAGAACCCCGGTTTCTAGCCTGAGACCGATCCTTCATTTTTGACAATTGTAAGGAGGGCAGTTTGCTGGGGTTTGGGGTCAAGGTAGACTAGGGCGAACGGTTACCATTTCCCTTAGTCTAACGACATCCCAGGTATGCCTTTTACTTAGGATCAGGAGTTGAATAAGTTGTAAAAGTTCGAGACTTGGCAAGGGCGAAGCATTCGGGCAAACACCTTTGAAACTCAGTCATATCCTTTTGCCGAATGCTTCGCCCCTACAGTGGGACTGTTGCATATTATTTAATCCGCAATCCTTCAATGGTTTCCAGGTATACCTATGTATCGGAAATATCCTGATTGCTTATATGAGGTCTGAAGATTTATGGATCATGTTTTGTCAAGCATTCTACAGCCCCTGGGAGTTATGACATTCTCTCCCAATGTGGTGATGGCTGAGTTGAATTTAACCTTTTTGCAGGCATTGGGGTTGAGTAGTTTAGGTCCCATTGTTATCAACTTGATTGGATCGATCGCTATTCTCCTAGTGGGCTGGATTGTGGCCGCCTTAGCTGCCAAAGTCATTCGGAGCTTACTAGTACGCACAGACCTCGATACTCGGTTGGCAGGGATGGTTGCTGGACAACCAGGCATTGGACGGTTAAACATTGACAACCTGGGTGCTGGGATCGTGTTTTGGATCATTCTGATCTTGGCAGTGGTTGCGGCGCTCAATGTGTTGAATCTAACAACCGTTTCCCAACCTCTAAACAATTTTCTGAATCAGATCTTTGTCTTTCTACCCAAGCTGGGTGCTGCTGCACTTTTGATCGTTGTTGCCTGGGTATTAGCAACGCTGGCACGGGCGATCGCCATTCGCACGGCTCAGTCTTTTGGGTTAGATGAGCGGCTGACTTCCGTTCAAACACCTCCAACTGACACGACTGATCCGACTGGGGCAACTGAGACAATTGGAACGGCTGGAACGGCTGGGACGACTGCAACAACTGAGAGCAGCCCCCCACCCACTCCCTTTTTGCTGAGTCACACCTTGGGCGATGTCCTGTATTGGTTCATTTTTCTATTCTTCCTACCCTTAGTGTTGGGAGTCTTGGATCTCCAAGGGCCCCTGCAACCCGTGCAAAACCTGTTGAATGAAATTTTGGCGGCTCTACCCAAAATTCTGAAGGCGGTGTTGATTGGGGTCGTTGGGTGGTTCATCGCCCGCATTGTGCGGCAGATTGTGACGAATTTACTAGCAGCAACGGGTCTCGATCGGACAGGCGCTCAGGTGGGGTTAAGCTCTGCACGGGGGGGACGATCGCTCTCCTGGCTGGTTGGCACCGTTGTATATGTATTGATTTTGATTCCAACTGGGACGGCTGCCCTAGATGCACTCCAGATTCCGGCGATCTCCCAGCCCGCCACCTCCATGCTGAATCAGATCCTCAATGTTCTGCCTCAGATCTTTACAGCAGGAGTGGTATTAGTTGTTGCCTACTTCATTGGCAAGTTTCTGGCAGATTTGGTTACCAATATTCTGGTTGGAATTGGCTTCAACAACATCCTTTATTGGATTGGCATTCAACGGGAGCCTTATGTCACTCCATCTCCGACACCCGTTGGGGAACCCAGAATCACCCGTAGCCCCTCGGAGATCGTGGGGGTTGTGGTGTTAGTGGGGATCATGTTGTTCGCTACGGTTGCTGCCACCAATATCCTGAATATTCCAGCCTTGACTGTGATTGTGACTGAACTGCTGGCGATCTTTGGCAGAATTCTGGTGGGTTTAGTCATTTTTGCTACGGGGCTATATCTGGCAAATCTGGCATTTAACCTGATTGCCAGTTCTGGAGATAGTCAGTCTCGCTTGCTGGGTCAAACTGCCCGCATCGCCATTATTGCCCTTGTTGCAGCCATGGCATTGCAGCAAATTGGCATTGCTCCCAACATTGTGAATCTAGCGTTTGGTTTGCTACTTGGGTCTGTGGCAGTTGCGATCGCCGTAGCCTTTGGTTTAGGTGGGCGCGATGTTGCGGCTGAACAACTGCGAGAATGGCTAGCTGCGTTTAAGCGGAGAGATTGAGCTAGGGGGAGGGGGTGCATCTAACCGTTGGAAAACCTCAGGAAACTGCGTCCCACGATGCCGGTATCATCAACAACAAAACCTCATGGATTTTGGCAACCCTCCCCCAACTTCCAGATGCGCCCTCCACTGCCTTATCATTACCAACATCTCTACCTGAATGTTATTGGCAAGGGAAGGATATTTTTGCAAGTGTTTGAATTGTTTGTGAGTTGTATGAGTTCTACTAAAACGTTCAAAAGGTAGAGGTTATTTTGATCACCTTTTGGGATCATTTGATTAAAGGTGAACGCAATCCAAGCTGAGATTCGATCGAAACTTGACGAGGATGGAACCCAACTTCAGACGTTCAACATACTTGACTAGAGGAATCATCATGAGTATTGCGATTGACAACTTCACCAAAAAGCTCCATGACAACTTGGAAGCTGTTGAAGATCGGGCGAAGTCTCTAGGGGAGAGCGTGCGATCGGCATCGAAAAAAACTCAAGCTGAAATTCAATCGAAACTTGATGAAGTGAAGACGAATCTAGACACCAAGAAGCAAGAATTTGATGAATATCGAGCCACACTCAAAACTCAATTTGAGGCAAAAGAGTCTGAGGTGAAGTCGCACGTTGAGGAATGGAAAGCCAATCGCGAAGTCAAGAAGCTGGAACAGCGAGCCGATCAAGCTGAGACCCACGCTAATACAGCAACTTTGGTAGCCATGATGATGATGGAAGAAGCGGAAGAGGCAACTCTAGCAGCGATCGCCGCCAGGCTAGATGCAGAGACAGCGAAGGCGAACTAGGACACGGGTGAAGGCAAGATCGGTTTGTGGATGGTAGTGATCATAGCTATAGTCTTTGTCCTTTATTTACTAGTAGTCTGTCAATCATTAATTGACGGGTAGCTGAAAGCTGGGAGGTTAGTTGGAGTTAAATTTTGAGGGGTCGAAGACCCCTCAAAATTTTCTTGACAGAACACTGAGGATGATTTGCAAGAAACAGCGCCATCATTCGCACCTTCTCAGATATCCTCTCAGACAGCGATCGACAGTGCGACTTGATGGCTGATCTTGTCAATCATCTGCTTCGCCTGACTCACATCCTCGTCGCTACCTGTCACTAAGATGATGAAGTTGCCCGCTTGAATTTGAGTTTCGTACTTCAGCACCTCGTGCGTTGGAATCCCCAGTCCTCCCAACGCACCTGCCAATCCTCCTATGGCAGCAGCACCAGCACCCCCCACCAACATCCCTTCCAGCCAACCCGCCAATACTCCAACAATAGGCCCCGCAATCACGATCGTCCCCATGCCAGGGACAAATACCACTCCTGCCCCTGCTAAAATACCAAACAAGCCGCCAAAGAAGCTTCCCCAGTAGCCCCCTCCGGCGGCTCCAGCTTTGGCGGTATCTTTCCAACTAAAAAATCCACGCACATGTTCGGTAGTTTGGTAATCTTTGCCAATGATTGACAGCTTCTGCATATCGAAGCCTGTTTTTTGCAACTCCAAAACCACCTGTTCTGCTTCCCTGTGCGAAGGGAAATGAGCGACAACTGTGTGTGTATGTGCCATGATTTTACCCATGAGTTTATTCACGAGTTTGTTTATGAGTCTTCTTGGCTTGAGCGCTATAGGACATCGTGCAGCACTCAAGTCTGCTTCATTGAGAAAGATCATCGTTTCTGCGCCAACCCTGCCGCAGCTAGGTTCTGGCCCCAGCGCCATCTCAACGAGATAGATCCAGCCTCCAGATTTAGATTGGCAGTTTCGCACAATACCTTTTCCACCAAAGAATCTCACGCGCTGAGATGGCAAAAACTGGGCGCTCTCATCAAGATTGGAGTCATCAGTAAAATTCTGCCGATTCATTTGATTCATACCCATTAGTTCTCCAAAAAGCTTGCCTTAATTAGGAGAGGTAGAGAGAACATCCTGCGTCTTACCGTCTTCCCGCGTATCTTACTTTCCCGCAGCCGTTTCAGCGTCTAGCCTAGTGGCGATCGAGGTCAGGGTTGCTTCTTCGGCTTCTTCCATCATCATCACGGCTACGGAGGTTGCTGTGTTGGCGTGGTCTTCAGCTTGACTAGCGCGATGTTCGAGCTTCTTGACTTCACGATTGGTTTTCCATTCCTCAACGTGCGACTTCACCTCAGACTCTTTTGCCTCAAACTGAGTGTTGAGCTTCGCCCGATATTCATCAAATTCTTGCTTCTTAGCTTCTAGGTTTGTCTTCGCTTCATCAAGTTTCGTTTGAATTTCAACTTGAGTTTTCTTCGATGCCGATCGAACGCTCTCCCTCAAGGATTTTGCCCGATCCTCAACGGCTTCTAAGTTGTCATGAAGCTTTTTGGTGAAGTTGTCGATCGCAATACTCATGATAGTGTCTATAGTGAAGTATGTTGAGCTTTTGAAGCTGGGTGCTGTCCTCGGCAAGTTTCGATCGAATCTCAGCTTAGATTGCTTCCACCTTTGACTGCATAGTTGCAGACGTGGTTCAAGATCACCTCTACCTTTTGAGCGTTTTAGTAGAACTTATACAACTCACACAGATAATTCAAACACTTGCGAAAACATCCTGTTGGTTCTGCGCTTTTGCCCATTGGATTACATCAGCTATATCCATATTTCTTGATGAGCCAGGTTTTGACAAATTGAGTCAGGACGCAGTAGCAAGTGAGGATCGCAGCTAACCAGACAAAATAAACAGCGGGTAAGGGAACGAATCCTATCTATGCCATCTTTAAGTTGGTAAAGCTTATTGCATAGACACTTTGCTTGATCTTAACGATGAATATTTCACTCACATTATCTCCATCAATTGATAGATTTTGCGATCGTAGCGATTGTGTTAACGTATCTGAATCTTTCATGCCTTTCTGGCAAAATGTAAGTCTTTCAAGTCGCTTGTTTTAAATCAGGCTTAAGGAGCTAAAGGTATCTCCAATGAACGCATTTTCAACGCTTCAATCAACATTAGCTTGGTGGGTAGAAGTCTCGCTTTCTGCTACCCACCATACTTATCACCTTGGCCCATTCAAGAGTCGGGAAGAGGCAAAACTCTCTAGAGGCGCTCATGTAGACGTTTTATATCACCAGAAAGCAACAGATATTGTTGCCTTGCTTAAGCAGCGTTAGCCTCACAAGTTTTTCATGGAAAGCCACCATAATCACATCGTAATAACTATGCTAGACATCGACGAAATGAACACAAAAGAGATGCATGATCTCTTAAAAAAAGTAGGACATGGTCACTTAGGTTGTGCCCTTGAAGGACATCCTTATGTTATGCCCATGCATTATTATTTCGATGAGCCAGACCTCTACATCTTCACGACAGTGGGAATGAAAACCAAGTATATGGACGTAAATCCAGAAGTCTGTTTGCAGGTTGAAGAAGTCCATGATCTAGAGCATTGGCGCAGTGTGACTGTCATGGGTCAAGCCGAACATATCACAGAGCAGCAAGAGATCGATCGCGTCATGCAATTTGTCAAAACGCAAAATCCAACGCTTTCGCCTGCGATTAATCGCACCTGGATTGATGCTTGGGGACGTGCAGAGGTCATGGCGCTCTACCGTATTCATCCCAGTGAGATGACTGGACGAACGACTGATGGAGTCAGCAGTCAGTGAAAATCGATCGGATCGCTGCGGTAACTGTATCACCGCAAACTCCTGAGCAGTAATTCGTTGATCTGCTATGGCACCTCATTTCTGGCTGAACCTCCCTGAAATAGCTATAAAGCCTTCCGTTTAATTACCCTGAGTAAGGTCTGGCAGATGCCAACTCGACGGCAAGTTATTTTAGCCATTGCTGCCCTGACAGGTGGGACAGCCGCTTATGCAGCCGGATCATTTCAGCGATCGGCTAACCGATATAACGAGGCAGTGCGAAACACCTGGTGACATACCACAGGACATCCGCCAACCGAGTTGTTAGCCGTCAATCATGAACTGGTGCGCTACGCCACCCACGCGGCATCCAGCCACAATACTCAATGCTGGAAATTTGGGATTGAGGGTCAGAGAATCTCAATCTTGCCGGATTGGTCACGCCGCTGCCCTGCTGTTGATCCGGATAACCATCACATGTTTGTGAGTTTGGGCTGTGCCACCGAGAATCTAATCCAGGCAGCGCAGGCTTTTGGTAAGCATGGGGAAGTCAGTTTTGATGCGGCGATCGCAGACAGCGTAAAAATAACCTTAGAACCCTCAAAAGCGGTTACCTCTCAACTTTTCAATACCATTCCACAACGGCAATGTACCAGAGCCGAATATGACAGCAGAAAAGTCAGTAACGAGGACTTGAAATCTTTGGAATCGGCAGGAAGTGGTAATGGAGTTCATCTGTTAATGCTGACTGAACCAGCAAAAGTCGAGAAGGTTCTTGAGTATGTTGTTCAAGGCAATACGGCACAGATGTCCGATCGCCCCTTCGTTGATGAACTCGAAGCCTGGATTCGCTTTGGGTATGACGAAGTGGTGAGCAAAGGTGATGGATTATTTTCAGGTTCGACTGGAAATCCAGTTATTCCCCGCTGGTTGGGAACAAAGATGTTTAATTTGTTTTTTAGTGCCAAAAAACGAGAATGACAAATATACCAAACAAATTCGCAGTTCGGCGGGTATAGCCGTATTTGTATCTGAGCAGAATGATAAAGAGCATTGGGCTGAAACAGGGCGATGTTATGAACGTTTCGCCTTGCAAGCAACTGCCTTGGGTATCAAAAATGCCTTTCTGAATCAACCAGTGGAAGTTTCGGCATTGCGTCCACAGTTTGCTGCTGCTCTTGGAATCGGAGATCGCCGTCCAGATCTGGTTATTCGGTTTGGATATGGAACTGAAACGCCCCGATCGCTGAGACGACCGCTCGATCAAGTGATCGTTGCCTGAATTCTTATCGATAAACCGTATTCTTTTGGAGAAGTGCAGAGGTTTTATAATCCAGGCAACCGATCGCAGCTTCAGTGAGAGCATTGTAGGGATGAAGCGCACATTTCAGATTGTATTCATCGGTAAAAAAGGCGCAGTTGCTGCACGAAATTTGATGTAATCGCCGAAGATGTGCCCATCCTTGTCGCCAAGCACTCCAGAGAGACCCTAAGAAACTCAGTAAAATTAGCCCAATACAAACCAGAAAAATAACTTTTACAATTGGTGAGACGACCTAAAATAAAGTTGCGATTATAGTACGACATGAGAAGAGAGATTAATTGAATGAATGTGATCGCGTTGATCTACAAACTGGTGTTAGCGAGGTCAACTTATTTTTTAAAGCACTTGGACTGGGAGCAATTCTGTAGCGCCGCTAGATTGAGGTTGCTCCAGGCTAGACCCATATAGATCAGCAAATCGCTCAAACAGTTGCATAGTGTGATGAGAGCCTTGATCGACCTTGCTTGAACGGTGAATCTTGCCCTTGGCTAGTCTGTGGAGATAGGGCAGATCTTCTAGCAAGGTTAAGCTGGACGCAAGATGCAAAATAATCTGTAGGAGCAGCTTGGGAAATATGACATTACTATAAATATCGATAAACAACTTATGGTCATTGTTGCTCAATGGCAAAATGTTGAATATCACCGTAATATTCTTATTGCCGTAGATCGGAATACTTAGTTCAACAGTGTAAGGAGTATGCAGAGTTAACTCGACTTCAACGATCGGTTGTCTCCAAATTCTAAGCAAATTGAGTGGTGACTCTAGGACTGTTTGAAACTTAATGGCTCCACCGCTAGCAGTCGTTTCAAATTGACTCACATCAACAATTTTTAAACCGTTAAGACTAAAGCAGTGTGTTGATTCTAAATGCTTTAAATTTAACAGATGGTAGATT
>JARCMD010000166.1 GCA_030248885.1 Leptolyngbyaceae cyanobacterium MP9P1.79 | reverse complement strand
CCAGAGATCGAGGTTGGCAATGTGGGGCGTGTAAAGCAGTTCATAGCCTGCGTCTAAGTGTGCCTTGCGCCAATAGTCTTCAATCAGCAGCCGCATCCTAGCTCCCTTAGGATGCCAGAACACTAATCCCCCACCTGCGTCCTCCTGAATGCTGAAGAGATCCAGGTCTTGCCCCAATTTGCGGTGGTCGCGTCGCTTTGCCTCTTCTTTTTGGGTCAGGTAAGCCTGCAATTGTTCTAGAGTTTCCCAGGCTGTACCGTAGATGCGTTGAAGTTGAGGCTTGGTTTCATCCCCGCGCCAGTAGGCTCCGGCAACACTTTCCAGGGCAAAGGCATCGGGATTAATCTCGCCCGTGTAGGTGAGGTGAGGTCCAGCACACAGATCCCACCAGCAATCCTTACCCATCTTTTTTTGCGCTAGAGGATTGGCAGAAATGTGAAACAAAGAAGGTTCTGAAACGCCTTGCAGGGTATCGAAACAGCCGATGAAGTAACGGGTAATCGGTTCACCTGCGGGAATGCTATCGAGGATTTCCAGCTTGTAGGGTTCGTTGAGTTGCTCGATTTCTGCCCGAATTTGCTCCCGATCGACCACTTCCTGAACGATCGGCAGATTAGCTTTAATAATCCGCCGCATCTTGGCTGCAATATGGGTCAAATCGTCTGGGGTGAAGGCGGTTTGGCGGTCAAAGTCATAGTAAAAACCCGTTTCCGTCCAGGGTCCAATCGTCACTTTTGTTTCTGGAAACAGCGTCTGCACCGCCATTGCCAGCACGTGGGCGCAGGTGTGACGAATCCTCAACAGCATTGCAGCACTGCTTTGAGTTAAAGGAGGCTGAATCAGGGTGTTGACCATAAACCTGTATGATGATAATCATTCTCACATTATCTTAATTTGAGGAATTTTGTCATGCTAAATCGCTGGTTCAGAAAACCTGATTGCAAATATATTGCTATTCCACTGCTGGCTACCGGATGGCTCAGTTATCTGGTTCCTCATACAGAGGCGCAAAGCCAGCCAACCGTTGTTGCCACGAACAGCGTTCTGTGTGACATCACTAAACGCATTGCTCAAGAGACGATCGCGCTCAAATGTCTGCTGAATCCTGGTTCTGATCCACACGTTTATTCGCCCAAACCCCAAGACCGCAAAGCGATCGAAACCGCAAAGCTCATCCTCTACGGCGGCTATGATTTTGAACCCAGTATCATCAAGCTGATTCAAGCCACTTCTAACCCGGCTCCCAAAATTGCCGTCCATGAAATGGCAGTGCCCAACCCAATCAGGGGTGGACATCATCATGGCAATAGCGGACATAATCATGGTGGAACCGATGGCAAGGCTGATCCGCATGTCTTTCACAGTGCTGAGAATGGAGTGAAAATGGTGACTGTAGTTCAGCAAGAGTTAACGAAATTGAATCCAAATCAGCGGAGTCGTTATGCTGCAAATGCAAAAAGACTCACGGGTGAACTCACTCAGATTCATACCTGGATTCGATCGCAAATCAAAACCATTCCCCTCAAACAACGCTGGATTGTCAGCACCCATGATGCCTTTGAATACTACGCTCGCACTTATAATCTAGGGTTAGCGCCGACGCTACAAGGCATCAGTACAGAAGAACGACCAACCGCATTTCGGGTGGCTCAATTGGTACAGGAGGTTAAGACGATTGGTGTGCCCACCATTTTTGCCGAAATGACGGTGAATCCGAAGTTGATCACCGCTGTGGCAAAAGAAGCCAAGGTAAAAGTGAGTCCACGTAAACTTTACGCCGATGGCATTGGCGTGGCAGGCAGCGAAGCCAGTACATATCCCAGAATGCTGATTGCGAATACCAGGGCGATCGTTGAAGGCTTGGGTGGAACGTATATGCCGTTGCGTTGAAAGCTACCCAGGAGGCGGTTAAAGATGGGCAGCTTTCATCGGAATAAACCCTGTTAGGCTACTTGATGCATCGATTTAACGTTGAGCGCGGCTTGAAGCGAAGTTGGATTGATCGAGCGAGAGGTTTTAGGCTGGAATGGCGTAAATTTACCACCTAACCCTTTGACGATCGCTTCTGTGTTGGCAAGTAGCATTTTCTGATAGGTCTCACCCGGTGATCCCGGTTCGCCTAAGCCATCAGCATACAGTTCTTGCTCCGAAAGTTTGACCTTGGCTTCCTTCGCTACAGCTTCAATCAGTTTGGGGTTGGAACTGAGTTCAGCAAAAATCATCGGCACATTATCCTTCTTAATTTCCCCTACTAATTCCCTCACCCGTGTCGGAGTCGGGGCTTCTTCCGTACTGAGACCCTGCAAAGTGCCTTCGACTGGAATGCCATAGGCTTTCGAGTAATACCCCAAGGCATCATGGGTTGTAATCAGTTTGCGAGACGCTTGAGGAATGGTGGCAACTTGAGACTTGATCCAGGTATCGATTTGCCCAACTTCTGCGGTAATTTTTTGCGTGTTTGCGGCGTAGAGTTGCGCGTTGGCTGGCGCGAGTTGAGATAACTTGTCGCTAATTACCTTGGCAATCTGGACACCGTTCTGAGCATTGTGCCAAACATGAGGATCAGTTTCAGTTTTACCATCCTCCTCAAACGTTTGAGGATTCGGAACTGCTAGCTCATCAACTGCGACTTTTGGAGCCGGGTTAGAGGTCGCCTGAAGCAGCTTGATTAAACTGGGTTCAAAGTTGTAGCCGCCATACAGGATCAGGTTTGCCGTTTCGATCGCCTTCTTATCGTCAGGCGTGGGTTCATAAACGTGGGGATCTGCACCTGGCGCGATTAGACATTTTAGGTTGACTGTTTGTGCCGCAATTTGTTTGGTCAGGTCACAAAGGACGGTGTTAGTTGCGATCACCAATGGCTTTTCACCTGCGGCACTCGTTGAACTGGAGGTTGCCGTTGGGCTGGAGGTTGCTGCTGGACTAGGCGCTGTTGATTGCGGGGCAGAGCCACAGCCAGCTAGCCCAGCTAGTAGGGTCAGGGTCGCTACTTGCTTCCAAGAACCATTCAACTTCTTAAAATCCACCATCATGAAACACTCCTGGTAAGCTACTCTTCTAGATCGTACTACACTAGTGATAACGATTATCATTTTTCTAACTTCGCCATGCTAGAGGTTCGTGACTTGGCTGTCAACTACCGAGGAATCAGTGCCGTCAAGGATGTCAGCTTTTGTCTAGAATCTGGGCAACTGGTTGGGATTATTGGTCCAAATGGGGCGGGCAAAAGTACCCTGATCAAGGCGATTTTGGGCTTGGTTCCGGCTGAGCGCGGGGTAGTGACGTTTAACTCCCGTCCGCTGAAGCAGCAGTTGGGCACAGTTGCCTATGTGTCCCAGCGATCGCAAATTGACTGGGACTATCCTGTTACCGTCTGGAATGTGGTGATGATGGCACGGACGCTGCATTTGGGGTGGTCACGGTTTCCTAGTCGGCAGTCGAAAGAATTGGTACAAGCCGCATTGCAGCGGGTGGGGATATGGGAACTGCGCGATCGTCAGATTGGTGAACTCTCAGGCGGGCAACAGCAGCGGGTGTTTCTGGCACGGGCACTGGCACAGCAGGCGGAGCTATTCTTCTTCGATGAGCCGTTTGTTGGCGTTGACAAGAAAACCGAAGCCGTGATTTTTGAAGTGTTTGGCGAACTTAAGTCTGCGGGCAAGACGCTGTTGGTGATTAGTCACGATTTGGGGGTCACAACGCAGGTTTATGATCATTTTTTGCTGCTGAACAAGCAATTAATTGCCGAAGGGTCACGGGATGAAGTAATCACAGCGGCGAATTTGCGAGAAGCCTATGGCGAGAACGTGATTCTCTTAGAACGCAAGGAGGAAGAGCGATGCTAAATGGATTATTGGAACCGTTAGGCTTCGAGTTCATGCGAAATGCGATCGCCATTGCGGTGACGATGGGCGTTCTCTGTGCTGTGGTGGGCAGTTATTTGATTGTGCAACACATGGGATTGCTTGGTGATGTGATCGCCCATGCGGTGTTGCCGGGATTGGCGATCGCCTTTTTCTTGGGAGTTGACATCTTCATTGGAGCCTTTATTTCTGGCACCATTAGTACCTTTGTGATTGCCTGGATTCAGACCCAATCGCGGATTAAAGTCGATGTGGCAATGGCGCTGGTCTTTTCCGGTTTTCTGGCATTAGGCATTGCTTTGATCACGATTCTCAAAAGTAAGCTCGATCTGCATAGCTTTTTGTTCGGTGATATTTTGTCAGTCACGGGTGCAGATGTAGTGAGAACCTTGGCGATCGCGATCGGGGTGTTGTTTGTCGTGTTTATCTTTTATCGTGAACTCCTGTTCTACACGTTTGATCCGCTAGCAGCACAGGCAATGGGATTGCCCGTCACCTGGATTCAAATTGGGTTAAATGCGGCAATCACCTTAACCATCATCGCCAGTATGCAAGCCGTTGGTGTAGTGTTG
>JARCMD010000165.1 GCA_030248885.1 Leptolyngbyaceae cyanobacterium MP9P1.79 | reverse complement strand
TCCCTCTCCCAAGCGGGGAGAGGGACTTCAATCCGGCTCCCCTTCTCCCGTTCTGGGAGAAGGGGTTGGGGGATGAGGGCTAGCTATTGCAAAAATGTCCGAACTATTGACTGATGGAACATGCGGAAATTAAACTTATGGAACGTATCCTAGAGCCGGAAGTCATGGATACCTGGGAAGAAGCCAGGGATTACGATGCCATGGATTTTACCATTGTGAATGCTGACTTCGCGAAACGGGCGATCGAGTTGGTCCCGCCCTCTGGTTTTGTCCTAGATGCAGGCACCGGAACCGCCCGCATTCCCATTCTAGTGGGTCAGCAGTGCCCTCAGTGGCGCATCGTTGCCATTGACCTCTCTCGCAACATGCTGAAATTGGCAGCCCAAAACATCACCCAAGCGGGGTTGCAATCTCAGATTACGTTAGAACTAGCGGATGCCAAGCAATTGCTGTTTCCAGCAGCACAGTTTGATCTGGTGCTATCTAACAGCTTGATCCATCATTTGCCCAATCCATTGTCGTTTCTCCAGGAAATCGATCGGGTGCTAAAACCGGGCGGGGCTTTACTGCTGCGGGATTTAATTCGTCCCCCTGACCTAGCAACGGTGGAGTCCTTGGTGGCTGCGATCGGCCCCGACTACGATGCCCATCAACGGCAATTATTCCACGACTCCCTCAAGGCTGCATTTACTCTGGAAGAAGTCCGCGATTTGGTTGCCCAGTCGGGGTTGCAGGGTGTGACCGTGGAGCAGTCCTCCGATCGGCACTGGACGGCAGCACGGGCATGGGCTGGATGAGACTGCGTGGAGGACGAATTTTTAGAAGATTTTCAGAAAAGGTTTTACCAGGCACCGGAAGGGCGAAGCATCCGGGCAATGACTTTCTGTCGATTCAAAGGCTTATCTGCCGGATGCTTCGCCCCTACAGCGGTATCTTCTTTCTCGGAAATCTCCTCTCCTTATCTGCTGGATGCTTCGCCCATACAGCGATAACATCTTTCTCAGAAATCTTAGGGATGCTGTTCCTGGAGGGCGATCGATCGCTGCAAAATCCAGGCTTGCAAGATGGCGTTGACCTGCTCTGGGACTTCATCCTGGGGACAGTGACCCGCGCCTTCCAGGGGGATGAATTGCTCGACAGCGGGGAAGTTGGCTAACTCTCGTCCCAGGGCGATCGGCTCCCAGGGATCATCGGTGCCCCAGAGCAGGAGCGCAGGACAGGGCAACACCGCCAGTAAATCTTCAGGCAAGGGGCCTTGGGAATAGCCCGTGAAGGCGACAAATACATCCACAGCGCCGGGGTCACGGGCTGCAATCAACAACATATCCACCAATTCTTCGGTCACGGCTTCAGGGTGGGAGTAAGCCTGGAGCAAAATCTGACGCACGGTCTTTGGTTTGGCCAATTGCTGAAAAAATAGCTGGCTCAGCCACTTCTGCTTCAGTAGTTTTTGCATCACGGGTGCGCCGATTTGCTTGTACCACGGTTGTTTGTGGCGGTGGCGATCGTGCAACAGGCGCAGGGAACAGTTGATCATGGCGACACCCAAAACGATGTCAGGCGCATCTACCGCCGTTTGCATGGCGGCAATGCAGCCAATGGAATTCCCTACCAAAAATACGGGTCCTCCAATCACCTCACGGCAAAAGTCGGCAATCTGCTGGGCCCAGGTTTCAAAGGTATATTGAATATCGGCGCTGGGTGTAGGTTTGGCAGATCCCCCAAAACCGAGGAGGTCGATCGCATACACGCGACACTGCGCTGCCAATCCGGGAATATTCTTGCGCCAATGTCCCCAGGATGCGCCAAACCCATGGATGAGAACGATCGCTGGCCCGTGGGTTCCCTGAGTTTGGTAGCAAATGGGAAAGCCGCGCCACATCCAGGTGAGGGGAGCAGGGAGTGGAGTTGCTGAGCGATCGATTGCCGCAGAGGTCATGATTAAACTTAAGATTTCTTAACTATTCTACATCATTCCAATAGGCTGCTTCCACCTTATGTCCATCTGGGTCACGAATGAAACAGCCGTAGTAAGGTTCACCGTAGTGGGGTCTGGCACTAGGGGCACCATCATCTACACCTCCCGCCGCCAATGCTGCGTCGTAGAAGGCATGAACTGACTCTTTCGTAGGAGCAATAAATCCAACATGGGTGCCATTGCCAACGGTTGCAGGCTGTCCATCAAAGGGGGTATGTACCCAAAATTCTGCATATTTCTTGCCATAACCGATCGCAATGGGATGTTCTATGAGCCGCTGGCAGCCAAGGGTGGGCAGCACTCGATCGTAGAAGGCGATCGATCGGGCGAAATCATTGGTGCCGATGGAAACGTGGGAAATAATACTGGGATTAAGATCCATAAATCAGTCCTGCATTAATCTGGCTACGATCGTCATGCTACTCGTAATGCGTCCACATTCGCAAAATTTTCACTGTGGTTTCAGGCTGTATAACCTTGTATACGAGGTGATGTTGAATGTTGATTCGTCGCGAATACGCACCTTCCAAGTCTCCCACTAGTTTTTCGTAAGGCGGTGGATTCTGAAATGGATTGATTTGAAGAATATCCAGTAAAGCTTGCGTCTTATCTCGTAAATTATTAGATGCTAGCTTTTGAGCATCTTTCTGCGCTTGTTTGGTGTAGAGTAATTGCCAATTCACCATTTCAACTCCCGATCGCACTCCTCGATCGGTGTTGCCAAACCCTCTTGAATCGATTCCCGCATTCCTGGGACTGAAAGAAGATATAGAGTTTCCTGCACTGATATCCAATCAGCTTCAGATAACAACACGGCGTTGCTACTCTGCCCTGCAATCACAATGGGCTGATGCGACTGGCTTACTGAGTCGATCAAGTCCTGCAACTGCTGTTGAGCAATCTTCACTGGGATCATAGTTTTCGCTTCACTTTAACAATACTTGGGACAGTTTTTGTGGAGGTGCTGGAAACCCTATTGTACAGCCAGTATAGACCCTCACCCTAAATCCCTCTCCCAAAAGGGGAGAGGGACTTCAATCCGGCTCCCCTTCTCCCGTTCTGGGAGAAGGGGTTG
>JARCMD010000164.1 GCA_030248885.1 Leptolyngbyaceae cyanobacterium MP9P1.79 | reverse complement strand
ACCACTCCCCATCCCCCAACCAATAGCTGCTAGCCTATAGAGGTGCTTTTTGGTGTAATGCTTCATGACTGGTACAGCAGAATCGAGTCGCTTGAACGGACAACGATCGCGCAAACGAGAGAATGACTGGCGATTGTTTCTGAGATTAGTGCCCTATGCCCGTCGTCACACCCCGTTGTTGATCACGTCCATGGTATTGCTGGTGCCCCTTTCCCTGGCAGGCACAGTGCAGCCAATTTTGGTGGGACAAGCGATTTCCTTAATTCGCCGTGAGCCAACCTTTGAATTTCTTCGGGGGATGAGTTTAACGGATGGATTGCACCTCATTGCGGGATTATTGTTCTGCACCGTGGCGCTTTTGCTGGTGATGCAATCGGTTCAGGGGTACTTAGTCCAGAAACTAGGTCAATTGATGACTGCGGATATTCGGGAGGACTTGTTTGAGCATGTGACCTCGTTGGCCGTGCGGTTTTTCGATCGCACCCCAGTGGGCAAACTGATCACGCGGCTTACGAGTGATGTGGAAGCGTTGGGAGATGTCTTCGCAACGGGCGCGATCGGCATTGTTAGTGATCTATTTTCGATCGTCGTCATTACCATCACCATGTTTCTGCGGCAGTGGCAATTGGCGCTGTTGCTCCTCCTGATTTTGCTTCCTGTAAGTAGCTTAATTATTTACTTTCAACAACAATACCGTACAGCCAACTATGGTGCCAGAGAAGAACTCTCGCTGTTAAATTCCAATCTCCAAGAAAACATTGTCGGCATTGGGGTCGTGCAGTTGTTCCGTCGAGAGGAATTTAACTCCAACCTCTTTCGTGAAACCAATCATCGCTATATCAAAGAAGTCGATCGCACCATCTTTCACGAATCGGCGGTGTCTGCCACCTTGGAATGGGTAGCCTTGGTGGCGATCGCTGGTGTGCTTTGTCTAGGCGGCTGGCTCGTGCTAGGCAAAAACCTTTACCTGGGGGATTTATCCGCCTTCATTCTCTTCGCCCAGCGTCTCTTCGATCCCCTGCGCCAATTCGCTGAGAAATTTACTGCGCTGCAATCTGGCTTCACCGCTGTAGAACGCATCAGCGACATTATGAATGAAGCCGTGGAAATTCAAGACCCAGAAAAACAGAACCCAGAAAAACAAGCAAAGGGCAAGGGTCCGAACGGCACCGCGCTAGCTTTCAGCGAAAAATTTACACCTCCCTTATCTTGTCAGGGCGAAATTTGCTTCGACCACGTTTGGTTTGCCTACAAAGACAACGACTATGTGTTGCAAGACCTAAATTTCACCCTCAAACCAGGGGAGAAGATAGCCCTGGTTGGACCCACTGGAGCCGGGAAAAGCTCCATCATTCGCCTCCTATGTCGGCTCTATGAAACCAGTAAGGGACGCATTCTCATTGATGGAGTGGATATTCGCGATATGCCCCAAAGCGAACTCCGGCGACGCATTGGCGTGATCTTGCAGGATGGTTTTCTGTTCGCTGGGGATGTGAAAAGCAATATTTCATTGGGTGAAACCTATCCCTTTGAGCGCATTCAACAAGCCGCTGAAGAAACCAACGTGGCGCGACTGATTGAGCAACTGCCCCAAGGCTATGACACCATGCTGCGGGAGCGGGGCACGAATATTTCAGGTGGACAAAAACAGTTGCTGGCCTTTGCGCGAGTAGCGATCCGCGATCCCCACATTTTGGTGCTAGACGAAGCCACGGCGAGTTTGGATGTGGGCACTGAAAGCTTGATTCAAGAAGCCCTCGATCGCCTCTTGGTGAACCGCACCGCCATCATCATCGCCCATCGACTCTCCACCATTCGCAATGTCGATCGCATCTTGGTGCTGAAGCGGGGGCAACTCGTGGAATCTGGGACACACGATGATCTGTTGCAAGCGGGCGGACTCTACGCCAGTTTGTATCGGCTGCAACTGTTGGAGCAATAACGCAATGTAATCCGTCGCACAGGAGACTTGAACCTCTTATGCGGCGGAAGTTCCTGCTGTGTATTCAAATCGATCGGGTATGAGCTACGATGGGTCAATTAAATTCCACGGGGTAGAGGGAAGCGATGACCCAGCTAGAGAATGCATCTGAGAAAGGGGCGATCGGACAAATGGATACGCTCTTGAAGCGACTGAGCAAAAACTGGTCAAATGCCAAGAAAGCCAGAAAAACCTTGGACTTCAAAACCTTTACTCAAGCGCTGGACACCTTGAACCAGGACTTGGAAAATCTGCCAGAGCTATGGCAGGGGCAACAGACGGTGATGCGCGAGGTGATGCAAGCTGAACAGGACTTTGTACTGTCTGAAAATTATCCTGTACAAGTCCAACTCGCCCTGAGACAAGCCAATATCCCCTTTAAGGGAGAATACCCCAACTACGAGTTTCCCCCCTTCAGGTTGACGTTTGCCCGCGACAGCATTCGTCTCAGCTTGGGACGGAAATCTGAGCAAACAAAATCCTTTGAACCGACTCAACTGGCGGATTGGGTCTCCAAACGCTATCGGCGGGTAGTGGATAGCAAATTTGATGGCGATCGGTTTTGCAAAGAACTCCTCATGGCCTACGAAATGGTGAATCGGTTGTCCCTGCATCAATCCTCGGTGAATTGGGGACATCCTGTGCCGTTGAAAGATTTATATAAATTGCTGACTCTACGGCAAACAGCGAAGCAGGAGTACCCAGAACCGCTATTTGTCTATGACCTTGCCCGCTTGAAAGAGCAGTTTGAAATCCGCTATGAAGGGCACTTGTTTGAACTCATGCCCTCCCGCGAGCAAGCCAACACTTTCTTGCTGATCAATTCCCAAGGGCAGGAAAGTCGCGTGGGGGATTTGGTCATTTACGAACACGATAAATCTTAGTGTGACAATAGTTCGGACATTTTTGCGATCGCTAGCCCTCATCCCCCAACCCCTTCTCCCAGAACGGGAGCAGGGGAGCCGGATTGAAGTCCCTCTCCCCTCTT
>JARCMD010000163.1 GCA_030248885.1 Leptolyngbyaceae cyanobacterium MP9P1.79 | reverse complement strand
TAGGTTCAGTTTCTGATGATGCGGCTTTCCTTGAAGCCCTAGAATATGGGCGTGCCTTTCGGCAATCTGACAAGCCTATTGATGCCTCCAGCAAATAACCGTGAAATATTTGCTCGACACTGACCACATTAGTTTTCTTCAGCGTCGCTCTAGTTCAGAGTTTAGTCGGCTAACTCTTCGGATATCACAGCATCCGATCTCCGACTTTGCTTTATCGGTTGTTAGTTTCCACGAGCAAGTAATTGGCGCTCATAGTTTTATTAATCGTGCCCAGACAAATGCCGATATGGCTCGTGGATATGCGCTTTTGTTAGAGCAGTTTATGAAAGGCGACGCAATTTGCCGCCTCATCATTTTTAGGCAGCGGGTTGACAAGTCATGACCCCTTCTTTCTGTCCATTGGCACCAGAATTGCCGCCCATCGCTCGGACGGTCAGCGTTGGCTGATAGCCTGGATAGCAACGCACTAGGACTGTATCACCAGTGCGAGTTACATATAAAACATGAATGGGTTTGCCTCCCAGAATGGCAGGGACGAGGGTCGGTGCGGCTGCGGCAGTCGCAACCATGAATGGCTGATCAAGGGAAGATAATTCTGCAAATGACGATGCTTCAGAGGATAGCCCTCTAGTCAACGCAGGTGTCGTAAAAGACTGCAAGCCGATCAATAGCAACGCTGTGACGATCGCTAACACAGCCGCCAACTTAGCGGATAGTTTGAACATAATTGAGATTCCTTATGTTTTGATAGGTCATGATTTTGGTTTTTGAAGCCCCCACCTATGAAATCCAAGTTGTGGGCAGATGCAGTATATATCATGGTGGCTTGCTTGCAGTTACACTCCTGCTGCTCATGATGAGAATGTTCCAGCACTCGACTCTCATTGGTAGATAGCTTTGTCGATCGTGCAGCGAAAGAATTCACCCTCAGACTCAAATCGTTCACTGCCGAAATACCAACCAACGCGGAGGTGAGTTGGGATTGTGTAGCCATCAAAGGTGTGGTTTTCCTCAACTATTCCACCAAAATCGACGTAGTGAAACGCCTCACCTTCTGGATTGCCCCAGCGATCGAGTTTGACTTGCTCCAACATACCTCGGTCGTTAACCGTCAGAGTGAGTTTGGCAGGTTGTCCGAGTGCTGTAAAGGTTGCCTGTACTTGGGAAGAATTTAACTCCATCCAAGAGATGTCGGGATTACAGAGGACAGAAGGTAGCCACATCGACTCTATCTGAACGCGCCCCACACCGGAGCGGGTGAGATCAACACCAGAAGCCTGCATCACTGGAAATAGTCCCAGAATTTTCCACTTCATCTCACCGACACCATCCACGATGCGATCGGCTCCCCAAATCGGCAAGCCATTCATCCAGGTGGTCGCCCGCCAGATCATGCCGCGATTCCAGCAGATCACTTCCTCGCCCTTAAAGGGATGCCATTTTTCCCCCAGCTTAATTTCGCCATGCATCCAGAATCGAACTGCCGAGGCAAGGGGTGTGCCAGGAACGATCGCCTGTTCCAAATAGCGACGGGCTAGATGGGGAAGATCGATTAATGACTGGGGATTGAAGGAGTGTTCGCTAGGTGGGGCTGATTGCCACAGAGTCTCTATCGAAACCTGTTTAGTTTTAGTCATTGTGGACTCCAGTTTGGGCGATCGGTTTCTCCTAGAGCTTCTGTAAAGCTCCATCAATCATCATCAAACCTGAAGAAGCCTAACAGACTTATTCCAACGATTCATTTCAACAAAGTTGTATCGTGGAGAAGCTTAAAGCTAGCTTCATTTGGCAAGGCTTTGAGGTGATTCATTACAGCGCCAGAACTAGCGCCATGAGATATAAGCGTTCCCCGTAGATAGGTATGACTCAAATTGACATTGTTTAAGCTAGTGTTCCTCAAGTTAGCGTTCATCAGATTTGCTTTCGTCAAGGTTGTCTCGGTTAAATTGGCTCCAATCAGGGTAGCATTCGTTAAATTGGCATGGCTTAAATCAGTTTTGGTGAGATTGGCTCCAATTAGGATGGCATTCGTTAAATTGGCATGGCTTAAATCAGTTTTGGTGAGATTGGCCCTAGTCAGGTTAACACTAGTTAGGTCAGCACCGCGCAGGTTTAAATGGCTTAAATCTGCTGCGGTTAAATTCAGGTTTCTAAAGTTCATCAGTCCTGTATTGTATTGTTGCAAAAATATTTTAGTAGACATAATTTTTTTGATGGATTGTGTGGATCTGGCTCAAGCTACACAGGGGAAAGCTTGAGCCTCAATGGTGAATCTAAGCGACTTGACGCGATGAATGGAAAGCCACAGGCTCTGAGTGTTTTACGTGTAACAAGAGATCGCTCAAGCGATCGGCATTTTCCCGCAGAATGTGCAAGATGCTCCCTCGAATCATGACTCCCAAATAGAGCCGCTGTGCTAAGTGAGAAGGATGCCTACGGCTGACGTTTTTGGGGAGTATTTGTCCTCCTGAAGTCTCGCAACAGTGGGAAATCTGGCTGAGAATGTGAGCAATGAGTTGTTGCCGAAATTCATGAATTGAAAAAGCAGATTGATAGGGATGTTCAGGATACTCTTCTAAAACATCCTCAATTTCTTGAAGCACCATGGGTAGCGTTAAGTTGATTAATTCAAATGACATCATTTAGTTTCTAAATCCAAAATTGCTGATTTCAAATATTGTTTGTTGGCGTTGACCTATTTAGGATTGTCCTATTGCAAGCTGGCAGCAGTAAGTGAGCAGAACTCAAAACTTAAAACAATCCACTAACGGGTCAGAAACTTGTGCAAAGCTGCACCAGTTAGGGTTATTTACACAGGCATATCTGCATGGCAGAAGCTACACCGCCAATAAATCCCCTCTGGGCGGATGTGTCGGAGCAAAATATTAGAACAGCAGAGACATGTAGGATGGCTGCTCAGGGCGCGATCGATCGCCACCGCATCTGGAACCTCCTGAGAGCGATCGGGCTTCGTGTGGCTCGTCGATTTGGCTAGGTGGGTTGAAAAAGCATTCATTTCATCCTCCAAATTAATCAAGTTAGTGTAAATAACATCAATACTCAAAACTATCCACTTAACGGGTCAGAAACACCTACCAAGTTGCCTCAGATTGCCTGGTGCTAATCATCCCGCTTCCAAACACAATAGAGACCTGACGTTTGAAATCGAGTATTTATCGGAGTATCATCAACGTTTGATTTGTATAAGTTGCATGAGATGTTCACAATTGTTTACAAGCTTGTGTCACAAAACATCGGGATTTTCGTTTGAATTTTTGGAGCTACTGCCACTCCCGCGCTTCCAGTTCTCCTTGAGGCAACAACAACGTTGCTTCAATTTCTTCTCGAATGGTGGCGGTCACCTCACAATTGCTGTGCAAACAATCGAGCAGCAATTGATTGGCAGCATAGTAGCGTTGCAAGACTTGCTTTTGTTCCGGGTTAAAGTTCCAAGTATGGTCAAGCCGCCGGTATTGGACGATCGTGGTTTCAAGCTGGATTGACCAAGCAGTATGATGGGACTGCCACCATACCTGAAATCGTTCCTGGTTTTGCTCAGGGTGGGGCAATTGGTCTTGCAACTGCTGCAACGCTTTGTGGAAGCCCGCATCGAGAACAACTCCCAAGATACTGCTGAGGGCATCACTACAGGCATGGGCATGGGCAAAGTCTGAGCTTTGGTCGATCGCACACTCCAGCAGCAAGTCATCCAAAGCGACATCCAAAAACATTCCCTGGTCAAGGGTGCAGGCGATCGCAAAATCAGCCGCTCTGTGGGGCGTTTGCGCCAGTGCCAGATAAAAGGCGCGCACCGTTGCCTCCCTTGTTTCGGCTGGGATCTGCGATTTTTGTGTTTGGCTGGCCCACCGCAAAAACTCTTGCAGATAGGGGTCTTGGGCAACCAATGCGTCAATCTGCTGCTTCATCAACTGCATCAGTGAGTCGGCACTGCGAAGCATCGTAGTCGTCAGCAAGAAGATTTGGTGCCAGTGGGGGTCTGTGAGGTGGTTCACCAGTCCGCCCAATGCCTGCTCCAGCGACTGAAGGTTATGGCTGGCAACGATATTGCGCGCCGTGAAGTATTCCTGAAACGCTAGATAGGAAAACGAGAAAATGCCCCGCGCCCGTTCGGTCAGCAGCCCGTGCTGGGACTCGATCGCCTTCAACACCGCTTCACTTTCCAGTTGCAACTCCTCAGCGTCTGTCGAAGCATTGGGCAAGTGCCGGATGTAATCTCCAATGTGTTGCTCAAGCACCCGCTGCTCAAAGAAATACTGACCCTGCTCGAAGGTGACCGCCGCAAGCTGACTCAACAGCTTGAGCTTTTGGGGCAACAAAAACCCCCGATAAATTTCATCGCGTTCTACCCCCCTCGCTTCATCCCATTTGCCCAGCAGCAAATCCAATCCTTCTTTGTAAAACTCGGTTCGCTTGGTGGGAAACTTGCCATGACCATGGAACACCCAGCAGGCAAGATGCAGAAACAGGGGTGTCACAACCAGTTGCCGAAACTGCCAGTTTTCCACGAGATCTAGGGTTTGGATAAACTGAGAAGACTGCGCCGCTCCTGCTTGGGCGGTGGTTTTGGTAAAGGCCACAAACCATTTTTGGGCGAAGGCAGTGATTTGTGCTTGGGTAAACGGGGCGATTTCCACATCGGTAAATCCCCGCAGACTGAGCTTTTGGGCGGCGGTGCGGCAGGTCATGACAAACCGATTTTTGTGATATTTGTCTGAAAAGCGGCGAATTTCTCTCAAGACTGCGATGCTCTCTCGGTGCAACACTTCATCCAGTCCATCCAACAACAGCAGCACCCGCCCGGCTTGGAGCAAGGTTTCGATCGCTGTCGGCTCGGTGATGCCATCAATCAGGAATTCTTGACGCAGGTAGCTTAATAAGCTGAATTCGCCACCGATCGACTCTTCCACAAAATGTCTCAGCGTCACAAAAATTGGCACCCGCATCGCCTCAAACGCACCTTGGTTGCACTGAATGGCGAGATGTTGCAAAAAAGTGGTTTTTCCGGTTCCTGGTTTGCCTAAAACCCGGAGTTTGGCATAGGTTTCAACGGCCTGCATTCCTGCGATTTGAATCTGGTCAATCTCGCCCAAGCCGATGCGATCGACCCCGCCGTTCAGGTTCCAAGTCTTCAGGTTAGCCACTTCTAACCACTGCTGACTGGCGATCGACTCCAAAATGTTGACATCAATATAAATGTCATCAATGCTGACGGGGTGGCTGATGTCTAACAACTGCAAGATGCCACACTGGTCTTGGATTTTGGCTTGGCGCTGCGATCGTACCTGTTGCACCAGAACTGCGATCATGAGCGGGATGCTCTCAGCCGCCTCTCCCGGTTCAGGAAAGTCTACGGGGGGATTGTCTGCAATCTCTCGCCAATCCAAATCTAAGATTGCACAAAGATTCATGAACGCATGGCGATCGACACCTTGCCCCGTAAAAAATCGCCAAATGGGTTGACGAGTCTTAAGGTTGACTTCCCCTGCCAAGTTTTCCTGCGTCCACCCCTTCAATGCAAATGCTCGTTTAGCCCGTTGAATTCCCGAAAGAGAAGCTTGAAGCGATCGTTTGACCATGAGACAACTATCTTGGTCGAAAAGGTTAACTTAAACATTCTGTATATCTTCCGATTCTAAAGCCTCTTCCTGGGAAGTAAATCCGGATCTGTCTAAAGTTATACACGGGTTGAAATATGAGATGGTTTCATATCCGTGCTTAGTGTTCTGTCAAGAAAATTTTGAGGGGTCGAAGACCCTCAAAATTTAACTCCAACCAACCCCCAGTTTTCAGCGACCCGTCAATTAATGATTGACAGACTACTAGTGGTTTGTCAGGTTTCAATTTGTGAGCCAAGGAGTGGTAAGGGGTTATGATTTTGGGGGTTCCAACCCCCAAAATCATAAGCACCTAGCGCAGGCTGGTAGAAGTAAAGGCGATGTGCAACTTAAAGTCTGCCCTCATCCCCCAGTCCCTTCTCCCCTATTGGGAGAAGGGGAGCCGACCCAGTTTTAGCCCCTCTCCCCTTCTGGGAGAGGGGTTGGGGCTTCGACGTGAGCGCTCAGCCGAACGGTGAGGGCGGTTCGG
>JARCMD010000014.1 GCA_030248885.1 Leptolyngbyaceae cyanobacterium MP9P1.79 | reverse complement strand
CAAGCCTTTATCGATACTTGGACATGGGATGACTACGCAAATCAAGGTCTCAATGAAATTCAAGAAAACTATTTAGGACGCTTCACGGCTCAATCGATCGCCCTGATTTCTGGTCTCACTCAAGTGTTAGGAAAAGGCTCGCTTTTCGCCTATCTCATCAGCATGACGTTACGAATTGCCGAAATTCATCGCATTCTCAAACCCACAGGCAGCTTTTATTTGCACTGCGATCCCACTGCTTCCCACTATTTGAAAATTGTTCTAGATGCTATCTTTTGCTCTCAAGGTGGGGACTATAAAAATGAAGTAGTTTGGAAACGGACTACTGCACATAATGACTCTAAACGATACGGCATAAATGTTGATTTCATTCTTTTTTACACAAAAGGGTCAAAATTTATTTGGAATTCCCAATATAAAGGACATGAAGAGAAGTATCAGAGTCGTTTTAAGAATCAGGATGATGATGGCAGACTATGGACAGACGATAATTTGACTGCAAAGGGTTTATCTGGTGGAGGTTACGAATATGAATATAAAGGATGTCGTTCTCTATGGCGTGTACCTTTAGAATCGATGGAGCGATTAGATGCTGAAGGAAAGTTACACTTTACTAAAAACGGCGGTATTCGACTTAAAAGATATTTAGAAGGTATTAAAGGAGTTGCGTTGCAATGTCTTTGGGAAGATATTCCACCTATTAATTCTCAAGCTAGAGAACGTTTAGGGTATCCGACACAGAAACCAGAAGCATTGTTGGAAAGGATTGTTAAAGCCAGTAGTAACGAAGGCGATGTCGTTCTGGATGCCTATTGTGGCTGTGGCACAACGGTAGCAGTGTCGCAACGGCTAGATCGGCAATGGATTGGCATTGACATTACCTATCAAAGTATTAGTTTAATTCTGAAGCGATTAGAAGATAGTTTTGGTAAGGGAGTGTTAGAAACCATTGCGATTAATGGCATTCCCAAAGATATGGCATCTGCTAAAGCTTTAGCGTTGAAGAAAGACGATCGTACTCGCAAGGAATTTGAGAAATGGGCCGTTCTCACCTATTCCAACAATCGCGCCACGATCAATCAAAAGAAAGGAGCAGACAAAGGAATTGATGGAATTGCATATTTTACCGGCGATCGAGATGAGCCAGAAAAAGTAATTTTGCAGGTGAAATTTGGGAAAGTAAACTCAAGCGATATTAGAGACTTACAAGGCACAATGACCCGTGAGAATGCCGTATTGGGAGTATTTATTACGCTGAATAAACCCACAAAAGATATGAATCAAGAAGCAAAGGAAGCCGGAATTTATCAAAGTCGGTTTATGAGTCAGCCTACCGATAAAATCCGCATCGTCACCATACAGGAAATTATTGAAGACCAAAAACGCCTCGATATTCGCCTGAGTTTAGAAGTGCTGAAATCCGCAGAAAAACAGATGGAAGTAAGGCAAGGGGAATTGGAGTTGGAGTGAAGCAATGGCAAGGGCGATCGAACAGTTGCGATCGAAGTTGCCCCCATTCTAAACAAGATTTCTGCTTAGGAGATTTCTAGAAAAGTTTATACGGGTGCATCTCACTTTTGCAAATCTCCGAGCTACCCTCATCCCCAACCCTTCTCCCAAGGGAGAAGGGAGCCGGAATTCAAAGTTCCTCTCCCTAGGGAGAGGGATTTAGGGTGAGGGTGGATCGGGCGGTTACAAAACTGGGATGCACCCAGTTTATACCAGGCACCGGAAGGGCGAAGCATCCGGGCAATGGACTTCTGGTTGATTCAAGGGCTGATCTGCCGGATGCTTCGCCCCTACATGGGTAACATCTTTCTGAGAAATCTCCTTAAACCGTTGCCTCTTCCCGCACCAGTTTGTCCTAGCCCAAATCCTTGAGGGCATGGTTGCGGCGGAGGGGACGGGTGACGAGTTCCAAAATGTCGCGGGCGTTGGTGAAACCGTGGATTTGGGCAAAGGTAAACTCCACCGACCACTTGGTACTGATCCCTCGTGCTTCTAGGGGATTGGCGTGGGCCATCCCCGTGATCACCAAATCAGGCTTTAGCTCATAAATGCGCTGAATCTGGTTGTAGTTGTCTGGTTCTTCCACAATTCTGGGGGTAGGAACGCCCATGTCATGGCACAGGTTTGCTCCAGCAGTGTCAGTTCTGCTGCCTGATAGCACTTGTCCATGTGGGGTGGGGGAGTAAGTTACTCCATCACCCCATCACCCTCAGATGATTAACGAATTCTCGCCGAACTCACCTAAGCTCTGGGTAAGGAGTCCCGGCGGAGTTCATCGGTTGACATTTTGCGCTTGGCTTTGGAGGTGAGCGAATGATTGGCAGGGTAGCCACTGGGGAGCATTTTCACGGGCTTGTCTCCGATCGCCGCTGCGTTGGGTTCCAGAGCTTTAAGTTCAGCATCAGGGTTGAAGTTAAGGCCCAGAGCCGACACGATGCGATCGGGGTGATTGCTCAGATCCACGATCAGGGGCAACATCTGCGTCAGTTCTGGCTCCAGAACTGAGAGGGTCGCCAAAATAAAGCTGGAAGATGGGCGGCGCTGTCCGTCACAGTTAACCCAGATGCCTAAACGGGTGAGCCATTGGCGGTTGTCTCGGTAATAACCCAACCACTGCTCCCTTAGAGATTGACGGAGTTGCACGATATTCATAGAAGCTAAAGATGGGGTGGAGGTTTAGAGGCTAGCGTACTACGTTTACGATCGCCTCCCACCCCGTCATTCTGCTATTTCTGCAACAGTTGCTACCAATGGTTCAAATCATTGGTTTAGACCATCATCAAATCCAACGTTTCCTCGGCTCTCACAGGGGCTTTGACGGGATTGAGATAGAAATCTGACAACAGGGAGAATAACTCGCGATCGGGCGTGTCGTTGGGCACCACCCCTTCTGGCAGAGCCAACACTTGGTCAGCGTAGTGAACTTTGCCGAAGGGGACGCTCTCACCCCGCGCCAATGTTGACTTATGTTACCGTCTAACAGAAATCAGGAGGAAAATGACGAAAGCAATGACCCCAAACCCGATGGGATAAATAATAAAGGAATAAATAATAATGGCATTGCGATTTGATTTGCCCGTTTTGCCGTTGAATGTCGTGCGGCAATCTTGACATTTAACATGGGTGAGGAGGGCTGGCCCGATTATGCCACCCCACCAGGTGTAGCCCACTTTTTTGATATTGGAACTACTGCATTTTGGGCAATTAGCGTATTGAATCTCAGCCATAGAAACTCTAAGGTGAAGGAGATTTAATTATCGTTTTCTGATCACCCATCTTAAATAATGGATGGGAGTTTGCCAAAAGGAATTTCTGCTTAGACCTTCCTATAATGAGTTTCAAGGGTGCAGTTGAATGAGGAAATGGGATTACGCCATTTTGAGTGAGTCTGCAAACCTGTTTGTAATGTAGAAGGATTGTGAGGAGTGGACGTTAAAGAAGCTAGACTAGAGCGTCTAGAGTCGATCGTGCAACAGATTGGAGAGGCAGTGCTGGCCACAACTGAGACGATCGATCGCCTGGCTGAGCGCATGGATGATTTGGTGACCCAAGTACAACAGCAGTCTCAGCAAACCCAGCAGCAAGGCTATCAAATTTTTGCCCTTAGCGATGCTGTACAAACCCTGGCTGAGACTCAAAACAGTTCTCTAGAGCAAACAGCGCAATTGATTGAGGCGCTACACCATCTCACCGTATCCATTAAAGAAACGTCTATTGAGGAAAGAGGCGGACCCCATTAGGATAGAGCTTGTGACGATCGGGTTTGGGAAGTCAACGCTGGGCAAGACATTCGAGAACAACAACTCCATGACATTGGTTGAAGAATTTACAAAAAATTGGCGATCGCAACTCCAAAGTGATTTTCCTCAACAGGTGACTAGCACTCAGGAAAGCATCATTCAATGGCTTTTGGGAGAGGACACCCAACGATTTGCCGCCCTAGCTCCAGATGAGGTAAAAATCGCTCAGCAAGCGATGGATTACCGCTATCGGATTTTGCGCCAACGTTATTTAGGGGTGGGACCAGATCGGGCTTATAAGGGCTTGATTCAGCGCTTAGGAAGTTTGTTTTTGATTCGGAACAAAATTCGGACGTGGGTGGCGCTTTCCCGCGATCGGCAGCGCACGGTGGTGGATGTGTTGCAAGAAGTGATTCAGGAATTGCTGCAAAACGATCGCTACATGCAACAGCAATTGAGTTGGATTGCTCAATGCACCCAGGATAGCCGCCTGCGAAACGCCCTGATGCTAGCAAGCGTAGAAGAATATTGCCTGCGCCCGATTCGCAATCAACCCTTGCTGGTTTACCGATTTGTCAATTATCTGCGCCGCTCTCAACGGGGCGGCATGACCCAAGTTCCCAGTGGGGATTTGGTGCGCTTGGTTTCCGATGAAGTGATGCCGGACGAGTCGGATAACCCCGTGAGCCTGCTGGATGGTCAAGCCCTTGTTCAATACGTGGAGTCCCAAGCTCTAGAGGAACAACAGGCGACGCGGAGTAAAGTGAAACGGGAGTTTGAAGCCTACTTGGAGGAACAAGTGGAACCTGTGGCAGCGGAATGGCTGGATCTCTACCTACAAGGACATTCCCAGGAAACGATCGCCCAAATGTTGAACTTGGAGATCAAACAAGTTTATCGACTGCGAGAAAAAATCAGCTACCACGCGACCCGTGTTTTTGCCCTTAAAGCCCAACCGGATCTGGTGGCAACGTGGCTGGAAACGTCGTTGCAGGAACATAGCCTGGGATTAACCCCTGATCAATGGCAACAGTATCTAAATAGCTTGACTCCAGAGCAACGCCACTTGATCGATCGCTTGCAGTCCGGGTCTACGGTGGAGACGATCGCCAAGGATTTGAACTTGAAAACCAATCAGGTGATGGGTGAGTGGGGCAAGCTGTATTTGGCGGCTCAGGCAGTTCGCAGCACCTCTTGACATCTATTTATCATCAGTAAAAAAGCTCTCAAACAGGCTTAAAACTTTACCAGAGAAAACAGTCGGGTAAAAAGTTGCACAATCCTTATAAGGTTGTCATTTGCCCTATGCAAAGTTTTAAGCAGGCAAGGTATAATTCCAGGTGATTGCTGCTTTAACACGATCGGGGTCGATGGTTAGGCTTCGTCAATGGGTATTGCAACTCCTGACTCTAATTACTCTGGCTGACTTCCTCATCCTTAGCAATAGTCCGTTTTGTTGCAAAGCCCTTGAGAATGATGCCTCGAATCAGAGACACCTCCTCATCCAAACTTTTCGCATGATCTTCGTATTCTGCGGCTGCCTTTTGAAGTTTATAACTTCCCATCCGCTCTGCCATTTGACGCGAAAACGTCACCTTTTCCTCCATTGCCCGCACTGCCGACCAAAGCGCGTTTTCAATATTCTGGGTCTGCTCGGATAGAAAGATGTTTGCTGTAAAGGAATGCCCGATATGACAGCGAAACCGCAGGGGTAAGTCTTTGCCGATCTGCCAAATGCTGCCGTTACATTCAGGACAAGTGTAGGTTGTTTGAGTCCCGATCGCTTCAACATTCTGCAAAAACTCCTGGGTGTTCATCTCCTGTTCCGCAATCTTAGATTCGACTTCGATCTCTTTAGTCACGGGATACGCGTCCTCCGATGCGGCGGGTTCTTTCGCTAAGCGCACTAAAAGGTCGGGAATTTCGGCAAGCGGCAGGCAGTAATCGACCTTAACAAACTGTAAGGCACTCTTTGCCATGCTGGGATATTCGGCTTCTTTTGGGTCTTGCACGATCGCCACTCCGCCCCGTTTTTTAACTGCCTGCAACCCGATCGTTCCATCATCGAGATAGCCCGTCAGCACCACTCCCACAACTCTCGTCCCATAAGCGCGAGCCGCAGACCGAAATAGCGCATCGATCGCGGGTCTAAATCGGTTCTCTTGGGGGCCGCGCACAACCCGCATCGAGTCTTGATTGACTAGCAAATGGTGATCAGGCGGAGCCACATAAATTTGCCCTTTTTGAATCATCTCTCCATCGACTGCGTGAGAGGCTGGAAGAGAACCAACATCTGTAAGAATTTGGGGGAGAATGCTAGGCTTATCGGCTGCAAGGTGTTGCACAATGAAGAATACTGCATCTAGGTCAGCCGGGAGCGTGCCGAGGATTGCGCCCAGGGCTTTGAGTCCGCCTGCTGAAGTCCCGATCACAATAACGTCATGTCCAGTCATAGATTCCTTTCTCCATTAGCGACAACTCGACATCCAAAAGCCTAAAATACCATCGTTCGTTGGTTATACCCTTTAGGGAATAGAAATTGCTACCCACTCATCTAGTATCGATACCTTGAGAAAATGTTTGTAAATTAGCGTGTAGTTTTACACTTTCATCAGAATACTTAAACTTCTCCATCAGCTTTTCTCGTACCTCGTTGAGGATAAACTCTGATGTAATACAAGAATGTACACACAGACAGTGTTCCAATAGGCTGTGGCAGAACCCTTTGCCAATAAAAGCAGAAATTAAAACATTTGTATCTAGAACGAGATTCATGAAACCATCTCGAAAATGTCTTCATCTGTATAGCGTGTCTGTGCCTTCTTCATTAATTGGGAACGTAATGCCCGAAACTTGTGGATGAATATGTAATCTTCCAGAGCTTTGAAGATGAGTCCATCAGTAGCAATACCTTCAGCTTCGGTAAGTTCGTCGATCGCTATCTTGAGCGATGGAAGCAGCGTAATGGTAATGGTGTTTTTCATATTTGAAGAAAGATTTGCAGATGATTGAGGGGTAACAGGGCTTAAAATATTCAATGTTTAACGATCGCATAGTCCACCAGTTGGGCTAGCTTTTGGCGGAGGGTTTCCAGCCCCAGACGAGCGCTGGCAGAGATAAAGATGGCGTTGGGAAACTCGTCCCGGGCTAGAGCCAGGGTTTCTCCATCTACCTGATCAATTTTGTTGAAGGCCACGAGGGCTGGGCCAGGCGTGATTGGCATTTCTGACAGGATTTGCATCACCGATCGGATTTGGCTTTGCCAGGCGGGGTGCGACAGGTCAACCACATGAAGCAAGGCATCTGCTTCGGTCACTTCCTCCAACGTGGCGCGAAAAGCATCCATCAGCGAGGCAGGCAATTCGTGAATAAATCCCACGGTATCGGTGACAAGTAAAACCAACGGCTCCTGAGTGGCGGCATTAGGAACAATCAGCCGCCGCGTGGTGGGATCAAGGGTGGCGAAGAGTTGGTCAGCGGTGTAGACCTCAGCGTTGGTCAGAGCATTGAGCAGCGTGGATTTACCCGCATTGGTGTAGCCGACGATCGCCACCGAGGGAACTTCTTCGTGCTGGCGCTTTTGCCGCAACCGAGAGCGGTGTGCCTGGAGATGATCCACCTCATCTTGCAAGCGGGCGATGCGGCGCTGAATGGCCCGCCGCTCGGTTTCCAGTTTGGTTTCACCAGGGCCACGAGTACCAATACCACCGCCCAGCCGTGACATCGCCCGCCCGCGTCCAGTTAGGCGAGGCAGCATATATTCCAGTTGAGCCAGTTCTACCTGGAGTTTCCCGGCGCGAGATTGGGCCCGTTGGGCGAAGATGTCCAGAATTAATTCAGTGCGATCGACGACGCGGATGCCCACCTGCGTTTCCAAGTTCCGGGTTTGGGCTGGGGAGAGGTCGCGATCGAACACAATCAGCGTTGCGCCCACAGTCTGAGCCATCAGCGCAATTTCCTGTACCTTCCCTTCGCCAACGACGGTTTGGGGGTGGGGGCGAGAACGCTTTTGCCGCAGGGTTTGCACCACCTCGCCACCCGCTGTTTCCACCAAGCGAGACAGTTCCGACAAGCCATCCTGAAACCGTTGCGGGCTAACGCGATCGGTCATCAGTCCTACCGCGAGTACCAAGTCGTGGCCTGTGTCAACCTGTTGCCCCCCAAAGTCTTGGCGAAATTGGGTTTCCAGCCCTTCCACGAGGGATAAGAAATCCTGTTGGGCGATCGTCTCCAAGCTAAGAACCGGAGAAACCGTCCAATTCACCTCAGCGTTTGGCACCAGATGGGAGAGATAGACTGCTTTCACATAGCCAGTTGCACCGCCGCCTTGCCGCTCAAATCCTTCTCCAGTTAGGGTAAATGTCACCAAAGCGTCCAATCGCTGGATCGCCATTGCTGTTAAAGCCGACTGGCTGGGCGGTTCGGGTTTTAACTGGGTGGCAAGGCAGCGAATGCCGCTCAAGCGCTCTGCACCGTAGCGGGGCAGTTCCAGTGGTGGAATTTGGGTCTGTTGCGGTGAACCCACGCCCACGCGAATCACCTGTCCCCGGCGATTGATGTACATACAGACGGGCTGATTCAGGTCGTTGCTCACGGCGGCTAATCGCTGGGCGAGTTCTGGTGTGGTGAGCCGATCGCCTGGCAGTCGCTGATGGTAGAGCCGCTGGAGTTGCCTGAGTTGGTTTGCTTTTAACCCCTGGAGGTTTCCGTAAATAGTTTCTATAAGAAGGTTAGACCAGATTTCTGGCGGCTAGGGAGTGTTTCTATTTTACCCGCAGTTACTTTGAAGGGGGATGCCAAGCTTGAGAGAACTTTGGTTGGGAATGTTTGAAAATATCCTGTGCTTCTCTTTGGCAGAAGTTTCTGGCCAGTTAGGGGGATAGTTTTGAGTTTTGAGTTTTGAGTTTGTAAATTAACATGTCGTTTTACACTCGCCCCCCTACATCTCCCAGAATTAGGGGATTTTGAACAAAAATGGCTCGAAAGTCCCCCAGAATTGGGGGGTTGGGGGGCGGATCGGGGCACAATTTATGTTTACAAACAGTTTCTGAGTTCTACCCACTTACTTCTGCCAGCCTACATTTGGCATAAACCTTTTTGCCCCTATAAATGAAATGTTGGCTGTTATTTAATTCCCGATCTTAAATGCTGTCGGGCCCAGATAGCGCTGGAGATAGGGAGAGAACACCTCGTAAATTAGGGTTAGCGGTTGTCCTCGGTGCCAGAACAAATAGTGGCGACCCCAAAAGGCACCCGGTTCTCCGAACGCCAAGGCTAAATCAGAGGAATTGCCATAATATACTCCCCGGACATCTCGATAAAGCTCGGTTCGCAAGCGAGCCAGGCTAGCCCAAACTGGCAGGGTGCGATTTTGGAGATAGTCATCAACGTGGCTCGATTCCCACCAGGATGTGGCATAGGCTAAGCGTTGCCCTGAACCCGTACGTAGCCAGACTTGGCGGCGGGTGCGCGGCCCTGGCACTTTCTCAATCAGTGCTGGAGCTGCGTCTAAGTCCATGCCGATCGCTGACATATCAATCACATCAACTTCGGTTGGTTCCCCAGTCAACAGTTGCAGGTGGCGGGTGGGCGAACCATCTCCTAAAAGCAACATTTGCCAAGCAGGGGCAAGTTGAGTATGGGGCAATCCCTGCTGAATTGCTGTCTCATCTGCCTGCCACAATGGGTCTAAAGCATACCAGGCAATGGGTAGCGCGGTTGAACTAAGGGTTGGAGTCAAAGCTGGTTACAAAACTTTTCATTTTGATTATAGGCAAAGGCTTGCACCTTGGATACAGAGGAAGGACATAGGGTGCATCTCACTTTTGCAGATCTCCGATCCGCCCTCATCCCCAACCCTTCTCCCTAGGGAGAAGGGAGCCGGAATTCTAAATCCCTCTCCCTAGGGAGAGGGATTTAGGGTGAGGGTGGATCGGGCGGTTACAAAACTGGGATGCACCCAAGGACGTATCGTTGGGACGGACAAAGACGGTTGGTTGTTCGTGGAAGTCACACCCTATAAATATTTTGCCTCTTCTCAAGGTATTTTTTGTAACTGCTTCATTCTCGTTTTGGAACCTGAACTAAGGATGATGCGCGGTTTCAGGAGCTTGTTGATTCCCAAGGAAATTTCCAGAAAAGTTTATACCAGGTACCGGAAGGGCGAAGCATCCGGGCAATGACCTTCTGGTCGATTCAAGGGCTTATCTACCGGATGCTTCGCCCCTACAAGGGTAAAATCTTTCTCAGAAATCTCCTAAGTGGTGGTCAAACCAGTTCGATCGCAACGAACTGATTGGGAGCATCTCAGTTTTGTGGAGGATACGCCAAAACCCCCTCATCCCCCAGCCCCTTCTCCCAAAAGGGGAGAAGGGGAGCAAGATCCAAGTCCCT
>JARCMD010000162.1 GCA_030248885.1 Leptolyngbyaceae cyanobacterium MP9P1.79 | reverse complement strand
CCGAGCCGCCCACCCTTCGGGAAGCAAGCTACATCCCCAACCCTTCTCCCTAGGGAGAAGGGAGCCGGAATTCAAAGTCCCTCTCCCTAGGGAGAGGGACTTTGGGTGAGGGTGGATCGGGCGGTTGCAAAACTGGGATGCACCCATGATTGACAGACTACTAGGCGATTTCCAGAAAAGGTGATACCAAGGTGCGTAGGGGCGAAGCATTCGGCAGATAAGCCTTGAACTGACAGACGGTCATTGCCCGAATGCTTCGCCCGTGCAGGGGTAACATTATTCTCAGAGATCTCCCTAGTTAGTAGACATCGCTTGAATGATGTAGTCGAAGTAAGGTGCAGCTTCAACCGCATCGGGTTCAGTCAAAAGTCCGAGAGAGGCTTTCTTGAGGCACCGAATCGACTCTGCCATGCCTGCCACGGGAACACCGAGGGAATTGTACATTTCCCGGACACCCACCAGCCCAATTTTCTCGATCGGCTCCTTGTCGCCAGAGAGAATGCCGTAGGTGATCAGGCGCAGATACCAGCCGTAATCTCGCAGGCACAGGGCGCGTTGCCGATCGCCATAGGCATTACCACCAGGAGCAATGTAATCGGGGCGCTTTTGCCAAAGTTGTTTGCTTGCCTGTTCTACAATTTTTTTCTCATTCTCAGACAACGTAGCGGCAATGCGCGTGCGTTGAGTGCCTGTTTCAAAATAGGCTTTAATGCTGTTGAGTTCTCCAGCGCTGGGATAACGAAGTTCATCATCAGCTTTGAGAATAACTTGGCTTACGACGCTCATAGTATTAAATGGGTGGTTAGGAGTTGGGGAGTGCTTTTAGTTATCACTTGATAGTTTAGCGAGTCTGTAGGCTCAAATAAATCCCCGCTTAACGTTCACTCCATTAATATTTGTCTCATGCAGGACTTGGTATTGTTTAAATAACTTCAGTCATAGAGATTGGTAGATATAATCCTGGCAAAAGTAAGTCGCACAACGACGAGGACTGTCTGTAAAGTATGTCGATCGAATTGCTGCTAGGAGTCGTGATTGCTGTTGTCCTGTTGAGGGTGGTAACGACTTATTTCCCCCAAATCAAAACGTGGTGGCGGCAATTCCTACAAGTGCTTCAATCTCCAGCCCAGAAAAACCGTGTCCAGTCCCACGTTCAGCGGAAATTGATTCGGAGCTTGGGCGGCGATCGGCGGGCGGCTGAGCGTTTAGTCAGCCAGCTTCAGTACAAGTTCCCTGACAAATCCGAAAACTGGTGCTGGGAAAAGGCAATAAGTGACCTGGAGCGCGATCGGTTTCGTTAGTTACGTCTCCACTTGACAGGTGGTAGAACGCTGTAGGAGTCGATAAACTAGAGTGAGTGATCTAGCTGACGCTTCCACAAGTTAGATTTCTTCAAAAGACAAAACCTCAGAACTGCTAATGTACGATCAGCTTGACTAGTCTTGAGCCTGATTTTCCGCATCCTGCACCTGCTGCGGTGAAGCATGAGATCAGCCGATCACTTAGTTTGATCTCGTTACGATCGTCTTAAACCCATTGAATTAGTCGGAGTTAATTTATGCCTGTGTTTCCGATCGTTGGCTTTATTTTGTTGCTAACCTACGGCGGTGGAGCCTGGAAATTCTGGGGTGGCTTCCGCAAAACATTTTGGACTCAAAGTTTTTCCAATCGCCTGCTCTTCTCCCTGCTTTGGCCCGCTTGGACAATCAACAAAGCGGGTCGGCGCAATTTGGGTAAAGCGTTGAAAGATTAGGCTGTAATCTGTTGGTTACAGGAATTGGTTACAGGAATTTGTTTGCAGGAATATTATCTGCAAAAGAGTAAGGATTAGACTGGGCATGGCTAAGCAGCAACGATCGTCGCCGCAAGATGGAGTTGGCTCTCTGTTGGGGGCGAGTGAGCAGCAAGGGGTACAAGCTCAATTGGGAGCAGTTGCCACGCGCTTTAATCAAGAGTATCGAGGCGAATCCTTTGAATTGCCGGAAGCCGTTGAAGCGATGCCCATCTTCCAAGAATGGGCGAGTGGCACCCTGCGAAGCAAGACTACTTCGCCGTTCTGGAACTTAGCTAAGCCTCAAAAAAATCAGCGTTGCCTGGATATTGGATGTGGTGTGAGCTTTTTGGTTTACCCGTGGCGAGACTGGGACGCTTTTTTTTATGGGCAAGATATCAGCACAGTGGCACGGGATGCTTTGATTGCGCGGGGACCACAGTTGAACTCGAAGCTGTTCAAAGGTGTGGAACTGGGAGCCGCCCACCAGTTGAAGTATGAGGCTGACCAGTTTGATCTGACGATCGCCACTGGCTTCAGTTGCTATTTTTCCCTTGATTACTGGGACAGTGTGTTGCGAGAGGTGAAGCGGGTGCTGAAACCAGAGGGGCTATTTGTGTTTGATGTGTTGAATCCTGATTTACCCCTATCAGAAAACTGGGCCATTCTGGAAACCTATTTGGGGGCGGAAGTGTTTCTAGAGTCACTGACGGATTGGGAAAAGACGATTCAAGCGGCGGGTGGAAAAATCGTGGCTCAGAAACCTGGAGAGCTATTTCAGCTTTATAAGGTGAAGTTTTAGGCGTGGGATGTTCAGCGATTTATCATTTATCAATGCGATCGATTCCTCGCCCTCCCTTCAGCGAAAACTTTAGAATGCATTACTGACCTAAAACCTTGATGCGGCAAATGCCTGTGAATAAACCCCTTGATGAAATTATTTCTCGCTCCATTGCAAAGGAAATTGGTAGCAAAGCCAAGTCTCCCTTTGAAAATGCGTATAAAGCTGCTTTGGCGATGCCAGATGTTTCCTATGTTCAAGGCTTCTTAGCCTTTGCAGGACAGCCCTTCCAACCGATCGAACACAGTTGGCTAGAGCAACCCGATCGCATTGTTGATCCAACATTGCCCCATCTGGGCAGAGCTGCCACAGATCTGCACTACTTTCCCGCCCAATCCCTCACAGTCAAACGCTTGAAAGCTGTTGTTGAGGAAGCGAGGGAGGACTATCCAGACGACGACCCGTTGCCGATCTATGGCCCTGAACCCTATGCCTACTATGGGGATTTAATGCTGGGGGGTAAAGACTATCAGAAGGCGTTTGAGCAGGCGGCGGCAAAGTGTCGAGAACTCAATCAGCCGAGGCTCAACGATCGTGGTAGTTCTAATGGCCATGGTAGATGATGGGCCGTCAATAGCACGGTAGGATGGGGATTGCTCAATTAGCACGATCGATCGGTTATGGCTGGGGCTTATGTCATTGGTTTGGGGAAATCGGGAATAGCAGCGGCGCGGCTTCTAAAGCACCAAGGCTGGCAGGTGTTGCTCAGCGATCGAAACACTTCTGCCGCATTGCACCAGCAGCAACAGGATTTGGGGCAGGAAGGCATTACGGTTAAATTGGGGCATGCGTTTGAAGCAGACTTAGCAGGTTCACCTCAGCCGCAATTGATTGTCGTGAGTCCTGGTGTGCCCTGGGATCACCCCGGTTTGATGCAATCGCGGAGTTTGGGGATTGAGACGATCGGCGAAATGGAGTTGGCATGGCGATCACTTCAGTCTTCGCCCTGGGTTGGCATCACAGGCACCAACGGCAAGACAACGACAACGGCTTTGATTGCTGCCATCTTTCAAACTGCTGGCTTGAATGCCCCTGCTTGCGGCAATATTGGCTACGCAGCTTGCGAATTGGCGTTGCCTTCAGCGAGAACCGGGTCAGGCACTAGCCACGAGGTTGCACCGGATTGGGTGATTGCTGAGTTAAGCAGCTACCAGATTGAATCGTCGCCCTCGATCGCCCCACGCATTGGAGTCTGGACAACTTTCACCCCCGATCACCTCAGTCGTCACGTTACCCTAGAGCGCTACTACAGCATCAAGGCTCACCTATTACAGCAATCTCAACAGCAAGTGTTTAATGGCGATGACCCGTATCTGAGGCAAGTTGGGCGGGAGCAGTGGTCGGGAGCTTGTTGGACGAGTACGATCGGCAAGCTGGATTTAATGCGGGATGCCAATTACGGGGTTTATGTCGAGGCAGAGTGGGTGATAGCGATGGGCGATCGGGTGCTGCCTGTCACTCACCTCAAAACGCCGGGGAATCATAACCAGCAAAACCTGCTGATGGCAGTGGCGGCGGCAAAATTAGCAGGGATTGAAAACGAGGCAATTGCCCAAGCCGCACTGGAATTTCCCGGTGTTCCCCATCGGCTGGAACTGATTTGCACCTGGCAAGGCATCGATTTCATCAACGACAGCAAAGCTACCAACTACGATGCGGCCCAGGTGGGGTTGGCGGCGGTCAAGCATCCGGTGGTGTTGATTGCGGGGGGCGAGGCCAAAGCAGGAGACGATACAGCCTGGCTCCAAACCATTCAAGCGCGGGCGATCGGAGTCTTGCTGATCGGTAACGCAGCATCAATGTTTGCTGATCGCTTGCAACAAATGGGCTACACCAATTACGAAGTCGTAGACACGCTAGAACAAGCGGTGCCGCGATCGGCAGATCTGGCAAAACGCCACCACGCCGAAGTTGTGTTATTCTCCCCCGCCTGTGCCAGTTTCGACCAGTTCCAAAACTTTGAACAGCGAGGCGATCGGTTTCGGGAACTTTGCTTAGAAATAAGCGATGTGCAACTTTCCCGAACCGCCCTCACACCAACCCCTCTCCCAAAGGGGGAGAGGGGCTAAGATTTGGATCGGCTTTCCTTCTCCCAGTGGGAGAAGGGGCGGGGGGATGAGGGCAGACTTTAAGTTGCACATCGCCTAGAAATGGCAATTAAATAAGTTCAAGATTAGCTAGGGGCGATAAAGCCATAGAGGTAAGCCAGCCGTGGACAGTTCAAACTCCAGCCAATCGGCTCCGGCTGAGAGTCCGGGGAGTTGCAGCAGATCCCGTCTGAGGCTGCTGATCCCACTGCCAGGAACCAATCGGCTCAGAAATGGCTTACGTTCCTCAAAGGTAAAACATTGGGTTTTTTCAGGATCAAGTCCCACCAATTCAGCCGTCCAGCGGCGGGCATCTTCCTCACTGCCCAAGCGATCGACAACGCCCAAAGCCAAGGCTTGCTCTCCTGTAAAAATTCGTCCATCGGCAAAACTGCGGACAGCCTCCACCGCCAGTTTTCGGCCTTCAGCCACCGTTTGCACAAACTGGTGATAACTCGTATCAATAAGTTGCTGCAAAATATCTTTTTCGGGATCAGTGAGTTCGCGATCGAACGCCAAAATGTCCTTGTAGGGCCCCGATTTGATCACCTTGAAGGACACCCCAATTTTTTCCAGGAGGCGCTCCAAATTATTACCCCGCAGAATCACCCCAATGCTGCCCGTAATCGTGCCTGGATTTGCCACAATATATTCCGCACCAACCCCGATGTAAACGCCCCCCGACGCTGAAATATTGCCGAAGCTAGCGACAATTTTGATTTTCTCTCGCAGTTTTTTGATAGCGCTATAAATCTCCTGAGAATCCCCCACCGTACCGCCAGGGCTATCAATTCGCAGCAACAGCGCCGGAAACTTCCGTTCCTCCACCGTCTTCAGAGCCTCCAGCACCCGCTTGCGCGTAGCACCAGCGATCGCCCCCGTAATTTCAATCCGGGCAATTTGTTTGCGAAATCGGGGCTTAAAAGGCCAAATCATAAACAGATATAGCAATGAACAGACTTCTAGTTTGACCTATTTGTCTAGGCTATGGAGGACGCTAGTGCAGCTTGGCGGTAGTTTCTAACCAGTTAGGTGGATTGTTTTGAGTTTTGAGTGCTACCCAATTACTTCTGCCAGCCTGCACTAAGCGTAATTAAGGATAGATTAATAAACTATCCTTCGTTCTGTTGCTGCTTAACAGAACTATACAACCCGTTACAATCAAGGAATTGTTCCTCGTCCTGAACCTCCATGCAGCTAAAGCTTAATGTTAAGTCAGCGTCTTCCTCTCTCCTGTTAATCGCCCCCTTTTTTCTGTGGGGAACGGCTATGGTGGCGATGAAGGGTGTGATGCCGCAGACAACCCCGCTGTTTTTGGCAGGAGTGCGGCTCTTACCCGCTGGTGTGCTGGTTTTGGCAGTGGCGCTGTGGTTGGACAAGCCCCAGCCCCAGGGGTGGCGGGCATGGCTGGGCATCACCCTCTTTGCGCTGGTGGATGGGACGTTGTTTCAAGGATTTTTGGCAGAAGGACTGGCGAGAACGGGGGCGGGCTTGGGATCGGTGATGATTGACTCCCAACCCTTGGCGGTTGCCCTGCTGGCCCTGTGGATTTTTGGTGAACAGATTGGGTTATGGGGCTGGGTCGGATTGGCCGTGGGGATTCTGGGGATCAGTCTGATTGGCTTGCCCCCTGAGTGGATTTTGGGGCTAGTTCAAGGACACGTTGGCAACGTTGCCTGTGAGGTGCCGATCGCCGCTTGCGTTCTATCCATCACCGCGTCTATCTTCCAAAATGGCCAAGGGCTGATGCTCCTCGCAGCGCTTTCTATGGCAGCCGGCACGATTATTTCCCGCTTTGTTTCTCGCCACACTGACCCGATCGTCGCCACAGGTTGGCACATGATTCTGGGTGGCATTCCTTTGGCGATGCTATCGGCCCAAACCGAAGTCGGGCAATGGGTAAACCTCAGCCTACGTGATTGGACTGCGCTTAGTTACTCCACCATTTTTGGCAGCGCGATCGCCTACGGTCTGTTCTTTTATTTCGCTGCCAAGGGTAGCCTTACCAGCTTGAGTTCCCTGACGTTCCTCACCCCTGTTTTTGCGCTGCTATTTGGTCACTTACTGCTTAATGAAGTGCTAAATCCATTGCAGTGGGTCGGTGTAGGCTTAACGTTAGTGAGCATCTACTTAATTAATCAGCGAGAGCAATTGAACGCCCGTTCCTCTGCCTCCTCCTCTACACTCCCCGATGGAATTCTAGACTCCCTCTGTAACGAGTCAGAGCCTAACGGTAGTAGTATCAGTAATATTTCCTCCGTGCCTGCCTCAGTCGAGGCAGTTCAGGTTGAGATTTTAGAGCCATAGATTCTGTAAGACTAAGATTTAGGAGATTTCTGAGAAAGATGTTACCCCTGTAGGGGCGAAGCATCCGGCAGACAGAGCCTTGAATCGACCAGAAGGTCATTGCCCGAATGCTTCGCCCTTCCGGTGCCTGATATAAACTTTTCTAGAAATCTCCTCAATGTCGGTAGCTGGTTCGAGAAATGGGATGCATCGTTTAACCAACCTAATAAAGATTTGTGGAAATCAAATTTTAATTCTGGATGCAAGCAATAGCGATCGGTAAAGACTGCATAGTGGAATGATAGTAACAGCCCCAATCTCCAATGATCTTCATGATGTTGTGGGGCTGGCGCGATGCATTCTTACCATCCATCCCATACTATTGACTGGGATTCATAACAGATAAGATTGAGCTAAGCTTTAGCTCTATTCCTGCGATCGTCTTGGTAATCAGCTTCAGTCCCAGCCTGTTCTATGATGCCTTATCGCCTCAGCCTACTTTTACTGATTTTTGCTGCCTGTCTGGGGGCAGTCTCCAGTCCTGCGGCCAGCCAAACCAGACCCCGATCGCTCTTAACAACAACACTCCTCACTCCCGTTCTGGCTCAAGCTCCCGCATCAAATGCCCCAACCTCAAAGCCCTCAGTCTCTCCCTCGCCTAGTGCAACGGAGGTGAAACCATCCCCTCAACCCAAGCCCAAGCAGGTGAAGCCCGACCAAGTTCAAGAGCGTCGGCGTTTGAAAGGGGCATTGGCTCTGCTTGGAGTTTCGATCGCCGGAGCAGCCAGTGTAGCCGGGGCTGTTTTCCTCTATGAACGCGGTCGTTCTGCCAATTCAGCAGACTCAGAACCTGCTCCTCCAAAGGAAAAATCTACCGTCAAGAAAAGCTTGTCCGCTGTTAGCCCGTCTCCCCAAGCTAAGGCAGCCGCTCCAATTGCAGAGGCGCAAGTTGCCGCACCACCCCCAGCCAGCGTTCCACCCATAACCGATGCTTCCCAACTAGAGGTACCGATCGCCAGCCCTGCTGTGGAAACAGCCACCCTAGAAGCAGTCAACAATGGAACACCTAAACCCAATCCTGACGCTGACGGTCTTGCCTTGTCCTCTGATACCTCTGAGGGACTCACTCAGATAGGCACTGCCCAACTGAGTAATGGCCATAAGTCCCTGTCATTGCCTGCGGCAACCCCTCCCCAGGCTGAGACTACGCCAGCTTTGAATACTGCGGAGCAAATGGTATTGCAGGAGCTTAAAGCTGAACTGACTAGCCCTGAAGCTCCCCCCGCTCCAAGCAGCCCTCCTGGTAGCCTTGTCGTGAGTGAAACCTCTAGCTTGGCAAAAATTAATCCGGGTGAGGCGCTGCTGCTAGATTTACGCAGTGCTGACCCCGAAAAGCGCAATAAAGCAGTTTGGGAACTAGGGCAACGGGGCAATTCTCAGGCGGTGCAACCATTGGTAGATTTGATGATGGACGCAGACTCTAGGCAACGTAGCTTGATTCTGGCTTCCCTTTCAGAAATTGGAGTGCGAACCCTCAAGCCCATGAGCCGCGCCTTGGCTATTTCGTTACAAGACGACAGTCCAGATGTGCGGAAGAATGCGATTCGAGACTTGACCCGCGTCTACGACTTGGTCGCCCAAATTAGTCAGCTTTTGCGGCAGGCGGCGGATGACCCAGATGCTGAGGTGCGGGAGACAGCGCGTTGGGCGTTGGGTCAGCTTGGGCGCATTCGGACGGCTCCCCCGATCGATAGCGCCACAACTATGCCCCATTCCGTTAGTTCTCCCGAAAACTTTTCTAGTTAAGTGTGTCTCATTCAACCCCGTTAAAGCTCCTGTTTCTGTCAACGCCTGTGGGTGCCCTGGGTTCGGGGTTGGGGGGCGGGGTGGAACTCACTCTGTACAACATGGCGCAGGCGATGCTCCAGCAGGGTCATTCTGTGCAAGTTGTGGCTCCAGCAGGGTCTACATTGCCAGGAATTTCCCTGATCCAGGTGCTAGGGGCACTGCAAATTACTGCCCAAACTCAGGGCCGATCGACTCCCATCACGCTACCGAGTAACGCAGTCTTGGCGAATATGTGGGAGTATGCCCGTAAGGTACAGAGTGAGTACGATGCGATCGTCAACTTTGCCTACGATTGGCTGCCCTTTTACCTCACCCCATTTTTTGTGCGACCGATCGCCCACTTAGTCAGCATGGGATCGCTTTCCGACGCAATGGATCAGGTCATTGCCCACACCCTCTCTCAGTTCCCCGGCACGATTGGGATGCACAGTCGCGCTCAAGCTGCCACCTTTGCCTTCGCCGATCGGTGCCGCATTTTGGGCAATGGCCTTGACCTGTCGCTCTACGATTTTTGCCCAGTGCCGGGTGCAGCGTTGGCGTGGGTGGGCCGCATTGCCCCAGAGAAAGGACTAGAGGATGCGATCGAGGCGGTGCAAAAAACCAATACGTGCCTCAAAATTTGGGGGGCAATGCCTGATGAATCTTACTGGCAGAGCATTCAACGAAGTTATCCCCATGCCAGTGTGGAATATCGTGGCTTTTTACCCACGGCTCAATTACAGGCAGAATTAGGGGAGTGTCGAGCGCTCTTGGTTACGCCCCATTGGATTGAAGCCTTTGGCAATGTGGCGATCGAAGCCCTAGCTTGTGGGGTGCCCGTGATTGCCTACCGTCGGGGTGGCCCCGCCGAGATTGTGCAGCACGGCAAAACGGGGTGGCTAGTGGAGCCGGATAGTGTGCCAGAGTTGGTGAGTGCGATCGGCCGCATTGATGAAATCGATCGCCATGCCTGTCGCCACCAGGCAGAAGCTGAGTTTTCCCTACATGCTCTGGGCGATCGAGTGGAACAGTGGCTGCGAGATATTTTAGGTTGCTGAAAAGCCCATCTGCTAACGTTCAACGTTAAAGTGGCATGGGGCTGCTAATCAGGGATGCCTTGAGGTGGAGGAGGCAGCAGCAATTTACAATAGATAGAGAGTTATTGGGAGAGGCTAATGACATTGCAAGAACTGCAAAACCAGATGTTGCAGTTACCCATTGGCGATCGTTGGCGTTTGGTTCAGTCGTTATTGAGATCAATTCAACAAGAAACGCTATTGCTTAGTCCTCCAAGCCCAATTAAGCAGTCGGTTGCCAGTCTCGATCCTTGGACTCAAAGCTTAATTGGCGTGATTCAGCTAAGTGCAGCAGATCCTACAGAGTCCTACGTGGATTACCTGGAGGAGAAATACCATTGAGACGGGTGTTACTTGATAGTGACGTTTTGCTCGATGTTCTTGCTCAACGACAGCCATTTCTAAAACTGGGCTTCGGTGCGGGTGTCGTAGACAGATCGTAGGCAGGTTTCAAAATCGTCTCCTTGCCATTTTTCGGCGTGACGTAGGAGCGATCGTCCAGAGCCGAGACGGAGGGAAGAATGGCTTTGGAGTAGGCTTTTAAGGTAGATAAGGGTTTGCTCGATCGCAGCTTCAGGAGCAATTTCAATTGTTCGCAAGAGTTCATCTTTAACCAGTGACATCTACTACCTCTAAAGACAGGACAAAGATGGAACCTAGGCAGGCGTAACCACTCGTTTTTTCAACGACTCTACCCGCCGCTTAGCCGTGGAGTTATTAGGCTCAGCTTTGAGGACGTGCTCGTAAGTTTCGATCGCTTGAACCGTAAGCTGCTTGCGCTCATAGGCATGACCCAAATTATTGAGAGCCGTAACATAATCGGGATTAACTTTCAGCGCCTCTTTGTATTGGCGAATCGCGGTGTCGTACTGATCCTGGGCAAAGTAGGCATATCCCAAGGCATTGTAAATCGCTGGACTCTCAGCCTCTGGTAGATCTGGCGCTTTCAGTGCTTTTTGAAATTGCCCGATCGCCTGGGAGAATAACCGCTTGTCCAGAAAAATTCCGCCCAACTCATAATATTCTTGCGCCGTGCCTTTCTCCTTACTGAGTTTGGCTTGTAGCCGAGAAATCGTGTTCTCAACCTTGCGCGTCTTCACTACTTCGCGAAACACAAACCATCCTGCCCCACACAGCAAAACCAAAATCAGTGCGAGATAGGTAGTGGGAAGGAGGAGTTGAGGATTGAGGTCTGTCATAGGAGCGATCGAGGACGACAACATAGGTCAGAGACAGCAAATTTATTTTATGGCACAGCAGGTGCGGCTGGAGTCTCCATCTCTAGAGTAGCAGCAGCCAGCCCATCCACCGGTAGCCCCCAGTAGGCGGCCCGCTGTTGCAGCCAGCCTTCCTTTCGCCAACGATCGATCGCGCTGTTCACCTGCCGCCGCAAACTGTCGTATTGCAATCCTTTTGGCATCACCACTGCCAGGGGTTCCGCCGACAACAAGGGCGACAGCAGGCGATACTGGGGAAACTCCTGTACCCAACCACTAAGCACACTGGCATCTCCGGCAAAGGACATTGCCTGCCCTGACTCCAGCAGATTCAGCCCCGCCTGATAGGAATCTACGCCCACTAAATTAGCCTGGGGCAGCAGAGAGCGAATTGTGGGGATCGTTGCTGAGCCATTGAGGACAGCGATCGGCTGTCGCACCAGATCTGCAAATCGGGTCACACGTTCCGATCGCGTCAACAAAGCCGTGCCATCCATGTAGTAGGGGGCGCTGAAGCTGACGATGCGGGTACGGGTCTTGGTGGCAGTGACCCTAGCGATCGTCAGATCAACTTGGTCATTTAATACAGCGGTGAGACGATCGGAGTTGGCAACTGGTTGCAACTTCAAGGCATCCCGGCGACCCAGGAGTTCTTCAGCTAAGCGCTGAGCAATGTCAATCTCCAACCCCTGCAACTGGTTCGCTCCATTGCGATATCCCAACGGCCGCATGTTATCTTTCACAGCCACAACTAGGTAGCCGCGTTGCCTGATAGTCTGCAAATCAGCCGCAGTGACCGATCGCCCACCCCAAGGAAGAGAGAGAAGCGCTAATAAAATGGCGGAAGAAACGGAAAATAAATGCTTATTCACCACCCTTCCTTGCTCCATCTCTAGTAGTCTGTCAATCATTAATTGACGGGTAGTTGAAAGCCGAGAGGTTAGTTGGAGTTAAATTTTGAGGGGTCTTCGACCCCTCAAAATTTTCTTGACAGAACATCATGCTCCATTTCTGGCACATTGCCCCGTCGTTACGACTGGCTGGCAAGTTCCAGCACTTTGGTAAAGCCTGTGGGATCAAGAATCGCCATCTGGGACAGCATCTTCCGATTGATTTCAATGTTTGCTTTCTTGAGCTTGCCAATGAATTGGCTGTAGCTCAATCCATGTTGGCGAGAGGCAGCATTGATCCGAGCGATCCACAAGGCCCGGAAATCGCGCTTCCGTTTGCGACGATCGCGGTAGGCATTTCGCAACGCCTTCATCACCTGTTGGTTCGCTGTCCGAAATAAGCTGGAGTGGGAACCCCGGAAGCCTTTAGCTAGCTTCAGAATTTTTTTGCGGCGCTTACGAGCGACATTACCGCGCTTTACTCGTGTCATGGTTATCCGTTATCTAGTTGTGAAGTCGTCAATGTTGAGATTTTAAGCCAAGCCTTGATTGATCCTTAGAGGTAAGGCAGCATCAGGCGGACGTTTGCTTCATCGCGCTCGTGAACGACAGCCATCTTGCTGAGGCGGCTTCTGCGGGAGGAGCTTTTGTGTTCTAGCATGTGGTTCTTAAACGCTTTACGGCGCATAATTTTACCGCTACCACTGACTCTGAAGCGCTTTGCGGCGGCTTTGCGGGTTTTTAACTTGGGCATAATTTAGACCTGACGAATAGAATTATCTTTGGGAGAAACTATTTCGATGTACTGTGACTAAAGCTTTGCTGCATCACTCACGGACGAGCCTCAAAAATTTGGCACAGCCCAATTTAACATAGTCCGACCTGACATAAACTGATTCTGTCCGATCGGTCTTAGCGCAGTTCATTATTCTACAGGCTTTTGTGGAATTAAGTAAATAGCTCCCGAAATTAACGTCAATGCCACCGCAATCCAAAAAGCAACTAGGCTAGCCATGCGCCACGCTTCCGGTAGGGGAGCGATGAGGAGTCCGATCGCCGCAATTTGACCCACGGTTTTCACTTTTCCCCAAATATTTGCCCCTGTAATGGCTGTGTCTCCAGTGAATACGATGGGATTGACTCGCCAACCTGCGATCGTCAATTCTCGCGCCAAAATTAAAAATACGCCCCAAGCAGGCACCTGATGCAACTCAATCAGCGCCAAGAGCGGAGCCAGCACCAAGAGTTTATCCACCAACGGATCAAGAAATTTGCCCAACTCCGTCACTTGGTTCAGCATGCGCGCCAGGTAACCATCTAGCCAATCTGTGCCAGCCGCAACTAAGAAAATGGTTAAACTGAGCCAACGAGCCTCTACAGTTGGGTTGTGGAGTGTGTAGAGAACCAGCGGTACTCCTAACAAGCGAGAAAGAGTAACCCAAGTGGGGATCGTGATATTGCGAGGGAATGGTAGAAGAATACATGAAGACATTTCGCAAAGATAGCTTAAAAGCTGCTCCTCGTAGATCTCTTGAAGCTCTCTTGAACAAGGTGCTTAAGCCCCTCGTTTATCCAAGGGAAACAGCCCTGATAAAGAGTTCAAAATTTTTAATTCCTGCTTCACCGACGATCGTAACCGATCGCATTCAGTACACATCCATCATCCCATCGTCTTGCATCAGCCATGAATGAACCACCAACGCCCGACTCAACCGCCCAGTCTATCCCTGAAGCAGAAATAGAAGAACTGCTGCAAGCTCTGCGGCGTAAAGAGGGAAATTGGGTAGGGTGGGGCAAAGCTTGCCTACGGTTGCAGAAAGCGGGCTACAATCCCCAAGCGGTTTTTGAGGCGACGGGCTTCGAGCCAATTCAGCAAAACCAAATTATTGTGGGGTCGCAAGTTTACGCCTCGATCGTGAGCGAGGAAGCGCCACCCACTGTTTTGGCCCATTTTGAGCGGATTGGCAGCGATAGCCTTTACGAGTTGCGGATTCTCACCCACACGGAACGCGCCGCTGCCGCCGAATTTTTGCTAGAAAAAAAGCTGGATTCCGTAGCTGCGAAAGACTTGGCAAGGGCGATGAAAGACTTTTCTCGCCTCTATGCTCCACCTGAAGGATTTGAGAAGCACCCCGGTGATGCTGCTGCCTATCAATGCTGGAAGGCCGCTCAGCAAAAAGCCGACCTCCAAGAACGATCGCGCCTGATTGCGAAGGGGTTACAACTAGCCCACAGTCCCACAGCCCGACAAAAAATTGAGCAACTGTTGACCGACTTTACGGTTACCACGAGCCGTAGCGCTCCCCGCTTGCCCATTTACCGTCAAGAGTCGGCGGAAGAATTGCCCCGCATTCTCCCTGTGGTTGGCAAGCTACCATTGACCGAAGCCGACTTGAAAGCCGTTCCGATCGTCGAAGAAACCGAACCCTTTCGCTTAGTGAAATTCTCTGGAACCGGAGCTTGGGTGCCACTCCCTGGCTGGCAGGTGTTGATGCACGCCGAAGATCCGATCGCCCTGTTGAGTGACGGTGAAGAATTCCCCGCCTTGGGCAACCAGCCCGGTGATGTTTTGCTCGTGGTTAACCGGGCCCAGCGCGAATGGAATCCCAACTCCTACTTCATCGTGGCCAATTCCACAGGACACATTCAGGTGCAATGGTTTGAAACGGAACCCGATATCGCTCTACTGGGGCAACTGATCCTCATTGTGCGTCCCAAGAAAATCCTGGATGAATCGTTGACGAGTGACTTGTGGCAGATTGAGGAGTGATGGGTAAAGGGCGATGGGTAAAGGGTGAAGGGTGAAGGGTGAAGTTGGATGATGGGTGAAGTTGGATGATGGGGAAACCATACTGACTAATAATCAATGTCGCAAATAAAAGTAGCCACTATTAATATTCTGTTTGAGATGACGGACTGGGAGCGGCGACGGGAGTTGTTGCTAGAAGGGCTGTCGATCGCTCAGCCTGATTTGATTGGGTTACAGGAAGTTAAGTTGCCAGAAAATACGAGTACCTGGTTTGCTGACCACCTCCAGATGCCCTATGTCCATCTGGTGCCCTACAACAACCCCGCCTATCCGAATGGCCCCACCTATGGAGCCGCCATTCTCAGCCGTCATCCCTTCACCCAGCAAGCCACTCTGGATTTGCAGGGACAGGGACGCATGGCACAGTATGTGCAAATTGAGGTGGAGGGACAGCCCTTCGGGTTTTGCAATGGGCACTACTATTGGCACCCTGGCCCTTGTCCTGAGCGGATGCAGCAGATCCGGTTGCTTTTGGATTGGTTGGGTAAGCTGCCGCCTGAATTACCTTTGGCGATCGTTGGGGATTTCAACGGCACCCCGGACACGCCTGAAATTACCTTAATGCGAGACTATTTTGCCTCGGCGTATGCAGCATTCAACGGACATGAACCCGACTATACGTGTCCTACTCCGTTGGATAAGAAACGCCATTGGTGGCGATCGTTGCAAGTCGTGCTGGTAAATTTGTGGGCAAATCGAACTCTAAAACCGTGGCATGGCACTCTCGACTACATTTTCGTGAGCCAGTACCTCAGCGTCCAGGATTGCCAACTCATTCTTACTGAACCAGCCCCGGATAACCCGCTCCTTTACCCATCTGACCATTTTGGGATTGCAGCAGCATTAGAGTGGGATGGCAGTTCTTACTAGCAAAAAATATTACAGAGCTTGACGCGAGATCAGCTTCTCGAAGTCAACCTGGGTTTTGTGAAGCAATTGCTCCCGGCTATCGGCAGTTTTCCCTAGGGAAGGAACCAAATTCCGAGCTTGGAGTGCCATGTGGAGTTGAAGATGGGCCACATATTCGCTGAAGTCTTCGCGGGAGGAAGCGATCGTAGATTGGGATAATTGCATACTGAAAGTGTTCTCCTGACTGAAGTGCGAGTTCAAATGCGATATCGTCACATGACTACTGTTGAAGCTATCACGCTCCCTGGAATCGCTTTAGATTTCGCAATCAAGCGTAATCCTTGACTCATTAAACGTTGAGAACTGTAAACTTTTGGAGACTTTGTAGTGCAGCTTGGCAGAAGTTTCTGACCAATTAGGGGAATAGTTTTGAGTTTTGAGTTCTTACTTCGGCAGCCTGCACTATTGGCTTCAAGCGTTCGTCTAAGATCAGAGATTATTGAGAAAAATTGACAGTAGTGCGGAAGTTCTCTATGCTCCAAGAATCAATTGTGTTCAAAAATCTCAAACTGGGTTCCTATGCCAAGTCATAAACCAACGCCACAGGATCAAGATTTGGGCAAGGATTTCGGCAAGGAAGGTTTTTGGAGTCGGCGTAGATTTTTGCAGTCGGGTTTGGTGGGAGCAGGATTAACCGGGGCTACGATCGCCTCCTATCAGTACTGGAAGACATCCCAATCCCGCCAACCCTCTGCGGCTCAGATTCCCGCCCTCCCGGCCGCCGCCCAAGCTGGTATGAATCCCCTGAAGATTCTGCGAGATTTTGATTACGGCACAGTTAAGCAGGAAAACGGCCGCATCGTGCGCGAGTTCCGTATTGTGGCAGGCACCTCTACGATTCGGCTCAACAATGCCCTGACCTTCATTACCTGGAACTTCAACGGCCGGGTGCCGGGCCCAACCCTGCGGGCAACGGAGGGCGATCGGATTCGAGTGATTTTTCTTAACCAAGGCGGACACTCCCACTCCATGCACTTTCACGGCATCCATCCCGCTGCCATGGATGGGGTACGTCCTGTGCGCCACAGCACCGCCACAATTTACGAGTTTGATGCGGAACCATTTGGTGTACATCCTTACCATTGCCATGTGGCTCCCGTGGCTCGCCATATTGGGAAGGGGCTGTACGGCATGTTCATTATTGATCCGCCGGGTGGTCGCCCCGTAGCCGATGAAATGGTGCTGGTGATGGCGGGCTATGACGTGAATGGCGATGGCCGTAATGAACTCTATGCCTTCAACGGCTTGCCAAATTACTACATGAATTACCCGATCCCCATTCAACAGGATCAACTGATTCGGTTGTATGTGATGAACATGATCGAATTTGATCCCGCTGTCACCTTTCACCTACACGCCAATCTATTTCAGGTCTACCCCATGGGGCGCACTCTCACGCCCACACAGGAAACCGATGTGATCACGATGGGGACAGCGGAGCGACACATTTTGGAGTTTAGTTACCGCTTTCCTGGCAACTATATGTTCCATCCCCACCAAGACCCGATCGCCGAAGCAGGCTGTATGGGACAGTTTCAGGTGATTGGTTAAGGAGATTTCTAGAAAAGTTATGTCAGGCACCGGAAGGGCGAAGCATCCGGCAGACAAGCCCTTGAATCGACAAGAAAGTCATTGCCCAGCTGCTAAGTGCAAAGCACACGCTACGCGAACGCCCCTACAGAGGTAACATCTTTCTCGGAAATCTCCTTAGCACTTTTAAAGCATCCTCTAAAGTTATTGATCATCGTTCAAAGTCCCTGCTAAATTTTTCGAGATGATTGACAATTATTGTCAATTGCCTAGAAGATGAATAGAGATATCACCATTTATTCCTTCAGGACACCTTTTAGATGAATCGCTTGGGCCGTTTTCGTGGATTGCTGTATGTGTTGATTGCGGTTTGTACTGCTGGCTTGATTACGCTAAATTCCTGTAGCCAAGCGCCAACGGCTGTAACGCCTACTCCTAGCCCCGCTGCTGTCAGTTCCAGTTCGGTGAACGTCAGTAATTCAGCGCATTCCCACCGCGCTTCAATCAATATCAACAGTGCTATCTTGTCGGAATTGGACAAGCTGGAAGCCAAGTTAGGGATACCAGGATTGTCTAACCAAGTTCAGGCTAGCCGTCCCTATGGAAGTGTGGAGGAGTTGGTGGCAAAAAAGGTGGTGACGCAAGCGCAGTTTGACCAAATTAAAGACATGGTGACGATCGCCGACATCACTTTAACGGGCGTTGCTAAAGATATTGATTACATGACCAAGCTAGGCTTGATGAAGGGACACCTGATTGTGGCGGGCGAACTCTTGGCGTTGCAGAAGCCAGAACAGGCGGAGCCACACATTGGTCACCCGGTTGAGGAAATCTACGTCGATGTGGAAGACCAGTTGCCAGAGCGGGGAGTCAAAGAATTCAAATCGACGCTGATTAATTTGCAGGATTTGGTGAAGTCTACGCCCAAGAACGATCGGGTGCAGCCCAGCTTCAAGGCAGCAGTGCAAGCTGTGGACAGCGCGATCGAGGGATTGCCCGTAGCGGAGCGGCAATCCGATGGGTTTTTGCTGCAAGTGATCAATGGCTTGCTGGACACGGCTGGGACGGAATATACGGCTGCGATCGCCGATGGCAAAATTTCTCAGGTCATTGAATATCAGGACTCTAGAGGATTTGTCATCTATGCCAACGAACTCTACAAAGGGATCGAGAGCCAGATGAAGCAGGGAAAACCAGAAGCTCATCAAACGATCGCTAGCAACATGACAAAATTAATGCAGGCTTGGCCTATAGCCACAGCTCCTGCGGCACCGATAATGTCAGCCAAGGAAGTCACGACTTTAATTAAGTCCATCGAAAAAAGTGCCCAATCAGTGGCAGTACCTTCGTAAATTGCTAAACGATGTGGAACTTGAAGTCTGCCCTCATCCCCCAACCCCTTCTCCCATTGGGAGAAGGGGAGCCGATCGCGGTCTTAGCCCCTCTCCCAGCAGGGGAGAGGGGTTAGGGTGAGGGCGGTTCGGGAACGTTGCATATCGCCAATTGGCCACACTCCTATCCTCACCGCATAAACTCCTATGGCGATCGACTTTAGTTCTGCTCTCCCCACCTTTGTGATCACGTTGCGCGAAGGCGTTGAAGCCACCCTCGTGGTGGGAATTGTTCTGGCCTATCTCAAGAAAGCAAAACAAACCCAGCTTAATGCTTGGGTCTATGGCGGCGTGGGGGCTGGCATCCTGGCTAGCGCCCTAGTAGGAATTCTGTTTAGCCTGCTCATCAAGGGATTGGGGGAAGCAAATCAACAGTATGCCCCCGTGATTGAGCCGATACTGGAAACGACCTTTAGTGTGTTGGCGATCGTCCTGCTCAGTTGGATGCTGATTTGGATGACCCAACAGGCAAAGGGCATGAAATCCCAGGTGGAGGGGGCGATCGGCACTGCCCTTAAAGACAATCAAGCGGGGGACAATCAAGCGGGGTGGGGCATCTTTGGCTTAATCTTCTTTGCGGTGCTACGGGAAGGATTTGAAACGGTTCTCTTTATTGCCGCCAAATTTCAACAGGGCGTTGTCCCTGCCCTGGGTGCTTTCAGTGGCTTAGCCGTTGCGGTTTTGATTGGGGTGTTGCTGTTCAAGTGGGGCGTAAAAATCAACATCCGCCTGTTCTTTCAAGTCATGGGCGTATTTTTGCTGATGATCGTCGCTGGATTGGTAATTTCAGCCTTGGGTCACTTGGATACCGCTGTGGCAAACGTCGCCCAGATGAGCCGCAGATCCGCAGATCTTTGCTTCTACTACGAGCGGTTCACCAAAGAACACGCCTGCATCTTGGGGCCAATGGTCTTGAATACTGCCAAAGCCTTACCCGACGACAAATTCCCTGGCATCGTCCTCCATGCCCTCTTTGGCTACACCGACAAACTCTATCTTGTGCAAGCTGTGGGCTACGGACTCTTCCTGCTGACCGTGGGCGGCATTTATCTCCAAAATCTGACGGGTTGGACGAAGCCTGCCTTGAAAGACACTAAGCGCGCAAGTGAGGCGATCGTCCCTGATTAAGGAATTTCCGGGAATCGCTATCTTCTTTCAAGTTGTTGGCGATAAAAGTCGCGGATTTCCAACCCTGATTTTTCTCGAATTTCCGTTGGAAGAGATGTTAGAGGATTGCCTGCAAGGTCAAGAACGATCAGGTTAGAAAGTTGTCCAATTTCCCCAGGTAGGCTCGTCAGTTGATTATTGTTAAGGAAAAGATGGGTCAGGTTAGAAAGTTGTCCAATTTCCCCAGGCAGATAGGTCAGTTGGTTGTTCTTGAGAGAAAGTCGAGTCAGGTTAGAAAATTGTCCAATTTCCGCAGGTAGGTTTGTCAGTTGATTAGTGTCGAGGTAAAGACAAGCCAGGTTGGAGAGTTGCTTAAGTTCCCCAGGTAGACTAGTCATTGAGTTTCCGCCGAGGGAAAGCGTGTGCAGATTGGAGAGTTGAGAAATTTCCACCAAACTGGTCATTGAATTGCCGTTGAGATAAAGCGTATGCAGTTTAGTGAGTTGGCCAATTTCCGCCGGCAGACTCGTTAATTGATTGCTGCTGAGTAAAAGCGAGGTCAGATTAGAGAGTTGGCCAATTTCTGCCAGACTCGTCAGTTGGTTATGGCTGAAGTCAAGCGTTGTTAGGTTAGGAAGTTGTCTAATTTCGTCGGGCAACCTCGTCAGTTGGTTATGGCTGAGGTAGAGCGTTGTTAAGTTAGTGAGTTGGGCAATTTCCGCAGGCAGACTCGTCAGTTGATTATCGATGAGATAAAGCGAAGTCAAGTTAGAGAGTTGTCCAACTTCCATCGGTAAACTCGTTAGTCGGTTACAGTTAAGCGAAAGTTGTGTCAGGTTAGAGAGTTGTCCAATCTCTGAAGGCAGACTTATCAGTTCATTGTCGCTGAGGTCAAGACGGGTCAGGTTAATGAGTTGTCCAATCTTTGAAGGCAAACTCATCAATCCATTGGACATAAGGTAAAGGTGTACCAGCTTAGTGAGTTGTTCAATCTCTGAAGGTAGATTGATAAATCGATTGTCGCTGAGGTCAAGAGTGGTCAGGTTAGTGAGTTGCCCAATCTCTGAAGGTAGACTCGTCAGTTCATTACCACTGAGGTCAAGACCGATTAGGTTAGTGAGTTGCCCAATCTCCAAAGGTAAAGAAGGTAAGTGTTGCCAGCAAAGATCTAGTTCTGTCACCCCATTTCTGACAGCTTGTTCAATCACTTGCAGCAGTTCGTCGTCAGTCATGCTGGGCTAGGGGGTAGGAAGTGGATAGGGGGGAATGGCTCTGGCAACTGCGCTAGAAACTGGGGTTCTGGCAAAAATGGTTGCATCAGACCCTAAGTTTTTCGGTTAGAACCCCGGTTTCTGTGGCGGGATTTCTATTGCGGGGTGCAAGATTTTAAGTTAGCCCCATTTTATGAGAAATCTGTGATGGCTTTAAGGGTGGCTCCGCTAGCTGTTGCAGCCGTTGCCTGCCGATCGTCCACGGTAATCAGTGGACAATCCAGTTCTAGTGCAAGAGCAACATAGAGAGCGTCGTAGACTGCTAGTTGGTGATTTAGACCAATTTGTAGAGCTTGTGACAAGAAGGGTTGCACGGCAATAATTTGAAAGGGCAACTTCAGCAAATCAGCCAGGGTTGCCGCTGCATCAGCGTGGGGCAAGCCATTGAAGCGAACGTGTTTCCACAGGATATTGGTGCATTCCAAGAGACAAAACTCTGGGATGTAGAGATGGTCGCCTCGAACCAGCCCAGCCAGTAAATGAGTTACTTCTGCTGTGTAGGTATCTAGATCAAGGTAGTGACCCAAAACGCTGGCATCTACTACATACCTTGCCGCCATTGATTGCGCTCCTCAATAATCATTTGGCTAGCCGTAGGGGTTCCGGGTGGGGGTGTCCATCGGTGTTCCTCCATCGATCGCAAAATTTCCTGCACCGATCGCTCATCTTTTGGCTCAGGCTGCTGTCTCCGTAGCCGATCGTCCACTACTTGCCGAATCAAATCCTTAAGTTCTGCGATTGTCATCTCTGCCACTGTTTGAGCCTGCATATCCCGCCCTCAAGTTAATGATGTTGCTTCCATCATAAAAAGGATTTTTGCATTTAGTTAAGATGCAATGCTGGTGGAGAGCGATCGTTTGTTCCAACTTACATTGGGTTATCTTCTAGCAAAGCTAATAGGGCAGTTTTCATTTCTGTAGTAGTCGTAGTCGCAGTACCGAAGTGCCGAACAACTAAACTTGCCGCCAGATTGCCCAGCACAGCCGCCTCCCAGAAGGCAGCGCCAGCGATCAGTCCCAACGTGAGAGCGGCAACGACCGTATCCCCAGCCCCAGTGACATCAAAGACTTCAGTGCGGTTGAAGGCGGGAATGTGTTGCTCAGCCGTGCCGTCAAATAGGCTCATTCCTTCATCGCCCTGAGTGATTAAAATCTGTTTTGCCTGCGTTAGAGTCAGCAAATCTGCTCCGGCTTGGCGCAGGGCTGCGGGGTCAGTTTTGCTGCGATCGGGCTGAGTCAGGGCATAGCCCACCGCTTGCTCAGCTTCCGGCAAATTGGGGGTGAAGAGCGTGGCTCCGGCGTAGCGCTGGAAGTGTTGCTGGGTATCGACAATCGTGCAGGAATGGGTCAGGGCGGCTTGAATGACGGGTGCAGTCAAAGCTCCATCGCCATAGTCAGAGCAGACTACGGCATCAACATTGGCGATTTGCGATCGGACATACTCCGCTAGCTGGGCTTGCAGGGTGGCGTTAGGCAACTGATCAGATTTGCGATCGACACGGACAATTTGCTGGGTCACGGATTGGCGGGCGTGGCCGGAAATGCGGGTTTTGGTCACTGTGGGGCGATCGGGATCAACCAAAATTCCTTGGGTGTCGATGCCTGCCTCGGCAAAAATGCGGCGCAACGCCAGACCCTGCTCATCCTGCCCCACCAACCCCACGGCTTTGACCTGGGCCCCTAGCTTGGCCAGGTTATAAATTGCATTAGCCCCGCCGCCAGGAACTTGCCTCGTCGCTTCGTGGCGAATGATTAAAACCGGAGCCTCGCGGGATACCCGTTCCACCTGCCCCGAAAGAAATTCATCCAGGGTCAGATCGCCGATCACCAGCACCCGTGCTTGGGGAAACTGAGTCAGCAGCACTAGGAGCCGATCGCCCTGGGATCGCAGTTTTGCGGCAAACGTATCATCGATCATATCTGTGCCGATCGCCTTGAGGTTAAGGTTTCCATCGTCTCACCTCTCAGCCTCGCCACTCAACTAATGGTTTGTCAGGTTTCAATTTGTGAGTCTGGGATTGGTAAGGGGTTGTGATTTTGGGGTTTTCAACCCACAAAATCACTCTTGCCAGACCACCAGTAGTCTGACAATCATTAATTGACAGGTAGCTGAAAGTCGGGAGGTTAGTTGATGTTAAATTTTGAGGGTCTTCGCCCCTCAAAATTTTCTTGATAGAACACGAAGATTCAAGAGAGATTAGTGCAATTCTCACCGTTGAACTCTAGGTCAAAAATGTAGACTTGGTAACCGCCGATCGGGTCATAGGAACGGGCTTTAATATCAGCGATCGTGTCACCCGCCGCCTGGTTCAAAATCTTGAAATTAGAGCGCTGCACAATCAGGGGATCATCCACCACCTTTCCTTCAGGGCTAATCAAGGCTGCCACCCGCACCGTTCCCTTCACGGGGTCCTTCGATCGCTTCGTGCAGGCTTTGGCGGGGTAGCGGGGGGGAAACTTCACGGTCTTGGTTGGACTTTTGGGATCGGCGGGGTTCTCATTTACCTTCTTCCACCACTCTGTCAAACCGTCCAACTTGGCATAGGCTTCCTGAGAGGTTATGCCGATCGTCTCACGGGCATAAATTTCCCGGAGCTGCTTCTGCTCTTCCATCAGGGCTGCAATTCTCGGAGGTGGCGTTGGGGGAGACACTCTCGGAGCAACGGCTATAGCAGAATTATCTCCCCCATCAGGAGCCGGAGCAGTACCTGGAGTCGCTGGGGTTTGACTCGAAGGGGCACCGGACGGAGGGGTGATTAAGGCAGCGCTACCCGCAGGCAGCTTGGGCGGGGGCAGAATTAGAGTTGATTGTGGCGGAATCCGTTGCGTGGGTGGGGGTAGGGGGACTCGCTGAGCAACAGGCGGAATGGGGTAATAGCTAATGGGCGGCGGCGGCGGAAAGTTGGGATTGGTGAAGGAGGGATCGGTGGGAGGCGATAGGGGCAAGGTAGATTGTCCCGGCACAGAAATACATTGGCCCTGGGACAGTTCTAGCATTTGACCATCAGGGCAGTTGGGGATGCTTCCCAACGGCTTAGTCCCTGGGGGTTGCTGTGCGACGAAGGAGGAGGGCTGGTCAGGAAGAATAATCTGGGGGATGGAAAAGTTGGGTAAGCGTGCCTGTTCAGTGGGGGTCAGTTCGATCAAACCCACCGATCGCGGTGAGTCGGGCACTTTTACCTTGGAATTCGCTGGCAAAAAGGGCAACGTAATCGCAAATAGCCCATGCACCCCGATCGACAACAAAGTTGCCAGCACCGGGGGTTGCAACAGCGGTTTGGAGAGGGATTTAACTGTTTTAAAGGAAGACATAGCAGCCATAGGGCACTTCACCAAGAGCAGACGAGCTAGGTACAGGCAATCTGAAGAATAGCTATTCTCAGTAAATTTTTAATCAAACCTAGGGAGCAAATACACCAGAAGTCACTCTAGAACCCATGTGTAGTCTAAGGCGAAATGAGTCAAACCGACTCAATATCATAGAATTTCATCCCCTCGCCATAGTTACAGAGGTTTGAGCCTGCTTCCCGGAGCTTAAAGATCGTGGATTAAATAATCTGCAATTCTGGGTTTGGAATTATAAATTACCTAAGTTCGAGATTTACTAAGGGCGAAGCATACCCTTCGGGAAGCAAGCTAGGGGCGAAAGCTTGAGAACTCAATCAGGGCTTTTTACCGGATGCTAAGTGCAAAGCACACGCTACGCGAACATCCCTACATTTGAACCGTTGCAGGTTATTAAATTCCCGATCCTTACTATTAATCAATGACAAATACCCAACGTTCCCGATCGGACGTTTGGTTTAACCCGGAATCATATTATCTTGCTCTTTAATTCTTTCAACTCCTCCGCAACTTTTTGATCGCTATATCTATCAATGTACAGTTTCCTAAGAACGTGATTTACTAGCTTAATTAACTTTACTGCATCTTGTTCTTTTACCCGTTCTGCAAAAGTAAGATGATCTGAATGTGCGCCTTCATTTCCAAGGTCTTTGATGCCATTCATAATTGTCTGTAACTCTTCTGGCATTTGCTCTTGCCTAAACAATCGAGAAAGCCTCTCATGCAGATTTATGAAATAACTTTTACCCTTACTGTTTGTAGTTTCAGTAGGTATCTTAAAGTCATTGCAAATTTCCTCTGATGCTACTCTGCACAAGACAAAGCTTGCTCGTGGAGAACTAGAAAGTACCGCTTTAGCCTGCTTAACCACCTCAGCAATAGCTGGGGGAATTGAATCATGGAACTGTTTTGATGGAGCATACAAAACCACTTTCCTACATTCAATAATTGGTAAACGAAATCCTGACTCTTGATCGATTCCCCAATCTTCATCAAAGTCCATCCCAGTGTAAAGAAGCACTGTTGCAGAATCACAGGTTAAGCAAATGAGAATCTTAAAGACCTGGAATTTGTGAGCTACAGTTTGTGTATCATCGTCATACCAATGACGCGAAAAAGCTGCCTGGCATTCCATTAAACTGCCACAATTACAAAGCTCTCGCCTCCTTTCAAATTCAGTGTAAGACATTTCCAACCTATATTACTTCCGCAATGGATACTACCAACTTAACATCTATTACTTTGATAGCCAGCCTATCCCCTCTTACTCAGCACCAGAGATATTAGAGAGTCCATTACATTAGGATTGTTAGCCCTCTGCCTCCTTACTCGTGGCTAATGTATTCCCAATTTAGATAATGTGTAGTGCCTAGTTATGCCGACAATCTTGCGATTAGGTGCGTATCGACTCTACTTCTACAGCCATGAACCGAATGAACCCCCTCATATTCATATTGACCGAGACAGGTTATCGACTAAATTCTGGTTAGAACCAGTTAGCTTGGCAAGAAACCTTGGCTTTAGTGCCAAAGAACTTCGCCAACTACAGTCAATAGTACAAGAGAATCAACAATCACTATTGGAGGCTTGGTATGAGCATTTTGGCGATTCGAGCGGACGAGAGAGTTAAGAACGTCTCTTTCACGGAGGGGAGCATCAATGTTGAGTTGATAGATGGAAGAACTATTAGTGTCCCTTTGGTTTGGTATCCAAGATTATTAGATGCTACATCTGAGCAGAGAGCGCAATGGGAGGTATGCGGAGGAGGCTATGGTCTTCATTGGGAAGAAATAGATGAAGATTTAAGCACGGAAGGAATGTTGAGGGGGGCACCTACTGCGAAGGCTACAAAACAAATTTCATAATTTTTTTAGAATTTCTCCTATTTTTAGGATGGATAGAAGTGAGATAGAACATCAAGACCAAGTAATGAGTATGCTCAGCCTTTAGGGTTTGTGAACCACAAATGCTAACCAAAGATTTGGCTGCATTGCCATCACCAAAACATTGGAGGCTAACAATCAAAATCAGAGGTAAAATGTGACAGTTGTTTTCTGCGACACAGGCCTTGATTGACGTTATGCCCTGCCTGAGATGGGCAATTTGTGGACAGAAGCTTATAAGCTGCAAACCTGGCTCCAGGTTGAGATCGCGGTTTGTGAGGCGCAAGCAGAGCTAGGGTATATCCCAGCCGAAGCAGTGGAAGAAATTAAAGCCAAGGCGCAGTTTGACCCCGATCGCGTCCTGGAGATTGAGGCAGAAGTTCGCCACGACGTGATTGCTTTTCTCACCAACGTCAACGAATACGTGGGAGATGCGGGGCGCTACATTCACCTGGGATTAACCAGTTCCGATGTGCTGGATACGGCGCTGGCCCTCCAGTTGGTTGCCAGCTTGGATATTTTGTTGGGGCAAGTCGAGTCCCTGAGTCAGGCGATTCGCTACCAAGCGCAACAACACCGCTACACCGTGATGGCGGGTCGTTCCCACGGCGTTCATGCCGAACCGATCACCTTTGGTTTCAAACTGGCTGGGTGGCTCGCGGAGGTGTGTCGGCAGCGGACTCGCCTGGTGCGTCTGCGGGGTGAAATTGCCACGGGCAAAATCTCTGGAGCCGTGGGCACCTACGCCAACATTGATCCACGGGTGGAAGCCCTTGCCTGCCAGAAATTGGGTCTGGAGCCAGATACCGCTTCTACCCAAGTGATTTCCCGCGATCGTCATGCCGATTTTGTGCAAACCCTGGCCCTAGTTGCTGCGTCGATCGAGCGCTTTGCCGTGGAAATTCGTAACCTCCAGCGCACAGATATCCTAGAGGTAGAAGAGTTCTTTGCTAAGGGACAGAAAGGCTCCTCCGCCATGCCCCACAAGCGCAACCCCATTCGGGCAGAGCGGCTGACGGGGATGGCGCGGGTGGTTCGAGGCTATGCCGTTGCTGCGGTGGAAAACGTGGCCCTGTGGCACGAGCGAGACATTTCCCACAGTTCCGTAGAGCGGATGATTTTGCCCGATAGCTGCACTGTGACGCACTTCATGCTCGTGGAAATGACAGATCTGGTGAAAAATTTGCTGGTATATCCCCAGAATATGGAGCGCAACCTCAACTGCTACGGCGGCGTTGTCTTCAGTCAGCGCGTGATGCTGACCCTGGTGGAAAAGGGCATGGGTCGGGAAACGGCCTATGCGATCGTGCAATCCCTAGCCCACGCGGCATGGAACCAACCCGACGGTGATTTTCGATCGGCGGTCGCCCATGATCCCCGCGTCATAGAAAAACTATCCCCTGGCGAAATTGCCGATTGCTTTGATCCCCAACACCATCTCAAGCATTTGGATGAGATTTACCAACGCTTGGGAATTTAATTTCAGCGATCGTCAAGCATCGGAGAGTGGGATAGGCGATGTGCAACTTAAAGTCTGCCCTCATCCCCCAGCCCCTTCTCCCAATGGGGGAGAAGGGGAGCCGACCCAGTTTTAGCCCCTCTCCCCTTCTGG
>JARCMD010000161.1 GCA_030248885.1 Leptolyngbyaceae cyanobacterium MP9P1.79 | reverse complement strand
CTTCAGAAATTGATAGAGATGTTGAAGATAGTCGTTGTCACGTAAGGTTTCTAATTTTTCTGTTGCTTCGTTAACGGTTAAATCGGAGCGATAAAGTATCCGAAATGCTTGTTTTAAAGACTGGAAGACTTTTCCCTCTTCCATATCCATCAGTCCGGCTCGTTTCAGACCCACTAAATTGAGCGATCGCACCCGTGCGGTATGTCCTTCAACTAGCATATAGGGAGGAACATCGCGAGTAATCCGGCTCATGCCGCCGACCATTGCTAGCCGCCCAATCCGCACCCCTTGATGCACTCCGCTCATGCCACCAATGCGCGCTTCCGATTCAATGTGAACATCGCCACCTAAAGACACCGCGTTGGTGATGATTACATTATTTTCGATTACACAATTATGGGCAATGTGAGTATACGCCATAATCAAATTGCCATTCCCAATCAGGGTGATTTCATCGGCATAGGTCGCACAGTTAATCGTCACGTATTCTCGAATGCGATTGTCGTTGCCAATTTTGACCAGGCTTTCTGTTCCGTCATATTTCTTATCTTGAGATGCCAGCCCGATCGCGGCTCCAGGAAAAATTTGATTTCGCTCTCCAATTTCTGTCCATCCATCCAGCACTACATGAGAGCCAATCACTGTATCGGCTCCCAGTTTTACCTTGGCACCAATCACTGCGTAGGGTTCCACCTTAACAGTAGGGTGTAGCTCGGCACCGGGGTGAATAACTGCGGTTGGATGAATCAGAGTTGCCATAAAAGTGATGAGTGATAAATGATGAGCTTTTGAATGTGAGTTGAAAAAACTCGAAGCTCAAGTCGCCTTAGTCTACCAGCGAAAACATGAATTCGCCTTCGGCTGCCAGTTGCCCATCGACTTCGGCACGACCTCGCATTTTGCCAAACCGACGGCGTTTTACGCTGATTAGTTCTACAGTCATGACCAGTTGATCTCCTGGAACAACCGGACGGCGAAACCGAACGCCATCAATCCCTGCAAACATAAATAAACCGCCTTGGAGATCTGCCAGTTGGGTCAGCACGATTCCACCCACCTGTGCCATTGCTTCCACAATTAGCACACCCGGCATAATGGGGCGACCCGGAAAGTGTCCTTGAAAATGGGGTTCGTTGAAGGTGACATTTTTAATGCCAACGGCGCACTTTCCAGGAATATAGTCAATGATGCGATCGACTAAAGCAAATGGATAACGATGGGGCAGTAGTTTTTGAATGTCTTCGAGCGATAAAACAGTCGCGCCAGAAGTCGTGCCGGATGCTACAGCATTCGTTGAAGCGTCTGTTTCAAGATTGGCAGGAACCTCTTTATGGGTGGGCACTATATCGGCAGTATTGACATCAGTAAGGGTTGACATGGGCGGAGTTTATAAGCGTGCGATGTCGAGATGTAGAATATGTTGGCTAGCTCAGTCCCAGACCTTATCATGATTGTGGCGCTACATGGGGCTTGATGCGGAGCAGGTTGAGCGATCGCGCGAGTTGGGTATGTAAAGAATGGCTGGCTTTGTACGCCATAAAATGAGCCGTCGGAATGTCCAATAAACTTAAGTCTCCTATCAAGTCTAAAAGTTTGTGACGCGCTGGCTCGTTTGGAAATCTTAAAGGCGGATTAACCCATCCTTCAGCACTACAGACCAGCGCATTATCCAAACTGCCCCCTTTAATCAATCCATTGGCACGAAGATACTCAATTTGGTGAGCCAAGCCAAAGGTTCGGGCTGGGGCAATTTCGGCAGCAAAGGATGAATTAATCACGAAATGATCGGCATTGGGTGACCAGCTATGCCACTGATTACCGATCGCTGCTAGGTCAAAATCAATCCCGTAGGTAAACCGCAGTTCAGCAGCCGGGAGCGCGGCAACAAAGGCATCTGCTTCCCGAATCCAGACGGGTGATTGCAACGACCAAGTTGAGCGCGGTGATGTTTGGGCAATAACCCCGGCTTGGGCGATCGCGGCTGTCCACTCCTGCGCTGAGCCATCGAGTAATGGAGCCTCTGCCCCGTCAATCTCAATTCGGGCATTGTCCACACCCATACCCACCAATGCCGCTAGCAAATGCTCCACGGTGCGAACCGTTGCGTTATTAGCGGCAAGCTCGGTTGACAGCATGGTTTGCCCAACGGCATCAATGTGGGCAGGAATTTCAGGAGAATCGGGCAAATCAACTCGGATAAACGTCCGCCCTGAGCCTGCGGGTGCTGGCAACACTTGAACCTGTGCCACTAAGCCCGTATGCAAACCGATCCCCGATCGAGTAAACTCGCTACCCAGTGTGTGTTGAACCGGGTTCGACGCTGTTAAAGTCTGACTTTCTTGGCTCCGAACTTCTGCCTTCATCAGAATCGCTCTCCAATCCCAAAGTTTATCCGAGTGTCTCCCTGATCGTTCACACCAAAGTCTACCCGAATTGGACCGAGTGGTGATTGAACCCGGACACCAACACCATAGCCATACCCACTACCAGGTTTGCCCCGAATCCCGCCCGGATTGCCTGGAACTAGCCCCTGAGAGCCAAAACCGTAGGCTCCATCTACAAAAAGGGCACCCGAAAAGATAGAGATGACCGGAAAGCGATATTCAATCGTTCCTTGCACGAACGATCGCACGGCTGCCAGATCTCCTTCGTCATAGCCTCGAACTGAGTTTGCGCCCCCCAAAGGAAACGCTTCATAGGGAGGGAGATCTCCAAAGTAATTCCCCCCTTGAACATTAAAGGCAAACGTTTGAGGGCAATCGCTCGGTCTAGGCTTGACGACCCGACAGCCTTTGGTAATGCGAAGTAGCTGCACTGGAATATAAAAACTGTAGTTACCGCGAAGGCGATTAAACAAAATATTGCCTGACCCAAGCGGAATGGATTGCTCAGTTCCTAGCCTTAAAAACGAGCCGCTGGTGGGTCTAGCAGGATCATTGCGGCGATCTTGCACGACCCCAAATTGTAATGCCAACAGGTCATCTCGTCCTGTGCCACTAAAGCTGAGGTTGTTCCCAAGCTCATCCAACGGGCTGAGGTCGCCATCGCGATCGCGAATCGACACCCGCTGATATTGCAAACCCAAAGATGCCGTCCATTCAGACCGTTGAAACACATTGCGACTCAAAGGGCGCGTAAAGCTAATAAATCCGCCTGAGCGCAGAATCCGGGGAGTGTCGCCATTGGGTAGATTCACTTCCGGATCGCCGCCATCAAATATCAGTGAGATCGTGCGTCGCCGGAAAAGATTGACTGTGTAGGAGGTGCGGTATAGATCACCCCCAATCCATGGATCGGTGAAGCTCAAATCGAACAGCAATTCCCGCTGACCCACCTGAACTTCAGCCGAGAGCTTTTGGTTATTGCCACCCAAGTTTTGCTGCTGATATCCCACCGACCCAAACAAACCGCTGGCAGAACTAATCCCGGCGCTAGCAAAAATTGATCCCGCATTTTTCTCAGCCACATTGGCAACGACCACCACTTTGCGTGGATCAGTCTCGCTTGGCTGCAACGATAGCCGCACATCTTCAAAAATTCCTAATCCAAAGGCTCGCTGCAAATCTTGTTCAACAATGGGTCGATTAAAAATGTCTCCAGGTTTTGTTTGAAATTCGCGAGTCACAATAAAGTCGCGAGTGCGTCCTCGAATCGGATTGCCTTTCGCATCTTTATCATCCCCTTCTTTGTTGATGAAGCGGACTCTAATCCCTTCAACCTCACCCTCAGCCACTTGCAAAGTGACAATTCCTTCGGGAGAGACGGCTGGAGACTCTAAGACCTGCGCCAGAACATACCCATTCTTTTGATACCACTCGTTGACCTTTTTGATGCCCTCTTGCAGGCGATTTAGGTTCAATACTTGACCGTATTGTTCGCTAAAGCTTTCGGTCAGAATCGTCTCTGGCAAAACCCGATTGCCCTCAACCTTAACGGCTTGAAGAACTGGATTAACCTGTACTTCAAACGTAACCCGCACACCCAAAGGCGTATCTTCAGGCACCGCCTTAACATTTGAGAAAAAGCCAGTTGCAAAAATGGCATTAATGTCTTCTTGAAGCTGGGATCGGGTGGTGGTGCGCCCAGGTTGAGTTTTAATCACTCCATACACCTCGTCTTGAAGTGCCTGATCGGCTCCTTTAATCAGCACTTCGCCAACCAGCACCCTAGGTTCAGCTTCGGTGGAG
>JARCMD010000160.1 GCA_030248885.1 Leptolyngbyaceae cyanobacterium MP9P1.79 | reverse complement strand
TGTTCTGTCAAGAAAATTCTGAGGGGTCGAAGACCCTCAAAATTTAACTCCAACTAACCTCCCAGCTTTCAGCTACCCGTCAATTAATGATTGACAGACCACTAGTTCATTCAAATCTTAAGGGTTGCTAGCGGTATCCCAACAGGTTTCCGAGTTTGACTCTCAGGGTCATGTAAATGGGAAATTGATGATGTTCTGCAATGAGCCACACTGCGATCGTCAGATGGGAAAAAAACGCCAATCCCGTGAGCAGGAGGGGGATACTCCAGTCCCTACGTTCTAGTGGCGGAAACATATAGGCGGGGAGACCGATGAGGATGGGTGGCACGATCGTCATTACTGCACCACCAACCCAAACTAGTCCAGTCAGGTCAGCGCTGCGTTGGTAAGCCGATCGCCAGGACTGCCCCGTCCAGCGCCACACCAGTGCTTGGGAACTGTCTACCACTTGTACAGACTGCTCCGTCAGATTAGCAGTAAAAATATGGTGGCAAAAATTGCAGGCAAAGGCATCCATCAGTGTGAGGGCAGCAATTTCTCCATGACGGCATACGGGGCAGGTATAAATGCCCTGATAGCTCAGGCTACGGCTTTCAACCAGGCGGTCTGGTTTTGGCATGGCTCCGTAAATCTCTTAGGAAGAATAGGAAGGCAAACTACTGAGAAGACAAACCTTTGTTAGGCAAGCTTAGGCTACAGGCCCACCCGCACCGCCCACCGACTTGATCACCTCAACTCCATTCTGCTCTAAAATCACCAATGGTTCTTGGTTGGGCTTCAGTTCAATGCGCTTGACGAGTACCTTGCCATTTCCCAAATAATCTCCCGCGCTCACGTAGCGGCTGGTTGGTTCTGTAGGCACTTTGACGATCGCAGTCAGCTTACCCCGAACCTGCATCACCCCACTAATCTCAATCCCACTTGCCAAACTGGTTAAAGAAGGCTTGGGAGAGGCGGGCAGATTGATCACTGGCAAGGAGGAGAGAGTGCCAGGGGGAGGGAGCATGAGCGGAGGATTGGGCACAAAAGGCGGCGGAGTTAGGGGAATGGTTGAGACGGGTTGAACGCTTTGGCTGGTAGCCACGACGATCGGAGAGGTGGCAATGCTAGCAAACGGATCATTCCGTCCCTTGAGAATTTCTACAACGCGCTCCTCCTGATTTGTGGGAGGAATCAACCCTGGTACTGGCACAGCCTTGGCAGTATTGCTTACTGAAAGGACAGGGCTGTTGAGCGCTTGCTGAGAGGTTGAGTTGGCAGCATTCTGCCCTGGTTGCCCCGAAGTGGGGGCGGAATTACGGGCAACATCGCTACGATTTTCTGTGACACAACCACTCAGTAGAATCACCGCAGCTAAACAACCTAACCATCCTATTCGCTTCATTGCCTCTCTCCCCACTGCTTCTATTTCGATAAAAATTACAATCGACTCAAAAATCCCTAGCTTAACTTGGGCATTGTTTCCCCTAGGATAGCCCCGATTTTAGTAAGTGGAACTTTTGCTGAAAAAAATAGTGCTGCATAGACGACATCACAATATATAAGTAAGGACAAAATATAAGTAGGGACAAAGTATTTAGCAAAATACTTTGAAACTCAATCAAAGCTACATGCCGAATGCTTTGTCCCTACTGACAGATTATTTAGTGTTATTGAGCTAACAGTATTCAGCCCCTATTTACCTGCCGTTCCTAACTATTCCTGTTCCTGAGGCTGTATTCGCTGCAAGAGTCGTAACAATGATCAGGATTGTACAAGTGGCAGCGATCGGTGATAGTTCGCATCAACTCCCAGGAAAAGCGGCATTCATAAAGGTAAGAACCCCAGTTTTGCTTCAGACTTTCGTGAGCTAGGCGGAGGTTGTAGGACGGAATCGCCGTAGAAATATGGTGGGGAATGTGAACATTAATATGGTGGCAGAGAAACTCCACAGCCAAGGGATAATCGCAGTGAACCGTGCCTGAAAGCTGGGCTGTGGCTTCATCCCAAGTGCTGGCGGGTTGAAAGGGAACATCAGGAGCCGTGTGATGCACCAGAGTAAACGTACTCATCCAAAAATGATAAACCATCCAAGGTAAGAGCCAGAACTTAACCAATCCCCATGGGCCGGTTGTCACCAAAAGCAGGGGCAAGACAACTGCGGCAAATACAGAGACAGCGATGACTGACTGCTTGACTTCCGATCGCTGCTTGCCCTCAAACCGATTCCAGTCAAAGTGCATGACCGCCCAATGAAGCACCGAGGCGATCCACCAAAAGCGTCCCCGGAACATCTGATATCCCCAGCGTCCCAGTTGACCTAAGCTGTCATAAAACTCTGGTCTGAAGGGCTGCCAAGCATTGTCCACATCCATTTTGTTGGTGTGCGCGTGGTGGCAATTGTGTAAAATCCGCCAACTGTGAAAGGGATAAATCAGGGGCAACAGCATGGTCTGTCCGAGCAAATCATTGACCCAGCGTCGTTTCGCAAAGGAGCGATGGCCGCAATCGTGGGCGATGACAAAAAAGCCCGTGAGAGATGTTCCTGTAAAAATCCATAGGAAAGGAAGCAAGAACCAGGGGGCAAGGGCGAGGCCAACGTAACCCAAACCAACTAGCAAAATATTAAGAACGACTGTACTCCAAGCTTTTCTCGTATCTTTCTGAAAACACTCACGGGGTAGGGTTTTTAAGATGTCCTTGAGGCGCAGGTTTGTACGTTCAACGGGCAGATCAATGGATCGGTCTGGAGCTTGAAATAGAGCGGAGGATGAGGTCATGAATTAATCCGTATGCTTCAGATATTGATTATAAAGGGGGATGGGAAAGCAAAGGAAAGCCTCTTTGCTGAATTAGCTCAAAAACTAGGTTAAAGCAGGTTCGATCGCTGGGGTCGAGTCTAAAGAATTTAGCCAAATTGGGGGTGGGGATGTCAGAATAGCGCAGCTAGGAGTAACCTAGATTTACGGCTCATTGATTTGTAGCCATTTAGTTTGACCACCTACTCACATTGAGAGCGTTATGACACAAGGTAAGGGATTTGGCTTCGGTTTAGGCAAAATGAAGGAGCTAACCGAAGCGTTCAAGAAAGCTCAGCAAGTTCAAGAAGGCGCAAAAAAGCTGCAAGAAGAACTAGAGCAAATGGAAATTGAGGGCCAGGCAGGTGGCGGCTTAGTCAAAGTAACGCTAAGTGGCAACCAGGAACCCCTGCGAGTAGAAATTTCTCCTGATGTGCTACAAGAGGGGGCAGAAGTCATTTCTGACTTAGTGACGACAGCGATGAAGGATGCCTACTACAAGTCCACAACGATGATGCGCGAGCGCATGGAAGAATTGACGGGTGGGTTGAATTTGCCAGGGCTAGAGTAGGTCTCTATCTAAATAACTGAGTTGAGGATGCTCTGTGGCAGCTTTCCTGATGGGAGGCTGTTTTTCTGTTGCGGGTACTTTGTTGAGAACGTGTGAAGTGATGACGTGTAAACTGCTGTTTGTTTGCTTGGGCAATATTTGTCGATCGCCGTCGGCTGAAGCGATTATGAATTCCCTCATTGAGCAGAAGGGCTTGACTCAGCAAATTAGTTGCGATTCTGCGGGAACAGGAGCCTATCATGTTGGCAGCCCACCCGATCGCAGAATGACGGCAGCCGCCAAGGTGCAGGGGATTGACTTGGGTGGAAAGGCGCGACAATTTAACTCGACTGATTTTGAGCAATTTGACCTAATTCTCGCAATGGATCAGGAAAATTACCGCAATATTTTGCTGCCGGATGCTGCCAAAGCCTATCGACACAAGGTTTTCTTGATGTGTGATTTTTGTACGCGCCATCCCGATCGCGAGGTGCCTGATCCCTACTATGGAGGTGCAGAGGGCTTCAATTATGTGATTGATTTGCTTAAGGATGCCTGTGAAGGACTGCTGGATAAAATTGTTGGCGATCGGGTTTTGGTTGGCGATTAAAGGGACTCGCTAGCTCCCAGAACGGGAGAAGGGGAGCCGGATTGAAGTCCCTCTCCCCTCTTAGGAGAGGGATTTAGGGTGAGGGTCTATACTGACTGTACAACAGGGTTTTCAGCACCTCCACAAAAACTGTCCGAAGTATTGCTAAATAGGATCACTGTATTAATTAGACCAAATGATGATCCATCGCAAACCGCACCAGTTCGGCCCGGTTGCTGGTGTCGGTTTTGCGGAGTAGGCTGCTGACATGTTTTTCAACGGTGCGGGGGCTGAGGTGGAGCCAGTCGCCAATCTGGGCATTGGATAAGCCCTCCGCTAATCGCTGCAAAACTTCTTGCTCCCGTTCTGTCAAACTCAAGGTGAAGGGTGCCAGGGCAACGGGATGGGGCTGGGGTGGGGCTGAAGTCTCAGCGAGTTGTGCCCGCAATTGCCATTCAGTCTGAAGCATTTGAGTTTGGATAATTTGCGATCGTTCCAACAAGCTCCGCACCACCACCCCTAATTCCTCCAATTCAAAAGGCTTGGGCAAATATAGGTCGGCTCCAGACTGGTAGCCCCGAATCCGGTCTTGGGTTTGAGTGCGTGCCGTTAAAAAAATCACAGGCAGCAGACGGAAGGCGGGTTTCTGGCGCACTTTTTGCACCAATTCATAGCCGTCCATCTGGGGCATGTTGATGTCGGTGATCATCAGGTGGGGTTGATAGGCTTCGACGATCGCCAACGCCTCTTGACCATTCTCAGCCGCTACAACCAGGTAGCCCGCCATTTCCAAGTAATCGCCGATCGACAACCGGGTTCCCAGATCATCGTCAGCTACGAGAATCGTCAAAGGCATGGGGCACATTCACAACGTATGCCTGAATCATAAACCCCAAGCCCCAATTCTATCTACGGAGTTCAGAGTGTGGAATGTGGGATGAATTTTACACCAAGCTGTACCTACGGACTCCCAAATCCACCTAATCCTGACTGACTAAAACTCCCTGCGCCCTGGCTAGCCCTGACTGCGGACTGAGAGAAGACGCGAAAGGCTTTGCGGATTTCGGCTTCGCTGTTGCCGGGTGTCAGAATCCACTCGTCGCGGATGCCCATATCTTGAAAGACGCGCCGAAAGTCGGTTTGTCCGTCGTCGATTCCCATGCCAGCGATGATGTGGTTTTCTGCCATGAGCATGTCATGGACGATCGCCGCGACTGTGTTAGCCGTCGATCGCTGGGAGTGGGCATCTGCTCCATCGGTAATCAGCAAGGTCACTGTTCGCACCGGCACTCCGTTGTCAGCAAACTCCTGAGACTTGGCCAACACGGTTCCTAGCAACACGATGGTTTGATCATAGAGCGGTGTGCCCTGGTCAGGCTGATAGTTCTGGGTATTCATCCGCACAGTCTGGGCCAGGGGACAATAGGGAAACAGGACATACCCATTCAAATAACGGGTATGAACCAACATGTTGCTTTGTTGTTGGGAAGTCATCAGAGCATCCAGGACGGAATTGTGTCCACCCCTCACAGCTTGGGCGTTGCTGCCGTATTGGATGGAGCCGGAGTCGTCGGGCATCATGGTCACAAGGACGACTTCGCTCGCCATTACGTCATCAACATTTACTCCCAACCCTGCCTGGATTTGGGCCCCGATGTCAATGATATTCAGAGCTTGGAGCGATTGACTGGAGAGTAGCCCTTCGGCATGGGCGGTTTGAAATAGGTGATTCAGGTCGGGTGGGTTTTGACTCATGGAACGTTCCTTCTATCTGTTAGGTATATACGATTTCGATTACTAGGACTCAACTTTTAGATCAGTCCAGGTATCGATCGCCTCTGTGGACTTGACGATATGCATCCCAGCGGCGGCAAAGCGATCGAAGGCAGCATTGGCTTGCTCTGTGAAATCCACCACTCCTGGCACGACGACAGGCGAGGTGCAATCTTCCAATAAGTAGACCTTCTTGGCAAGCTGTGGATTTTTGGCCAGAATCTCCGTCAATAGATCATCGATCGTCCAGGCAACACAATGGCTTTTTGCCTGACCCGCAATAATGACGGCATCAAATTCCAGGAGTTTTTGGATGAAGCGCGTATTCTTCTGGGCGATCGGTCTGCCGTCTGCTCCTGCCAAGACTTCTGGCTTCAATACTGAGTAGTTCTCGGTTAAAGGATTGCCGCCCTTAATCTCAAAGGATGTTTGGCTATTCCGGGCGATGCAGTGGAAAAATAGGGCTTCTTCCACCGCTGATACCAACGCATGGCCAATCCCTCCCAGCATGGAGTGAAAGGGCCATACGGTTAGCGGATACTTGCCTTCATCACCGAGGGTTTGGACATAATGCAGGGCATGATTTTGTAGCGCCATGTAATTGCCATGACCCAGACTGTAAGACATCGCAGGATTGACTTTCCAAATGCCCTTTTTCACATCATCAGCCGTGATCAGGGTGGCGGCAGGAATCGGATGTTCCCCAGCATCGTTCACCCAAAAGATGGGATGGAAGATTTGCATGGCGGTGTGAGTGTCCATGGTGGGAGCAATTTCGGTCAATATCCCCAAGTTGCGATAAATGAATGTGGAGAGGCGAAGGTTATCTTCCACGGCCCCCTTGCCAGAGCGCCCACCGACAAATAGCTCAAAACCGGGAATGCAAAAGGTATTTTGGACATCGATCGCCATCAGGCAAATGCGGGTCTTGTCTTTGGCAGCGGGTCGTAAGTTATGTTGTTTTGCCCACGCTTCAGCATCACTAGCCCGCTCCTGGTATGGAACGCGCCAGACTTCACCGACTTTCTGGGCATCGAAGTAGGAGGGAATGGGGAGTTGGATTTGAGTTGCCATGGTGGAGGTGCGATCGAGTTATGGTTGATTTCACTATAATCATCTTAGTGTTTATACAACACTGTGTCAAGGTACAGGAAAAATTACTACTTAGGATCAGGAATTAAATAACTTACAGAAGTTAGAGACTGGGAAAGGGCGAAGCATTCGGGCGAAAACCTTTGAAACTCAATCATGTCCTTTTACCGTAGCTTGCTTCCAGAAGGGTATGCTTCGTCCTTACCGCAGGACTGTTACATGTTATTTAATCCACGATCCTTAGGATATGGGTTGATATTGCACTCCTATGTGAGAGGAAAGCTGGAAATAAACCTTGCTAACGAAGATATGAATTAACGAAGATATGGTTGTGCCGCGATCGTAATATAATACGGGTTCATAGATGCTATGGCTGCATTAATGTAGCAGCACGGACTGTCGCTGCTCCCAATTCAGCATCAACTAAGTTATCTAGCTCTGCCTGCTGTTCTGGTGGCAATTCCTGCCCCTGATCCCGTGCTAACCGCCATAAACTCATCAACTCTGATAAACGCTCTTGTTGATCAGCACTGAAAAATGGATCAGGGTGAAAGCTTTGGATCACTAATAATGCACTGAATTCTGTCTCACCCAACGGGCAGTAAGCCGATCTAACGCCTGTCTCGCAGTTTTGCCGACCGAGCGCTTATCCCCTGCGATCGCATGATAGGATTCTTCACCGCTAGCACTTAAAATGGGCAAGATTGCTACTGTAGTCATACTTTTAGCTTGAAGTCTTCGTCTCAAACTATAGTTGTAGGATGGGCAGAAGGCGGCAGTTAATATGTCATGGTGGATGTGGCGGGCTTCTTCCATCATCGATCGTTAAGACTTTGAAGCCAAATGACTCCACAAGCGCCTGCATACAACCCGTACCGCCATAGGGATAAGCAAAAGAGTAAAAACTAAAAACTGAGATACGCTATATCTTGTCCTACCATTTCACATGATAGCAAAGTATACCCACCGTTCTTGAACGCATCTATCATTGATCCAAAATCCCATCCGCGTTGTAGTGATGGGTCTGTAAAGCGAGCCGCAATTGCGTAGCGAACCATCTTTCAGCCCACATAACATCTTCTTCAGGTGTTGACCAGATGAAATACTCGCGCGCTTCTTCGTCAAGCAAAGCCAAGTATTCTTTATAATCTTGGATATTTTCTTCATCTTTATCACTTTTGAGTTTGTTGGAGACCTTTTGTAAATCTTTAAGTCTCTTGGTATTTTTGATGACAAACTCAATATATTCACTCATTTCTTCATCCCTATTTCCATGCGCTGCGATCGAACGTCTATTAGGGGAGCATCTCACTTTTGCAACCCTTATCGTTCGACGTGAGCGCTCAGCCGAACAGTGAGGGTAAGCTGAGTAGTTACAAACAAACTACATAGGACTCGCAGTCAGAATTCAGAGTCACACAATTTCACGTTAATAATTGGCTCAAGCTCCTTATTTCACAAGTCTTTGCTTCAGTCCTATTAAATGATTGTCCGATCGGCGATCACAGCATTTTTGAGAATGACAATGATGCCGCTGCGAATGTAGAATCCCTGGCTTTCGCGTTCAGCTTCTTGCACACCATCTTTGTTGATGATTTGCACATCGCAACCAATGCGGACATTTTTATCCACGATCGCCCGCCGAATGGTGGTATTGGCACCGATACCGAGGGGAATACGGATGGGTTCACAATCTGCTTGGCGCTCGGCAAAGGGTTGATAGAAATCTGCGCCTAGGATGAGGGAGTCTTCGATCGTACAACCCGACTCAATGCGCGATCGGACTCCCACCACTGAATGTTTAATAGAGCAATTTTTCAGAATGCAGCCTTCCCCGATAATTGATTCCGTGATATGGCAATCTAGAAGCTTGCTGGGAGGCAGATTGCGTTGGCGAGTGTAGATCGGCGCTTCTTCATCATAAAAGCTGAAGGGCGGCTGGGGTTGCTGAGTCAGAGCAAGATTCGCTTCGTAGAAAGCCTCGATCGTCCCGATGTCTTCCCAGTAGCCCCCAAATAGGTAGGCCTGAAGGTTGTAGTCCTTGGCGGACTGGGGAATGATTTCTTTGCCAAAGTCGGTGCGCTCTGGCGAGTCCTTCAGCAACTTAATAAGTGCATCACGTTTGAAGACATAGATACCCATCGAGGCAATGTAGGGGCTGAGCTTTGCCTGTTCAGCAGTTAGCCCCAGAACTGTTGTGTCTACCTGCATTTCCTTCAATGCGTCGCCTTTGGGCTTTTCGCTAAAATCCACCACGCGCCCAGAGCCGTCAATTTTCATTAAGCCAAAATCAGAAGCCCGCCGTTCGTCGATCGGCACCACAGAAAGCGTAATATCCGCCTGGGTTTCCTGGTGCCGCTGCACAAACAGGCGATAATCCATGCGATAGAGATGGTCGCCGGATAAAATTAGGTAATCGTCAACGTCCCAATCCTGAAGGAGCCAGACATATTGGCGTACAGCATCGGCGGTGCCCTGGAACCAGTTGGGATTCTCTGGGGTTTGCTGGGCCGCTAAAACTTCGACAAAGCCATCACTAAAGCCAGAGAAGTTATAAGTCCGGGCAATGTGACGATTGAGCGACGCTGAGTTGAACTGAGTCAAGATGTAGATCTTGAGAATTTCCGAGTTGATGCAATTACTGACTGGGATGTCGATTAGGCGATACTTACCTGCCAAGGGAACAGCGGGTTTAGCACGTTGCTTGGTGAGGGGATAAAGCCGGGTGCCTGCCCCTCCTCCTAAAATGATGGCTAATACTCTTCTTGTCACGGAAAACCTCTTCTCTGCCAGTCAACTCCAGTTTGAGACTGTGTGGATCAGTTTGCAAGAGGTAAAAGGAAGAAGTCACAATAAAACATCTCCTCTCCTTAAGAAGTATTTGGGATTAGCGCGATCGAATTTCTTGTAAGGGCAGGGCTAAGGATAGGAATGGTAACAGACAGAAAATATTTATAGCCCCGCCCCTGCATCTTGGGTAGCAACGTGCAGAAAATATTTATAGGGAGCATCTCACTTTTGCAACCCTCACCCTAAATCCCTCTCCCAGGGCTTGTCATTACCAACATTTTTGAGAAATCGAAGGTTTCTCAAAAATGTGAATTCTAAACCTCTCAGAAGTCCCAAATTGTCGCCCGAACCGCCCCCCTGCCCCCCAATTCTGGGGGACTTCGATCTCAGAACCCCCCAGAATTGGGGGATTTAGGGGGCAAGTGCAAGGTCTAGAGCATTCGCCAGAAACTCTCTAAGCTTTTTAAGAGATGTTGGTAATGACAAGCTCCCAGGGTGGGGAGAGGGACTTGGATCTTGCTCCCCTTCTCCCCTCTTGGGAGAAGGGGCTGGGGGGATGAGGGGGTTTTGGTTGGCGTATCCTCTACAAAGCTGAGATGCTCCCGTATTTATAGCCCCACCCTTACCCGATACTGGTTTAACCGAGTTGAGCATAGTGCTGCACAGCCAGCACCACAGTATCCGTCCAATGGGACACTAGGTCAGCGCTAACTGCTTCCACCATGACTCGAATCACGGGTTCCGTGCCTGACGCTCTGACTAAAATGCGTCCTTGGTCGCCCATGTCTGCCTCAGCTTGGGCGATCGTTTGCTGTAACGATTCACAGTGGTGCCAGTTCATGCGAGTGATGCGGTCTTCCACCCGCACATTTTTTAGCAATTGGGGATAGGTCTGAAAACTTTGATCCACCAAGGTGGCTAGGGATTGCCCCGATCGCTGAACCAGTGCCGCCAGATGCAGCGCCGTCAGTAGCCCGTCGCCACTCACGCCATAGTGCCGACAGAGGACGTGTCCTGACTGTTCACCCCCCAACATCGCCCCAGTTTGGAGCATTTCAGCATGGACGTATTGGTCTCCCACGGCTGTGCGGAGTAGTTTGCCGCCTTGCTGTTCCCAGGCGCGCTCGAATCCCAGATTGGCCATCACGGTTGAGACGATCGTGTTTCCAGGGAGTTGCTCGGCTTGCCGGAGAGATTGTCCCCATAGGTATAAAATATAGTCGCCATCCACAGCGCGACCATTGCCATCCACAGCTAGCACCCGATCGGCATCGCCATCAAAGGCAAATCCCAAATCGGCGGCGTGGGCCTCTACGGCTTGCTGGAGAGCGCCAAGGTGGGTAGAGCCGCAATGAACATTGATCCGATCGCCATCAGGGGCATCATGTAGATAGACCACCTCCGCTCCCAAGGATTGAAAGGCTGAGGCAGCAACTCGCGTCGCGGCTCCCCAGGCCAAATCCAGCACAATCCGCATCCCTGTTAGGCTCACCTTTGCTAGAGGGGCTTGCAGCGATCGTAAATAGTCCTCAATTAATTCTGGACGAGGATAGTGCCGTCCCCATTTGGTTCCGCAGGACTGAGTTCCCAAAATCTGACCGGCTCCATTTCCCCTTAGTCCCGCCTCAATTTGCGCTTGCAGGGTGGGGGACAACTTCGACCCATCCGCCCCAAAAAACTTGATGCCATTGTCCCATGGGGGATTGTGACTGGCGGAAATCATCACCCCGCCCACAGCTCCTGAAATACTCGCCAGGTAAGCCACCACGGGTGTAGGACACATCCCCACATACCACACCTCCAGCCCCGCAGCCGTTAGCCCCGCAGACAGGGCCATCGCCAGCATATCGCTGGAATTGCGGCAATCCTGTCCCAAAATCACCACACCGGGAACGTCTGGGTTGGGCTGCAAAACCTGCCCTGCCCAGAACCCCACCTGCAACGCCAAGGGGGCCGTTAGCAAATCACCGACCCGTCCTCGAATGCCGTCTGTGCCAAATAAAGGGGTGTTTGGCAAGTCGATCGCATTCCCAAATAATAATGACTGGGGTTGAGCCGCAGGGGATACGTTTGTCTCAGCAAAGAGGCGGGGACTCACTCCATTAAATGAATTAGAGGCGATCGGCTGACTGCCATGATCAGAACTCGATAACCGCATTGGCGATGTAACCATACTCTTACACTCCACACAATTCCTACACTCCACACAATCCACCTTGGAGGATAGCATTTCCGCCAAATTATCTTTTAAACCCCAGCGGATACGAGCAGCGGTTCCATCTCTTGCCAAGTTAATCCTTGCTGTAAATAGTGTGGTGCTTGGGGATTGTAGGGGCTGGCAACGCGATCGATCGTCAGAATCACAGCAGTTTCCGGCAACACAGGCACATCGGGGTCAGCAGCAGTGGGACGCATCAGAGAACTGGAAAAGCCCTTAAAAATGGCAATTTGGTCTGGTTCTCCCTCAATCTCTACTGTGACAATTAATACTTCTTGCGGATGCTTGATGGTGTATTGCTCCAATCGCTGTCCAGCAGACTGACTCATAGGTTCAAAATTACTTGTTGATGTGAGTGAAGACAGTTGCGATCGAAGCGCAGTTCAATTTGAGAACAACCCCAATCTGCCCTCAAAGAATATCTGAGAAGGTGCAAGATTTGAGGCTATCACGGTTTACTGCTTGTAAATACACCACTCTCTCCAGGATATTTGGGCCTATTTGTCTACAGCAATAGCTCATTTATTTTGTAACTTTATTTACTGTTATTCACCGTGATAGAGGTTACTACGATTCGTCCAATGTTCTCTAGACAACATGGGTGACTCCATCAATACCTATACAATCGTCAGTGATCATTACCAGTTCATCGTTTTGTCATGTCCTACGCAACATAAGGGGTTGGTTTAACAATAGTAATGATAAGCGTTAAATTCTCGAAGAGAAATAGTCTTCACCGCTGGATAGGTCTAGGACTACTAATGCTTTTGAGTGGTTTGTGGATGCTAATTACTCCTTTTATAGGCGTAGCAAGTGCAACTTTTACCCCAGCCCAATCTGCTTTGACTGATATTAGGCAGATTGAGTTCACCCTCACAGCCCAAGATCGCCAGAGCTTCACTGATTTGATGCAAAGTGCGGAAGCGTGGGCAGTTGATGCAATTCAGAGAACATTTGTCCAGAATCCTACTGTTCAAAATGTCTCTGTAAAGATCTTAGGTGAACGCAACGGTCAAACCTCTCCTTTGTTTTTCTCACAGGTTTCTCGCGCTGAGTGGCAGAAGCAGCCAACTATTCAATCCTGGACGCGATACTTCGATAGTGCCAGATTTCTGTTGGGCTTCTCGAAGCTTGGTTCTGCCCCTGTTGCGGCAGCTGCTGGAAGTTCCTCTGTATACCTGAGAGTGGCAGGGCAAGGACAGGAGGGAGATCCTGGTTTCCGCGATGATTAGCTGCTGAAAGTTTGCTCAAAGTTTGCTCAATGTGAGTTTGCAGTGTTCTGAAAGTTTTTAGAGGTACCTGCATCGTTCGCAATAGTCTAGTTTTTCCCTGTTCGATCGCTTTCATTCTTCAATTGTCATCCCTTGTCTACCGTCTATTTACTGATCAACTAAGAGAGGAATTTCATGTCTAGTCTTACTCGTAGACAATTGTTGATGTTTTTTGGGGCCAGCGCTGGTGCGGCTGTCCTATCTCCTGAATTAGGCGAAAAGCTGCTTGGCGGCAGCATGGCTCAGGCCCAAAGCGCCCCGCTGTCGTTCACTCCCATGTTTCTGCCCTCTCCGCTCCCTGTGTATCGGCGGCAAGTTTCTTTTCTGCCAACAGGACCCAGTCCGGCGGGAGTTCGGTCAGTTCGACCCAATCCCGTCACAACTTACACGGTGATTGATGACGTACACGTTCCCCCAGAATACGAGCGCTACGTTATTGTGGCGTGGGGCGATCGGGTTTTCCCCAATCCTGAAGATTACGTTGGCTACAACGCAGACTACACTGCCTTCGCGCCCCTCACTCCCGGAAGCACAACTGATGGCTATCTATGGGTGAACCACGAATATGTGAGCTACCCCTTTTCACCTTTGGCACCAGAAGCTCCAGCTAATGTCGCACTATTACCTAGCAGCTATGAGTCCGTCACTGGCAACCCTGCACTCCCTACGGGCGCTTCTTTTGGAGCGTTGAGCGATGCAAACAAACGAAGCCTTGCGGGTGAGTTTTTCTACAACCAGGGTGGCTCTATTGTCAGAATCACTCGACTCGCAGATGGACGGTTTACGATCGCTGTTGACAAGACTATCAATCGGCGCATCCATGGACTTTCAGGCTTGGGCATCAATTCCACTCGCACAGACGGTTACGCCTCGGTCACGTCTTGGGGCCCTGCGGGATACCAAATCGGTGGCACAACTGATTTCCTAGAAGCAACGGGCCCAGTTGTTGCTGATGTGTTTGTTGGGGTCAACGCGGATGGGTTGGGTAACAAAATCATCGGTACAGCCTACAACTGTTCTGGAGGCTACACTCCTTGGGGTACCGTTCTTACCTGTGAAGAAAACTTCCAAGGCGGCGCTGGTGCCTTCTACATGGGAGTCACTGAAGGAGTCAAGAGCAACGGAAGCCAATTCGTTGATACTGTCACAGATGCTAAGGGCTACACCAATGGCACATCTGGACAAGTGTTTGGGCTGCTGGGTGAGAAGTATGGCTGGTCAGTAGAGATTGATCCGGCTGACCCTAGCTTCCGTCCTAAGAAGCATAGTTGGTTGGGACGCTTCCGCCACGAAAACGTCGCGATGCGGGCTGAGGCGGGGAACAAGCTGATTGTTTACCAAGGAGACGATCGCCGCAGCGGTCATACCTGGAAATATGTCAGCACAGGGACGATCGCCAACCCAACCGATAAGGCGAATAGCAATCTATTTGCGGCTGGTACTCTCTACGTAGCTCGCTTTGAGCCAAACGGTACAGGTAGATGGATTCCTCTGCTCCTCTCCACCCCAACTAATCCCCTCTCTCCTTCCATCATCTCTTCGGCTGAAGCGGCTGGACGCGGTGGCACAATCAGCAACGGTGGACTGTTCCGCTTACCCCGACGGGTGGGCGTTGCCGGGCAGACGATCGATGGCGGCCCTCTATTTGTGACCACAACGGGTATAGTCATTTCTGGACAACAAACGTTAGCAGAAGCAACGGCGCTACCTCCATACCAAGGCAAGACACTAGCGAACTTTTACCCAAATCAAGGTGCGCTTCTCTGTGATGCTTACTTGGCAGCGAACCTGGCAGGGGGCACACCTGGCGCTCGTCCTGAAGACTTGGAAGTTCACCCTGTTACAAAGGAAATCTTTATTGCCTACACCGATGGCGCACCGGGTGGCGATGGCTATCCTGACTCGCGCATTTTCCAAGTTTCTAAGTATAGCTCCGCTGTGAATGACACTCAGCAATCCGGCAGCATTGTCAAAATCATTGAAGACAGCGCCAATGGCACTGGGCTGACCTTCCGCTGGCAAAAAATCAACCAGGGCGGGGAAGCTGGCTCTGTTGGCGGGTCTGGTTGGGCTAACGTAGACAACTTTGCCTTTGACCCGCTCAACAACATTTGGGGAGTCACAGACATGTCCACTGGCACCCACAATGGCTTTGCGGTTGGTGCCGCAGGGACGGTCAACCCGATTAACCACACCTCTACGGGGAATGTTTCTGGGTTCACCGGCGTGTTTGGCAACAACTGGCTCTTCTGTCTCCCGACTACCGGACCGAGTGCCGGACAAGTGTTGCCCTTCTCCTATGGTCCGGTACGTTGCGAGATGACGGGTCCTACCTTTGTTGGCAATACGCTGGTGATTGCTGTGCAGCACCCCGGTGAAGATTGCCCCATCAATGATGGGACTCCTGCTAGCAGCCTCAGCCGATCGATCGAGATGCTGGACTTGAGTGGCAACCTGTTTAACCAAACGCGCAATGTGCCCCGTGGTAGCAATTGGCCTAGCAATATTGGCTATGTTGGTACGGTTAACGGTACACTCTCCAACAGTCCTCCCCGTCCTGCGGTGATTGGGATTCGGCGTTTGACGGGCAGTCGGTTCATTTAGGATCGTGGATTAAATAAAACCTAATTTTCTGGTGACACGCTCAGCGCATCACCAGAAAATTAAAACCCTGGTTTTACCAGTGATTGAATTCATGACCCTTAGCAGAGTTCAAGTTGATTGAAAGGAGTGTGTATGGAAGTCTTTCTAGTCGGTTTTGTCTGGCAGACTAGTTGATATAGAGCGCTAACAGCCGCCCTTGGGATTGTTGGCGCTCTATTTTGTATTTATCCCACCGTTATGAACTTGTCATGAGTTCAGGGCAGGTAGATGAATGCACTGCTGGGGTAGTAGGGGCAGATCTAATCTTTCCTTTCATCCTGCTAGTTGAAGAATCAGGACAGTGTTGTAAATCGTTAATAGGTGTGAGGACATTATGCAGAAATTAACCGTAAAACTCTTGTGTGCCGGATTGGTAGTGCTGGGAATCCAGACTCTGCCGCCCTTGACTCAGACATCGATCGCTCAGGAACCCCCTGCTGCTCAGGAACCCCCTGCTACGGAAGGAACCGCTGCTGATCTAGTGCTTCCTGTGGTTTCCCCCCGCGCCGGTGTTCGCTACACCACTGACGGTCCTGGCTTTAGTTCCTTTGCCAGTTTTGAAGGCTTTATTCCCTTACTCCAAACTCCAGGAAGCAACCTGACGTTTCTCGACACACGGTTGTTGCTAGGAACATCCAATAGCGCGTTGGGTGCCAATGTCACAGTTGGGCATCGCTCATTTAACCTCACTTCAGAACAAATTGTGGGGGGGTATTTCTCCTACGATTACCGCAACACAGGTCTTACCACGTTCAACCAGATCGGCGGTGGGATTGAATACTTTAGCAATCCCTTAGACGCTCGATTCAATGCTTACATTCCCATTGGGGAAAACAAACGATCGATCGTGGGCACCAGTCTCCCCGGTACGGGAACCTTTCAACCCGGTGGTTTGCTAGCACTCGATCGCCAACTCTTTATTCAGGAGGCGCTCCCTGGCTTTGATGCTGAGGTTGGCACCTTGCTCACCTCGATCGGGGAGGGCACTCTGCGCGGCTATGTCGGCTTGTACTACTACGATGGTCAGGGTTCACCTGGGTTTGTCGGCTTCAAAACTCGCTTACTGGCCCGTCCAAATGATTCGATCACGGCCGGTCTGGCGCTACAAACGGATGCCCGGTTTGACACCCGCCTCACCTTTAGCATTGGCGTGAATTTCCCTGGCAGCAACCCTGCGGGCATCACCAGTCAAACCGAGTTGCTCTCTCGCATTGCTGAATCTGTGGAGCGGCAGAGCAACATTACGGTGGAAAGTCAGACTGAGCGTGACACGGTGATCGCGACGAGTGGCGGCACAAACCTTCGCTTTGTCGATATTCAAGGTGGCTCTCTGAATACGATCGCTGAGGCCCTGTCCGTTGCTCAAACCAACGAAACCATCTACGTCGGGGGCGACACCACGCCTAACACCAATGTCAACCTCAACGTCGCTCGGTTGAGTGGAGTGAGACTCATTGGTCTTAGCTCTGCCACCAACATCACAACTGACCAGGGAATTGTCACTAATTTGGTGCCTACGGTGCCTGGTTCGCCTCCTGCCATTACTGGCACGGTCACTTTGGGGAATAACAACACGATCGACACCTTTGTGATCAGCGCACCTGGTGCTAGGGCAATCAGCGCCACGGGAGTCAGCAACCCAGTGATTCAAAACAACACGATCACAGCGGCGCTAGGGGAAGGGATTTATCTGGAAAATGTTACGGGCACGGCGCGCATTATCAACAACTCGGTCAGCAATGTCACCCGCAGAGCCGTAGCTCCTGACCTCAACGGTGCCATCTTTTCTCGCAACAGTTCAGGCACGATCGACCTGCTCATCGATCGCAACCGCATTAACGTCGCCTCCTCTCAGGATGTAGACGGCATTGAAACAGACTTCTGCCCCGCTGGTTCGGCTCCCTTTCCCTGTAGCGCTCTGACCACTGGCACCGTGCGGATTACAAACAACACCGTTCTCAACGGGGGCGATGACGGGATAGACATAGACTTGGGCAGCAATGCACGGGTCGGCTTCACCATCACTGGGAATACCATCCAGAATTTAGTGGATAAGGGGATTTCCTTTGAAACTGTTGGAACGGCTCAAGCCCCTGAGTTGACGATCGTCAATAACCAGTTCACCAACCTCGGTGATATTGGTTCGCGGATTCGCCTGAACGATAGTTCTTCAATTACTACCCTCACCATTGCAGACAACACCATTAGAAATCCCACCCCTCCTGGTGCGCCTAGGGGAACTGATGGGATCAACATTGATGTGAGAAATACCTCGTTGATCAGCAATGCGACGATCGCCCGCAACACTATTTCTAACTTTGGCACCAATCCTGGTAGTCACCACGGGATTCAGATTGACTTGGCAAACAGCGCCCAGATTCAACAGTTGACGATCGAATCCAACCCCATCAGCACGATCGCAGGAGACGGCATCCGCATCACCAACAACAGCACCACTCGCATTTCTCCCACCATTCGTAATAATACCTTCACCACGATCGGTGGTAGAGGCATTGATGTCAATCAAGGCGGCGCAGCCGGTGCAGTCGGCAGCAACAATGCCACGATTACAGGCAATACAATTACCAATGCGAGTGTAGACGGAGTGAGGCTAACGGATGCCACGGGCACGGTTGCCATCAACAACAACACCATCACAGTCGGGAGAACAGGCTTTCCGGGAGACGACGGTATTGAAGTCACAAATACCGCTGGAACCATCAACTTAACCGTCTCTGGCAATAGAATCGCTGGCTTGGCAGCCCCAGATGCAGGAGACAATGGCGTTGAATTAAACCTGACAGGGACTGCTGCTGGCACTGTGCAAATTGCCAACAATCCCAGCATCACGAATGTTAGAGAAGGGGTTTTCCTCAATATAGATGGCACCTCGCCGACTATTACGGTTTCTGGTAACACCATTACCAACGTCGCGTTTGATGGAGTGTTTGCCACGATTAATGGGAATGCTGCTCCAACCATCACGATTACCAATAACACCATCAGTGATATTGGTTCCTTTAATGGCATCGGTGTGTTGAATAGCAGCACCTCAACGACTCCCACCACCGTTACCATTTCTAACAATCGGATTACCGGGGCAACAGCACCCACTGCCCCAACCAACCAGCAAGGTATTGCTGTCAATGGCTTTGGTGCATCTCAAACGCGATTGACGATCGACTCCAACCCCACCATCACTCGCAATGGTTTCGAGGGTATTGCCATTAATGCCTTCGATACTGCCCAAATCTCTACCACGGTGCGCTTGAACACCATGACTGCCAATGGCACAGATGGACTGACTGCTACTAACTTTAGTACGGCTCCCCTTTGTCTCCAACTGGCTAACAACACGGGCACGGGGAACCTTGGTAATGGGTACACCATCACCAATGGTGGAGGCGGCAACTTGCAATTCCAGAATACTGGGGGGAATACCGGGACGATCGTAACCAGTGGAGTAATAACGGTTGCACCTCCCTTTGTCGGTTGCACCGTTCCTTAATCAAGCTCCTTAATCAATAGGTTGTCAACCTTTGAAAGGCTGCGATCGATTAACTCGCTCATGACTGAGTAAGACTAGACTTTATAGGCACAAAGAAACCGCTGGGTTCCTTTGTGCCTTTCTATTTGGTTGAGTATTGACGATCAATGTTCGGACATTTTTGCGATAGCTAGCCCTCATCCCCCAACCCCCTCTCCCAGAACGGGAGCAGGGGAGCCGGATTGAAGTCCCTCTCCAAGAGGGGAGAGGGATTTAGGGCGAGGGTCTATCCTGGCTGTAAAACAGGATTTCCAGCACCTCCACAAAAACTGTCCGAAGTATTGACGATCGATCGACCAGTTAACACAACCTAACCGACATTGGCACTGAAATAGTCCAATAGGTAAAAGGTGAGGTGCAAAACTAACATCACTCAAACTGCATTCCATTGCTAGACTAGGGGCGTTCCAACTTTCAACCCCGGCATTCCATTCTTAATTCCTATGACTGAACCCCAAATCGATCTGTTTAACCGCCTAGGTCAATCGTTGAGCAAAGTCGTTGTCGGACAATCTGCTCTGGTGCGGCAACTCCTGATTGCACTACTGTCGGGGGGGCATGTGATTTTAGAAGGGGTGCCTGGCACAGGAAAGACCTTGCTGGTCAAAGTCTTGGCGCGGTTGATTCAGTCCGATTTCCGTCGGATTCAACTCACCCCCGACATCTTGCCCACGGACATTTTGGGCACCAATATTTTTGATTTGAATACGCGCAACTTCACCCTCAAAAAAGGGCCCGTTTTCACCCAGGTGTTGCTGGCAGATGAAATTAATCGCACCCCACCCAAAACCCAGGCTGCCCTCCTAGAGGCGATGGAAGAGCAGCAAGTGACCTTGGATGGTGAGAGTCTGCCGCTGCCGGATCTGTTTTGGGTGATCGCGACTCAGAATTCCCTGGAGTTTGAGGGTACCTATCCGCTACCGGAAGCACAGTTAGATCGCTTTTTGTTCAAATTGCTGGTGGGTTACCCGGATGTGGCCGCAGAAAAGCAGATGCTGCTGAACAGTCAGGCTGGATTTCAGGCAAAGCGATCGGACTTAAGTCGTCTGAAACCCCTGGCAACAGTGGAGCAAATTTTGCAAGCCCGTCAAGAGGCAAGGGCAGTGCGGGTGGAAGAAAATGTGCTGGACTATTTACTCGCTGTGGTGCAACGATCGCGGCAACACGTTGATTTGGCGCTGGGAGCCTCACCGCGATCGGCTGTATCTTGGTTGCAGGCTTGCAAAGCATCGGCTTGGTTATCAGGACGGGATTACGTCACCCCCGACGACGTAAAAGTTGTCGCTCCTCCCCTGCTGCGCCACCGCCTCATCCTCAAACCCGAAGCCCAACTCGATGGCTTGCTCATTGATACCGTAATTGCCTCGCTCTTGGCGCAAGTTCCAGTGCCGAGGTAGGAGTGGGGGAGTGGAGGAGT
>JARCMD010000159.1 GCA_030248885.1 Leptolyngbyaceae cyanobacterium MP9P1.79 | reverse complement strand
GTGCTTCCTCTACCTGCCACCCCTCGCAGCGAACCTGAACCTCCCAAAAACCCCACAACCCTACAACTGTTGGAACAGGCAAAACAACGCCTGCGGGAGCGAGGAGAATTACCCAGTGAAAATTCGCTCCAAAATCCATCGCCCGTCCAAGGGCAGCCTGTTCCGCCTGATGCTCAGATTCCCGTCACGCCTCCCCAAGATCCATTTGTGCTGTACCGTCTGGGGCCAGGGGATACGATCGGACTGGTTGTGCAACGGTTCCCAGACCTAAACTTTGTTGGGCCGATTAATCCAGAGGGCAATGTCATTTTGCCCTTGTTGGGTAGTGTTTCCCTGGCAGGGCTGACGCTGGAAGAGGCTCAGTCCAAAATTCGAGATGGGCTGAATCGCTACCTGGTTGACCCGATCGTCCGAGTCACTCTAAGTTCCCAGCGCCCAATTCAGGTCACGATCATTGGCGAAGTGTTTGAGCCTGGATTCTACTTTCTATCTGTGAGAGGTCAAGCCTTGCCTCGAGTTTCGACGGCGCTGTTTGTGGCGGGTGGGGCTACAGTAAACGCAGATTTGCGATCGATACGAATCCGGCGTTCCCTCGCCGATGGCACAATCATCGAAAAGACGATCGATCTCTTCACCCCCCTCAAAAATGGCGGTACCTTGCCCGATTTATCCCTACAGGATCGGGATGCGGTGGTTGTGTCGCGGTTACCTACCAAGCCTGATCCTGAATACGATAGTGTTCTGGCTGGGCGCTCCACTCTGGCTCAGCCCTTTATTCGTGTCCGAGTCCTCAGCTATGCGACGGGTGGCATCACTACATTGCGCTTGGAAAGAGGAAGCAGCTTTGTCGATGCGCTGACGGCGATCGGCCCCAACCCCGACAATGCTGACTTAGGGAATATTGGCCTTGTCCGTTTTGACGCAGAGCAGGGTAAGGCAATCAGCCGACAGATCGATGGCGGCAATGCTCTCCGGGGCGATCCCACCCATAATGTGGCGTTGCAAGACAATGATGTAATTATCGTTGGACGTAACTTAGTGGGACGCATTACCTATGCCCTCAATGTGTTCACCCAACCGTTTAGAGATGTCCTAGGCTTCCTGCTCTTTTTCGATTCCCTGTCCAATAGTGCAGGCAATATTTTTGGCCCCGGCACAAATCGTCGTTAGACCACTTTGGGTAGCTGACAGGGATTATCTACACCTGCTATTTAGTTATTGCTTATCTAGTGCCGCTGCGACTCGATCCAAGCTGGAAATCAATCTCTCTTGCGCGTCAGCCGCCAAATCAGATGCGGGGTCGCTAGCTTCTTCAACGACCTGCTTGCGCTTAGCGGCTTCGATCGCCCTAATCATCAGAAAAATCACAAAGGCAATCACGATGAAATTTAATACTGCTGCCAAAAACTTGCCGTATAAAATGCCGTTCAAAGAAAGTCTGGCCAAATCTTGAACATTTGCAGCGTCAAGGGCAGGCTTGAGCAACGCTGGGGTAATCACATCAGCGACGAAGGATTCGATAATCTTGCCAAAGGCTCCGCTAATAATGATAGCAACGGCTATATCAACCACATTTCCCTTAAGGGCAAATTCTTGAAAGTCTCTCAAAAAGCTACCGGCTCTTGCACGTCTTGATGTCATAATTTGAACCCTCTGTGAATGCACTTAAAAATACTGCATTTTTTAGGATGTGTAGATTTGGTAACTTATCTGTGCAGCTTGTGGAGCTAATGTTAGTTGCAAATTATCTTTATCTTGGCTGAAATCGTTAGGTTGTGCGTCAACATACAATCGATCGCAATAACCAACAACCAACAACCCATAACAAACGACCATGACCCCTGACCCCATCGTCAACCTCCCCTACTTCGATGGCTTGCTAGAACAAATCGATCGCGGAAATGCTGAGGCATTGCAGGCATTTGGACGACATGTCCACTGGGGATATTGGGATGACCCAGCCAAAGCAGATGGGTCGATCGCTGGTTTTGTAGCGGCAACTGAGGCTCTGTGTCAGCGGGTTTGTGATGCGGGTCAAATTGGTGGCGGTAGTCGAGTTTTGGATTGTGGCTGCGGGTTTGGAGGCACGATCGCCAGCTTAAATGAGCGCTTTTCCCAGATGCAATTGGTGGGGCTGAATATCGACGATCGCCAGTTGGCTAGGGCCAGGACAGAAGTCCAGGCTCAGCGTGACAACACGATCGCCTTTGTCCAAGGAGATGCTTGTCAGTTGCCCTTTGCAGATGGCTCCTTCGATGTCGTTTTGGCAGTGGAGTGTATTTTTCACTTTCCCAGTCGCCTCCGGTTTTTCCAGGAGGCGAGGCGAGTGCTGCGATCGGGGGGCAAGTTGGCGTTGTGTGATTTCGTGCCGTTGTCCATCACATTGCCTTTGCTCAAGCTCATGGATCAGTTTGCCAAATCTGCGATCGAGCGCACCTATGGTCCGGTGAATAGCCAAGTGACGATCGCCGACTACCGCACCTTGGCAACCACCGCTGGATTCAGTCCCATTTCCACAGAAGACATCACCCGCAACACCCTTCCCACCTATCCACTGATTCGGCAATTGATGCGACAAACGGGCACAACCGAGATGGAGCAAGTGACCCAGGGCGGTGAATGGGTCAGCCGTTTAGGACTCAGCCGCTACCTGATTCTGGCGTATGAAGTTTGCTGAGCGGATATTTGGGGAAACTTTCAGGTTGAATCATCGTTTCGACCCATTCCTCACGCCTCTCTAAATACTTTGTCTCCAGCCTCCACCGGAATTTGGAGTTCGTAGATCGCGATCGGCTCATCCTTGCCCCTCACCTTGACAAACTCATCCACCAGTCGCAACTGAAATCGGTCTGGGTATTGCAGGGCGTTGATCACAGGCTGCGTGACCAAAACAGAGCAGACATAGTGTTTCGTTAGCCCTTCCAGTCGGGAAGCCAAATTGACCGAATCTCCAATCACCGTAGACTCAATCCGGGATGTAAAACCAATCGTCCCCATGATCACTTCACCCCGATGAATCCCAATCCCCACGTCGATCGGGGGCAACTCCCGCTGAACCCGTTCTCTATTAAACGTGATTAGAATTTTCCGCATCGCCAGCGCTGCTTGCAAGGCTCCATCGGTAGCCTCGTCGTCAAACAGCGCCATAATTGCGTCACCAATGTATTTGTCGATGAAGCCCCCTGATTCGTCGATCGCTCGGCCCATGTAAGCGAGGTAATCGTTCAAAAAGGCGAAGGTTGCCAGGGGAGTCATGCCCTCCGACAGAGAGGTATAGCCCCGAATGTCGCAAAACATAATGGTGACGGTGCGCGTTGAGGCGACTCCCACCTGAATATTTTCGATGCCTTCAGGAGCAATGACTGATAGAAATTTTTCAGGAACAAATCGCTCAAAGGATTCTAGAGTGCGTTGCAGGCGACTGAAGGAATACTGAAGCGCTGCCGACATTTCGTTAAATGCCGTAGCCAATGCTCCAATTTCATCCTTGCGTCGCACGATCGCCCGATGGCGTAAATCTCCAGCCGCAATCTTCTCCGCGCTGCGTTGGAGCCGATGCACCGGATCACTGATGCGCTTCGCTAACAGATAGGTGCTAATCAGGCTCACACCTAAACCCAGAACCCCCACCAAGAGGGCTTTTCGGACTGCATTGGTGACTGCCTCATCTAGCTCTCGCAGGGACAGTCCCACGCGAAAGGTGCCAATTTTCTTCTCTGCAACTCGAATAGAGGCAGCCGCTTCGATTACCCGATCGCCCCGCCTCGCCAAGAGCCGACCGTTAGGAAGCTGAAGGTCGCGCAGAATGAAGGTTTCCACGGCAAGGGGTTGGTGGTTTTGCACCAGCACAGCGCGATCGGTGATCGCCACCGGCACAATGTCAGGAACATACTGCTCTTGAAAATCCGTGGGAGCCGAGCCAACAATCTGATTAGCCAACCGATTATCAGAGACTAGGATGTAGACGAAATCATCATTGCCTCTAGCGATAATATCCATCCCCAATCGAATTTGGCTCCAATTCTGATCGTAGAGTTCATTCGCCCATGATTCAGCCAGCAGCACCGCGATCGATTTTGCCTGGACTTGCTTCTGCTGAATGTAGAATTCACTCTCATTCGTTGCCCAGAGCCAAATCACCGCACTGATAATCAGCACGATCACCAGGGTCGTTGTCGCCATAATTTGGGTGCGGATCGATCGGAAGAAAAAGTTGAGCCACTGGGGATGCTGAGCGCCAGTCCCCTTTTTGGAGGGTCTATCCCTGGCTGATGGTATCTCTCCTAAATCCTGATTCAGATTCCGTTTTTTTCGCGTTACTGGATCGACTAAGAAGCGATCGTCCTGACCGTCTCCCCTTTCCACTGTTGGCTGCGTTGGCTCTTGCCCATTGCGCTGACTCATGGCGTAGTGACCTGACTTATGGTGTAATAACCTGAAGTTTTTCCACGAACGTAACCCAATACTGAGCCGTTGTCTGTTTTTGACAGGCAGACGGAAACGCTAAGGTCACTGGCCCCCCCAGTCTCGCAGGAATGGGCTGCAAATTTTCTCCCCAACGGGTTGCCAATAGAATATCGCAGGTCTCCACGTCCTTAGCGGTTAAGTAGACTGCCCTGGCTTGATCCTGGTAGATCGCAGCTTTGCCCTGAATCACAAGCCTATTGTTGCCGGATAGAGAAATGCCAGCCGCTGCTAACACATCTCGGACTCTAACTCCTTGTAGCTTAACTTTGCTATTGGGCCAGCCAATTTTGTAACCCACCGTCTCAGTCATTGTCGTTTGCGGCAGCCGATCGAGGGTAGCTTGGTCAAACTTGCGATCGCCCACTTGCACCTGCACCGCTTCTGTACCCACAATCATATGAGTTGTATAAAACAGCCAAAATGAGTTCCCATAGGGCGTTTGAAGTTTTGGATATTGAGTATGGGGAAACACTAGGTAGATTGGCCCGCCCTCAGTTCGGGGCAAGGGTTGCTTATTTCGCTCGATCGCTAGAATAATCGGGTAGCGCTTCAAATCCGCCAGTTGAACCGTAGAGCGATAGGAATCGAAGGCCACAAACGTGACTTCAGTCACATTGGGCGCGACTCCAACGGTGTCCAAAAGCTGAGAAATTGCCATACCCCGAAAATCCAGCACCTCACTCAAGTCTTTGGTGTTGTGGGGTTCCTTCGTCAGCACATGGGTCGTTGCTAGCGATCGAATTTGCTCCCAAGTTAGTATCACTGGCTTTCCCGTACTGGTTTGTCCCTGGATTACCAAGCTCCATGGGCGCTCCTTAGTCTGACTAGCCCGTGTCTTCAACGCTGCCGTGTTTCGGGCGATCGTCTCCTCTCGCCATCCGTTCAACTGCGCCTCCGTCGGTTGCATCTTGCACCCCGACAAGCTAACCGCTCCTAGCATCAAACCTAGTAGCGATCGACCGATATGGAGAAAATTTAATCGGGCACCAACTTGAACCCTGGCTAACATTCGTGACGCTCCTCGACGCTCTAGTTCAAGCTTGCCTAAATTGGATAACTTAGATCCTGCATGATTCAATCAGCATTCAAGAACCCAGTTTCTCGTTGAAAAACCAAGGCTACATACCACCAATAGTTCGGACATTTTTGCGATGGCTAACCCTCATCCCCCAACCCCTTCTCCCAGAACGGGAGCAGGGGAGCCGGATTGAAGTCCCTCTCCCCTCTT
>JARCMD010000158.1 GCA_030248885.1 Leptolyngbyaceae cyanobacterium MP9P1.79 | reverse complement strand
TTGTGGACTTGGTGTACATCGTCGATATTGTTCGGGGGCTGCTCCAGGTCGGCATTCAGCCGGGGTTGGAGGGGAAGGTGATGGATTTAGGCACCGGACAGGGTACCTGTTTGCGCGACGTGGTAGAACTTTTAGTGGAATTGAGTAATAGTCAGGTGACACCGTTGTTTGGGGCAGTGGCCGATCGCTTGGGCGAACACCCCCAGATTGCCGATCGGGACATCACTCGCCAATTGCTAGATTGGGAGCCACTTTGGTCCCTGCGTCAGGGCCTGACAGAAACAATAGGATGGTATCGATCACAACAGGAGGATAGTCGTGGGAAGCGCTGAACACTTGCGTCAAGAGATTCTAGAGAGAGTCATTGCTTACCATGCAGAGGCATTTCTGCCCAAGGAGTTTATTCCTGGCGTGACCCCAGTTCCCGTTTCGGGGCGGGTGTTTGATGGCGAAGACATGGTTCATCTCGTTGATGCATCGCTGGATTTTTGGCTGACAACGGGGCGTTATGCCGAGCAATTTGAACGGGAATTTGCCCAATATTTCGGCTTGCGCCATGCCTTGCTGTGTAACTCTGGCTCCTCAGCCAATTTGCTGGCCCTTTCGGCGCTGACTTCCCCAGAACTGGGCGATCGGCAACTCCAGCCGGGGGATGAGGTGATTACTGTAGCGGCGGGATTTCCTACCACCCTCAACCCAACGGTGCAAAACGGCTTGGTGCCCGTCTTTTTGGACATCGAACTCGACACCCATAATATTGATGTGACGGCACTGGAAGAGGCGATCGGCCCCCGCACTCGCGCCATCATGCTGGCCCACACCCTCGGCAACCCCTTCAACCTCAGCGCCGTCAAAGCCATTGCTGAGAAGCATCAGCTTTGGTTGATTGAAGACAACTGCGATGCCCTCGGCGCAACCTACAACGGGCAATTGACAGGCACCTTTGGCGACCTGGCAACTGTCAGCTTCTATCCCGCCCACCACATCACCATGGGGGAAGGCGGATGTGTACTGACCAACCAGCCCAAACTGAAAGTTTTAGTCGAGTCGTTCCGCGACTGGGGCAGAAGTTGTTGGTGTGCCCCCGGCGTGGATAACACCTGCGGCAAGCGTTTCGGCTGGCAACTAGGGGATTTGCCCACCGGATATGACCACAAATATACCTACTCCCACATTGGCTACAACCTGAAGCTGACTGACATGCAAGCGGCGATCGGGGTTTCTCAACTGAAAAAACTCTCCGGCTTCATCGCTGCCCGCAGACAAAATTGGCAACGGCTCCACGACGGACTCAAACCCCTCGCAGACGTTTTGATGTTGCCCCAAGCCACGCCCAACAGTGAACCCAGTTGGTTTGGCTTCTTGCTCACCGTGCGCCCCGATGCGCCGTTCCAACGCAATGATTTAGTCCGCTACCTGGAACGCCACAAAATTGGGACTCGCTTACTCTTTGGCGGCAACCTCATCCGCCAACCCGCCTACCGCAACTTGCCCCATCGCGTGGTAGGAGACCTGAAAAATACCGATGTGGTGATGAACCAATCCTTCTGGATCGGGGTCTATCCGGGACTCACCGAGCCGATGATTGCCTACATGGTGGATACCATTACGACCTTTGTGCAGCAATTTGCCCAAGTAGGAGCATTGCGATGAGTTGGCTAATTACGGGCGGGTGTGGCTTTGTCGGCACCAATCTGGCCCATGCGCTCCTCACCCAAGGGGAAACGGTGATGGTGTTGGATAACCTCAGTCGCCGGGGATCACGGGATAACCTGGAGTGGCTCCGATCGCAACATGGTTCAGACTGGCGCTTTGTCGAGGCAGATATCCGCGATGATGACAAGGTAGCCCATGTGGTGCAGGACACTCAGCCCCAGACGATCGCCCACCTCGCGGGACAGGTGGCCATGACCACCAGCATTCAACACCCCCGCCTGGACTTTGAAGTGAATGCTCTGGGAACCTTGAACGTGTTGGAAGCAGTGCGGCTCCACGCTTCAGAGGCGATCGTCATCTATTCCTCCACAAACAAAGTCTACGGTTCCCTGGAGTCTATCCCCTGCCAGGAGACTGAAACTCGGTACATCCTGCCCAGCCATCCCCACGGACTGGATGAGAGTCTGCAATTGGACGGCTACTCGCCCTACGGCTGCTCCAAACTCACCGCCGACCAGTATGTGCGCGATTACCACCGCATGTTTGGGCTGACGACGATCGTGTTTCGCCATTCCTCCATGTACGGGGGCAGACAATTCGCCACCTACGACCAAGGCTGGATTGGCTGGTTTTGCCTCAAAGCCTTGGAAATGATTGATCCCAATGCCCCCACGTTTACGATTTCTGGGGATGGCAAGCAAGTGCGGGATGTTTTACACGCCGATGATTTGATTAGTGCTTATTTGCTGGCAGCAAAGTGTAGCGATCGGTGTGCGGGGGAAATCTACAACCTCGGCGGTGGCATGGCCAATTCCCTCTCGCTACTGGAGTTATTCCAAGCATTGTCCGCTGAAACGGGGGCAGCAATGCGATTTGAGCGGCTAGATTGGCGACTGGGCGACCAAAAAGTATTCGTTGCCGATGTGCGGAAGGCAGCACAACATTTGGGCTGGCACCCCCACGTTAGCACCACGGAAGGGTTACAGAAAATGCTGGCGTGGTCGCAAGAGTTGCAACAGCGCTTTGGCGAGTAGGGTTTATGGAGTATTCAGGTTGTTTGGTAAAACGGTGAGACTATTACAGACCCACAAAAAACAGACCCGCAAAAAAGAGATCTCATGGGATTGTTTACCCTCCTGTTCTAAGGGTCTGAAATAATCTCAGGAGACTACCCTCCTGTTCAGTTAGGGCGTAAATTCCCACTGGACAGGTTCCCACTGGTAATGATCGCCTTGGGAGC
>JARCMD010000157.1 GCA_030248885.1 Leptolyngbyaceae cyanobacterium MP9P1.79 | reverse complement strand
CACCCTAAATCCCTCTCCCAAGAGGGGAGAGGGACTTCAATCCGGCTCCCCTTCTCCCGTTCTGGGAGAAGGGGTTGGGGGATGAGGGCTAGCTATCGCCAAGGGGATGAGGACTAGTGATCGCAAAACTGTCCGAACTATTACCAACGTGAGAATTGCTGCTCAACCTCGCACATTAATGCAGCGACCGGAGTCTGCTAAAATCAGAACCTTGCAGTGAATTCAGATGAGGTTAGGAGAGAGTTTTATGGCACGGATGTACTACGATGAGGATGCCAATTTAGACCTGTTAAACGGGAAAACGATCGCCATTATTGGCTACGGTTCCCAAGGTCATGCCCATGCTCTAAACCTCAAAGACAGTGGGCAGAAGGTCATCATCGGGTTGTATCCAGGGAGCAAGTCCGCTGCCAAAGCTGAAGCAGAAGGCTTGACCGTTACGTCTGTTGCAGAAGCCTCGGCTCAAGCCGACTTCATCATGGTTTTGCTCCCCGATGAAGCCCAGAGAACAGTCTACAAACAGGACATTGAACCCCACCTCAGCGAGGGAAAAGTCCTGGCGTTTGCCCATGGCTTTAACATTCACTTTGCCCAAGTCGTGCCGCCGCCCCATGTAGATGTAGTGATGGTGGCCCCCAAAGGACCAGGGCATTTGGTGCGACGGACTTATACCCAAGGCGAAGGAGTGCCTTGCTTGTTTGCTGTCTACCAAGATGGATCAGGACAAGCCCGCGATCGGGCAATGGCCTACGCTAAGGGCATTGGTGGCACTAGGGCGGGGATTCTGGAAACCACCTTTCGGGAAGAAACCGAGACGGATTTATTTGGGGAACAGGTTGTGTTGTGTGGCGGTTTGAGTGCGTTGATTAAAGCCGGATTTGAAACCCTAGTTGCCGCTGGCTATCAGCCCGAACTCGCCTATTTTGAGTGCCTCCACGAAGTCAAACTCATTGTGGATTTGATTGTGGAAGGTGGCTTAGCCAAGATGCGCGACAGCATCTCTAACACCGCCGAGTATGGAGACTACACCCGTGGCCCCCGCATTGTGACGGACGCAACCCGCGCCGAAATGCGGAAAATTCTGCAAGAAATCCAAGCCGGACAGTTTGCCCGTGAATTTGTTTTGGAAAATCAGGCTGGCAAGCCCGGCTTTACAGCGATGCGTCGTCAGGAAGCCGAACACCCGATCGAAGAAGTCGGTAAAGATCTCCGGGCAATGTTTAGCTGGCTGAAGAAGATCCAGTAAGTAGGTGGGTGTAATTAATTGTAAGAAAGGGAGTGGGGGCGTTGCCAGCAGGCAGGGGGTTCCACCCCCTCCACCCCCCAAATCATCTTTATTTTAATTGCACCCAGCTACTTAGATCTCAGGATGGGTTAGGCGAATGCCGTAACGCAGCACTCTGATTTAATCATGGGTCACGTTACGGCTAGCCCATCCTACCGATCGACTGAAAAAGGTGTAAGGTCTGGCTGGGTTTGTTGACTATGACGAAATTACGGGTGGGTTTGCTATTTGGGGGACGATCGGGGGAGCATGAAGTCTCGATTCGATCGGCCCAAGCGATCGGTCGTGCATTGAGTGCTGGGACTAACGCCGAAAAATATGACATTCTGCCCCTTTACATTCAGAAAGATGGGCGGTGGTTGGCGGGGGAAGTGAGCCAGCAGGTATTAACTTCGGGAACTCCTATTCTATCCGCCGGGGATCAGCATCCTGCTGAGGACTCTGCGATCGAAACGTCCACCTTATCTCAGCAAACTCCTACCCTCTGGACATCTCCCTCTCAAACGGCTGAGGTGGATGTGTGGTTTCCCATACTGCACGGGCCCAATGGCGAGGATGGCACGGTGCAGGGATTATTGCAATTAATGCAGCGTCCCTTTGTGGGGTCGGGGGTACTGGGTTCTGCGTTGGGTATGGATAAGGTCGCCATGAAAATGGCCTTTGCCCAAGCTGGATTACCCCAAGCGAAGTATGTGGCGGTCACCCGCGCTCAAGTTTGGGCGAATCCCTCTGTGTTGTCTCAGGTATGCGATGAGATTGAAGTTGCCTTGGGCTATCCCTGCTTTGTCAAGCCAGCCAATTTAGGCTCATCGGTGGGGATCGCTAAGGCCAAAACCCGGGCGCAGTTGGAAGCTGCTTTGGACAATGCCGCCAGCTACGATCGCCGCTTGATTGTGGAAGCCGCTGTGCCCAACCCGCGAGAGGTGGAATGTGCCGTTTTGGGGAATGATCAGCCCCGTGCTTCTGTGGTGGGAGAAATTACCTATGACAGCGATTTCTACGACTATGAGACTAAATACACTGAGGGGAAAGCAGGACTGCTGATTCCGGCTCCCTTGCCAGAATCGATCGCATCTCAGGTACAGTCGATGGCGTTGCAAGCGTTTCAGGCGATCGATGGCGCTGGTTTAGCGCGAGTTGATTTCTTTTATGTTGAATCGACTGGAGAGTTGCTGGTTAATGAAATCAACACCCTCCCTGGTTTCACTGCCACAAGTATGTATCCCCAGCTTTGGGAAGCGACGGGCGTTTCGTTCCCAGAACTAGTGGATCAACTGATTCAGCTAGCGATGGAACGCCATAAAGATATAAAATAATGTGCCTAAATAAAATATGTGAGACGGGCAAATCAACATGCACCCATTTTATAATCGTATTTTCAGGGTTGGAATTCTGCTTTGAGGATTTGAAGCGCACAATAATTGCAGACAGCAGCAAGTCACCTCCCAAGAATTAAACTGGAGGGAAGTCGTATTGATGGGTTTGTCCAGATGGAAAATGTTTCAATTAAACAAGAAGCGCAGCGGATTATTGAGGAGTTGGCAGAGGATGCCACATGGGATGATTTGATGTATAGAATCTATGTTCGTCAGGCAATTGAGTCAGGGCTTCACGATAGTGAGTCAAATAGGACGCTCGGTGTTAAGGAAGTGAGGGCAAGGTTTGGTCTGAAGCCGTGAAAGTAGAATAGACGACTACAGCGATCGAGCATTTAGTATTGATATACGAATATATTGCACAGGATTCAAAGCCCTACGCCGATCGCTTGATTGACAAAATAACAAGGCGATCGGAACAAATTGGAGTATTTCCCTTGTCAGGACGTGTGGTGCCAGAATCTAGATATGAGAACATACGTGAGGTGATCGAGCGACCTTACCGCATTATTTATCGGATTAAAGCCGATCAGATAGACATTCTTGCCATAGTTCATGGTGCTCAGGAGCTATGAGTGGAGACAAGAATAGGGCGTAGGTTGGGTTACGCTATCGCTTTTCTGGTATGCCGGAACGGCTTTACCCATCCTACAAATAATTGCGCCTTCCTACCTACTTGTTAGTGGGGCGACGCTTAGAGAGAAATGCGGGCAAATCTACCTTTAGAGGTGCTTTGGTAGGAGGAGGAAGGGGCGTTGGTTCTGAAGAGATTTCTAAAACGCGAGGTTCGGTGAGGGCAGTGACCGTAGAGGGGAGGTCGGATAGGAGGTCGGCGATCGAGGGGATCGGTTCTGATCCCATACTCACCATCACCTCATGCAGTCGCTCTGGTTGCACCCGTTGCAAGAGTTCTCTGAGTTTAATCACCAATTGCTGATTCAGGGTAAAGCGGTCTTTCCAGTGTTGAACCGCTGTTTCATATTCGCTCGCTTGGCGGGCTTGCTTGAGAATTTGTTCCTGCATTTCAGCAACTTGGCGCTCCAGTTCCGCAACCCGTGCTTGGTCTTGCTGGCGTTCGCCTTCCAACTCTTGACAGGATTGCTGCAATCTTGCTTGGGTCATCATTTGCTTGGCCAGTTGGGCATCCAAATCCTCAGCCTTTGACTGTGCCGTAGATAACTCATGCCGGAGGCTGAGAATTGTGGCATCGCGATCGGAGGCACTGGCTTGGGTTTGGCTCAGGGATGCCATCAGCGCTTGCTGCTCCTGCAACGATCGCTGAATTTTTGCCCGTTGGGCCTCTGCCTCTGCCAAAGCAGTTTGGCGCTCACTCAAGGTTTCGTTCAAGCTCTGGGATGCTTGTCTAGCTGCTTGCAGTTCAGTCTCTAGGGTGGCTACCAGGGCGCGATCGGTTACAGATTGAGCCTCTAGCGCCACAACGCTCTGTTGGTAACGGTTTAAGGCCGCTTGAGATTCAGTGAGCTGCTTTTCCAGGGATCGCTGTTGCGTTTGCACATCAGTGCGATCGTGGCTGATGTGTGACCGCAAATGCTCTAACTCTGTTTGCTGAGTTTGGGTCATCTGCTCCATTGTGCTGAGCAGGTCTTGAAAGGCTTGCTCCTTCGCTTGGGTTTCAGCAATTTGGGCTTCTAAGGATCGCTGCTGCTGGGTGAGTTGCTGCTTGAGACGGACGATCGCCTGCTGTTGCACATGGGAAAACTCTTCCGTTGCGACTAACTGTGTTTCCAGCACATACTGATCCCGCACTTGCAACCGCAACTCATTCAACGATGCCAACGCCTGGTCTAGCGCCTGCTCTAAGTGAAAAATGCGATCGGCTGGATTTTGGCTCCGGGCTGCGTTTGGGTGTTCAGGGTGCAACCCAACTTTGGCAGGCACAACAGAGCTAGTCTCCTCGGCATGTTGTGCCACCAATGGCTCGGTTCCAGAATTAACTGGATTTTGGTAAAGCTTGCTTTCGCCCGTTACCGACACTCAGAGCCTCCCACAAATGATGAGCTAGTCTAGGCGATGTGCAACTTTTCCGAACCGCCCTCACCGTTCGGCTGAGCGCTCACGTCGAAGCCCCAACCCCTCTCCCAGAAGGGGAGAGGGGCTAAAACTTAGATCGGCTCCCCTTCTCCCGCTGGGAGAAGGGGCTGGGGGATGAGGGCAGATTTTAAGTTGCACATCGCCTTAGTCTGGAATGCATTAGAGCAGTTTAAACTGCCGCTATTTTTAGATGAGCGGACAGTTAGCCTGCATTGGCCCACATTCTATCGAAAGGCACCCCAAAAGACACCCTAAAAAACACAGCTATTTTTCGGTCAACTCCCAGGAGCCATCCCACTCGTCAGGTGGAGGAGAAGTGAGCCAGTGCTGACAGCGGGTTAGGTGCAGGCTAGAGGCCTTATCGTCTTTATCCGCTTTTAAGACCATCCCGAATTCAGCCATCGCTGTGGGGAAGTCCCGATTCAGATAGTGTTCCCGGCCCTTGTGGTAGTGTTCAATCACCCGTTGCTTTTGCTCTGGAATAGCATCGCTCTGCAAGCCGACGAGTTCGTAGATGGCGACGGGCTTGGTTTTGCCCTTCACCCGGATGTAGTCTAGCTCCCTGGCCCAGACGCGATCGGCACAGGGGCGGTAGGTGCTTTCACTGATGATAATGTCGGTGCCGTACTGTTTGCTAGCGCCTTCCAGTCGAGACCCCAGATTCACCCCATCGCCGATCGCTGTAAACTCCATGCGCTTACTAGAGCCAATGTTGCCGCTAATTACGCTATCGGAGTTGATCCCAATCCCAATCTTGATCACTTGATGCCCCTGGCTAGCCCGCTGAGCATTGAAAATGCAGAGCCGCTGACGCATTTCCACAGCAGTTTGCACCGCCATCCATTGGTGTTCCTGCAAGGGAAGCGGGGAGCCGAAGACAGCCATAATGGCATCACCGATGTATTTGTCCAGAATGCCCTTGTGCTGAAAGACGGCATCTACCATCGATTCAAAGTATTTGTTCAGCATATCCACAACTTCCTCAGCCGCCAGAGATTCGGTCAGAGTGGTGTAGCTACGAATGTCCGAAAACAGCACCGACACATCCCGGCGAACGCCTCCCATCTTCATCGCGTCTGGGTTATCCATCAACTGTTCTGCCAAATCTTGAGTCATGTAGCGATACATCGTACTCTTAAGCCGTTTTTCATCACTGATGTCATCCATCACGATCAGCGCTCCAGAGACCTGCGTGCTGTCGTTGGCATCGGCGATCGTGTTGATTGACAAGTTGATGCTGTGCTGTTCTTCTCCTTGGAAAGGCTGTAAGGTTTGGTCAGGGTAGTATTGTTGTCGGCTCTTGTCATCCTTGGCTTGCAGAGCGTTGTTGAACCATTTGCCAAAGTCTCCTTTCTCAATTTGCACCAGATCGCCGATGAACTTGCCTTCCAAGACATCCTGATCGTGCAAACCCAGCAATTCCTTGGCACTTTCGTTGGCGGCGATGATGCGACCGTCCTTGTTGGTAGAAATGACTCCATTGGAGAGCGATCGGAGAATATCTCGCTGCATCTGCTCCTGCTGCTTCACGGTGGCAAACAGCTTGGCATTTTGAATAGCGACCCCAGCTTGGATGTTGAAGGTTTCCATAAAGTCTTGGTCGCTGCGGTTGAAGTAAGCCCGCCAGCATTCCGGCGCTTCTGGCCAGTCTTCTGGGTCGTAGGGCGGATGTTCTCCCTGCTTCACCTTATTGACCAACTGCGTCACACCAATTAATTCGCGATCGGCATTAAACACCGGCATACACAACATGCTACAGGTGCGGTATTTGGTCTGTTGGTCGGTTTCCTTGGAGGTTTGGGAGTTGGGGTGGTCGTAGAGATCGAAGGAAATGATCACGGGTTCGCCAGTTGTGGCGACTTGCCCAGCAAAACCTGCACCTTTGGGAATGCGAAGTTCTCTCATTTCTCCAGCAATGAGAATTTTTGTCCACAATTGGTCGTGATCGTGGTCGATGAGCCAGAGGGTGCTGCGATCGGCGTTCATCAGCTTTTTCGCCTCATCCATCACCTTGGACAGGGTATCTTCCAAGTCCAGGCTACTTTTGCTGAGGGACTCTGTAGCTTTGATGAGGGCATTGGCTGCCCGTTGTTTTTGAGTCGCAATATAAAACGATCGGGAGGATTGGAGAATTAAGCGAATGGATGGAGCAAACTCTTCAAAAACCTGAATGTCTTCGTGGGTGAAGCCCGCTAAGTCAATCTTGTCCTCCAAAACGCCATAGGGATCGGGAGAGGGCTTCAGTTTGTTGATGAGCTGCACCACTGCCACCAAGGTTCCCTGTTCACTCAGCAGGGGCAAGGACAACATTGTGTAGGTGCGATAATCATTCTTTTTGTCCTGCACCTTGGCGAAGGCAGAACGGGGATCATCGTAAAAGTCAAAGGGAATGTTGACGATCTTTTTGAATGTCGCCACTTCTCCGGCAATTCCTTTGTCAGCAGGAATTCTGATCTCTAGGGAACCGCCCCCATCACCTTTGGCGATCGTCGTGTAGAGTTCATTCTTCTCTTCGTCAAGCAAAAATATGGTTGTCCGATCGGCATTTAATAGCTCACCCGTTTTGAAGGTGATGGAACTGAGCATTTCTTCCAGAATTGCATCAAACCCTTGCATATCAAGCATGGACAGGGTTTGATTGACCACTTCAAGCCGCTGCTCAACGTCAGTAACCACTTGCTTAAAGGTGTCCTGAGTTAAGGGAGCTAGAAAAGAGGAGAAGCTCCCCTTCGTTGTCGCTAGCCCTCCACCAGAGGAATGATGACCGTTTCCACTCCCGTGGGCATAAGCTGTCCCAGGCTCACGGGTTTTCTCCCCCCCGTCCATGACGACATCGACCACAACATCAACATGGTGAGTAGGCGGGGTTTCGCTAGCAGGAGCGACTGTGACTTCGGTATGAACAACAACGTCGATCGTGTTGTTCCAATCAGGCAGATGCGAAGATGAAGCTGTCATAGAGATCCAGGACTATCTACTACGAATGTATAGGGTTACTCTCTGTCCCACAAGCTACTACTTATACAAAAAGTAAATTGCTTAGGCAGAGAACTAGAAATAGAGAAACGAGGCACAAAAGACAAAACGTTGTCCTTGACCTCACCGATCGCTTATTTAAGATTCCCTTACGTTGCCTTAGTATGCGTAACCTATAAACCTAATTAACTTGTTAAGACTATTAACTTACACCAATTCTCTTTAATTTTTCTAGTAACTACTCAGACTCTTGCCGAAAGTCGAACAGCCCTCATCCCCCAGCCCCTTCT
>JARCMD010000156.1 GCA_030248885.1 Leptolyngbyaceae cyanobacterium MP9P1.79 | reverse complement strand
GAAAGACCAATTTTCGTGCTTTTTCTCGTCAAAAGCGATCAAAAGTAGTAGATAAAAGGTCTGCGACCCCTGATTCTTCTAGGTTGAGCAATTACCAATCAAGCTACACGCAAACATAAGCATCAATGATATTGCAAAAATCTCTACTGGCTCGGTTGCGTTGGAAGGCTCTCATCCAGCCTTGGCAAGATATTGATTGGTGGCTCCTCGTGTTGCCGATCGGCTTGACCTCGCTTGGCGGCGTTATGATTCGCAGCGCTGAGCTAAACATGGGGTGGACGGATTGGTGGGATCATTTGATCGTGGGTGGAGTAGGACTGGTTCTCGCCTTGCTCATTGCCCGCTGGCGCTATGACAATCTGTTGCAATGGCAATGGATTTGGACGATTTACGGGCTGACCAATCTGTCCCTCCTCGCCGTGTTTTTTACGGGCACCTCGGCCCTGGGGGCCCAGCGCTGGATTGCGCTCGGGGGTGGCATCTATTTGCAACCTTCGGAATTTGCCAAATTGGGCACAATCATCACCTTGGCGGCTGTTTTGCACAGCAAAACAGCCGCCACCATCCCCGCTGTCCTGCGGGCCCTGGCCATCACCGCCGTGCCTTGGACGCTGGTGTTCATTCAGCCCGATTTGGGCACCTCCCTGGTTTTTGGAGCCATCACCCTGGGCATGTTGTACTGGGGCAACGCTAATCCTGGATGGATTGTGCTGATGGTTTCTCCGATCGTTTCTGCGATCTTGTTCAATGTTTTTCTGTCGGGGCAGATGCTGGCAGTGGGTCTGGTGTGGCTCATCCTGCTGGGAGTTATCGCGTGGCGCACCCTTCCTTGGAGTTGGCTAGGAGCCTTTGGTGCGATCGTCGGCAACTTGGTCGCAGGGGAGCTAGGCCATTTGCTGTGGGGATTGCTGAAGCCCTACCAGAAGGCACGTTTAGTCCTATTTCTCAATCCTGACCAAGATCCATTGGGAGGGGGCTATCACCTAATTCAGTCTCGCATCGCCATTGGAGCCGGAGAGCTTTTAGGGCGGGGCTTGAATAAAGGAACCCAGACCCAACTGAATTTCATTCCTGAGCAGCATACTGATTTCATCTTCTCCGCGATCGGAGAAGAACTGGGTTTCGTTGGCTGCGTAGTTGTTCTGGGAGTCTTTTGGATCATTTGCTTGCGGCTAGTCATCATTGCTCAAAATGCCAAGGATAACTTTGGGTCTCTACTGACGATCGGTGTTCTCTCCATGCTGGTGTTTCAGGTCGTCATCAACATCGGCATGACGATCGGCTTATCGCCCGTAACCGGCATTCCCCTCCCCTGGGTTAGCTATGGACGCGCGGCAATGTTGACTAACTTCCTCTCCCTCGGGCTAGTGCTGTCCGTCGTCAACCACCGCCAGCGCAAGAGCTTCAAGGATTAACCCCTGTTTACACGCTAGATTTAAGTGATGACGCTCTCTAGTGTTCTGTCAAGAAAATTTTGAGGGGTCGAAGACCCTCAAAATTTAACTCCAACTAACCTCCCGGCTTTCAGCTACCCGTCAATGTAATGATTGACAGACTACTAATTTTGACGGATGCCACTGGGAAAATCAGGATCTAGCAATTGCTCTACTGTGTAATCACAATCCTCTGGAAAATTTTTGTAATCCAATGGGGTTTCGCGCACAACCAGATCTAAACCCGATTCATAGGCATCGGCAGCAGCCTCTGCTGAATAAGGTTGCAGGCTAGGGTTTTCTTGTAAAAGGCGCAAAATTTCTCGCCGTTGCTCTCGAATTGTTGCCTGCCAGCTTTTGCTCCGCTTTTCAGATTGATAGTCCCACTTCAGGAGATGCCCAATTAAAATACCAAGCCGATTTCGCAATTCCTGCCGTTGCTGTTTCCCCAATGATTCGATTTCCTCCGCCAAGTTGACAACATCTAAGTCCTTGAAATTGCCCACTTTGAGCAACTTAGACTGCTCTAAAGTCCAAGCATAAAAATCAGTTTCATAGAGATTGGATGGCATAGCGTCCTCTTTCATCGATCGCCTGTGAATCACCTGATCTTGGGAGTACCATGAACAAAACACGCAATTCCCTGGTAATTCATGGCTTGGGTTTTATCTACATTATCAATAATCCCAATCCTTCCTAAAGTTCTCTGCAACAAGAGGCTCAAGCCCATTGCCTGAAAGGGGTTGATTCTGTTTAAGCACAAATCAAACTGGTATAAGCTGTTAGCTATCAATCTTTGTGTAAACCAACTCTACTTTCCCAAAACCTATGATTCTTCCTGGCGCAGCAGTTAAGGTCACTAATCCTGTAGACACCTACTACGAATTTCAAGGCTTAGTGCAACGAGTGACCGATGGCAAAGCTGCCGTGCTATTTGAGGGCGGCAACTGGGATAAGCTTGTCACCTTTCGTCTCTCAGAGTTGGAACTTGTAGATGCAACCGCAGGCCGCAAAAAAGGCAAATAGTCTCCTATCAACACTTCGGATTTTTGTGGAGGTGCTGGAAACCCTGTTGTACAACCAGTGTAGACCCTCACCGTTCGGCTGAGCGCTCACGTCGAAGCCTAAATCCCTCTCCCAAGAGGGGAGAGGGACTTCAATCCGGTTCCCCTTCTCCCAGAACGG
>JARCMD010000155.1 GCA_030248885.1 Leptolyngbyaceae cyanobacterium MP9P1.79 | reverse complement strand
GCCCTCATCCCCCAACCCCTTCTCCCAGAACGGGAGAAGGGGAGCCGGATTGAAATCCCTCTCCCCTCTTGGGAGAGGGATTTAGGCTTCGACGTGAGCACTCAGCCGAACGGTGAGGGTCTATACTGGCTACACAACAGGGTTTCCAGCACCTCCACAAAAACTGTCCGAAGTATTGTACTTAACATTATCTTCGGAAACCTCTTTACCCCCCAAATCCTGGAATCAGCCCTCCACTCAAGCGCTTCATCGCCCGGTTGGCCACATCAGCGTAACGAGCTTGTCCACAAAGAATTTTCACCATGTGCTCCGTGGCAGAGGGGCGCTTGATACCCACTTTATAGCCAATCCCCGGAACGCGATAGAACACCCCAGCAAGACGCTGCGCCCACACCATATCCGATCCCCACTCCTGAGCGATCGTCTGGGTATAGTTCGCCAGTGCTTCCCCATCTCCTGCCAAGGCGCGATCGATCGCCTGGGCTGCCTTCATGCCGCTGAAAATTGAAGGACGAATCCCCTCAGCCGTCAGCGGATCAACTACACAAGCCGCTTCGCCTGCCAAAAGCGCATTTTGTGTGTGTAGGGTTTGATCCCCATCCCATAGGCAAAGGGGATGCCCATACTGCTTTGTCGCTTTGACATCAATGCCAAATAGGGTACTGTACTCAGCGATCATGCTCTGAAAATCCTGGGGTTGTCTCCCGATAAACGTTCCCAGACTGATAGAATAGCCATCTGCCTTGGGAAAGTTCCACGCACAGCCATTTTTAATCATGCCAAAGTCAAAATAAGCTGTCGAGTCCTCGATCGGCTGCGCCGTTGGCGCTACTTCTAAGGCACCACTGATGGAGTGCTTACGGTCTTTGAAACCCAGCCATTTAGCCATTGGCCCCTTGGCTCCATCCGCTGCAATGAGATAGCGCCCCTCCATAGGGCCAGCGGCGGTTTTCACCACCCAATGGTCACTCTGAAAAGCAATGCCCGTCACTGCCGCACTGTCCCGCAACTCAGCGCCCTGTTTTTGCGCTTGCTGCATCAAAAAATGGTCGAAAATATCCCGGCGCACCATCCAGAATGGCTCTGGAGTTTTTAGCTCCACATCGATCGGGTCTGTCGTTTTCCAGGTGTAGCGGATAGTTTTCACCTTCAGAGAAATGGCAGAAGTGAAATCGAAGTTAAACCATTCGGCAATCGATGGAGAAACGCCTCCACCACAGGGTTTGTAGCGCGGTAAGGATTCCTTTTCCAACACCAGCACCGATCGCCCTCGCTTGGCTAGGTGGTAAGCCGCGGTGCCACCAGCAGGGCCCGCACCCACAATAATGCAGTCAAACATAGGACTCCAAAGAATGCGTTTAAATCATAGTCCGATCAGCGTCTCTGTTGAAGATGCGCTGTGCTGTAGATTAGGGGCGATCGTGACATCGAACTAACCCATACACATAATCTCAAGATCGCAAGTTTAATACCCTGTAAAACTAACATTTGTCGAATACGCAACTTATCGACAGTACAGGTCAAAATTGTGCAGTCTGCAATCAGAAACTAGGTTGCGTAATTACACGAGTTCAATTTGGGAATACGTTGGATTGAGCCATCGACAGCCCAAGACTGACGCGATCGGCCCTTGCCTTATCCTGAATTCCACAGAGGTGGCGTGGTTAATCTTGGCTAACCTGTGCCTTGAAGCCCTCATACAATTGGCCTCAATGCTCGACGGAATGCACGGAATGCAAAGTTGCCTTCATCAAACTAGGATGAATTATGAAGATTACATGAAGTCGTTCGTCGCTAATTATTGAGAGGTTACGGTCATGAACTGGCAAGTCTGTGTTTGCTACGCCAACGGTACTGAGCAGGTTCTATATTCCTACAAAAAGCGAGAAGCAGCCCTCAAATGCATTGACGCAATTTACTCTAGAGAGGGATATCCACTCCACATGGCTTATGTTTTGCGCGCCGCTAACGTTCTGGTAGAGTTCCAAGCTGCCTGATCCGGTGAGTAGAATATTATTCCTAACCCAGGGCAGGTCTACTAAAATGGTTTATATTTTCAGAAAGATTTATAAACCCACTCTTTAAACTAGCTGTACCCCAGACAGCCTGTTGGAAGGGGATGAGCTTTTGAAGAGGCAGGTCTACCAGAATAATTTCACCATGCAGGAAATATCTGTTAACCCGTCCCTGCTGGTGCTTGCTGAATCAAACTGTTGTGATGTCTTTCTCTTTTTCAGCCAACAGTTCACCAACCCTAGCAGTGTATTTATCAGTCATTTTCTGAATACTGTCTTGCAGATCACGGGACTCATCCTCCGAGATCTCCGCACTCTTTTCTTGTTTTTGCACAGAGGCGATCGAATCTCGGCGGACATTGCGAATTGAGACCCTGCCTTCTTCAGCACACTTGGCCGCAAGCTTCACAAACTCCTTGCGCCGATCGCTGGTCAAGGGCGGCACATTGAGACGGATCACGGTGCCGTCATTGTTGGGGGTTAAGCCCACATCGGACATCGAAATCGCTTTCTCAATCAGATTGAGGGTGCCCCGGTCAAAGGGTTGAACCGTGATGGTACTGGCATCCGGTGTATTGATATTGGCCAACGATTTAAGTGGTGTGAGCGAACCGTAGTATTCCACCTGCACCCGATCGAGAATCGAACTATTGGCCCGCCCGGTGCGAATGGTGTTGAAGGCCCGTTGAGTTGCCTCGATCGCCCGTTGCATTAAACTTTCAGTCTCAGCTAATTTCACAAAAACCTCCCACAATCGTACCGATCGGTTCTCCCTTCACAGCACGGAAAATATTACCAGGTACCGACAGATCAAAGACAATCACGGGAATATTGTTGTCTTTACACAAAGCAATTGCCGTACTATCCATCACTCGCAGATCTTGCATCAGTACATGCCCATAGGTCAAGCTTTGATAGCGTTTTGCATCGGGATTCAGATGGGGATCGGAATCGTAGACTCCATCAACCTGAGTTGCTTTGAATAGCACATCTGCCCCAATCTCTGCCGCTCGTAAGGCTGCTGTTGTGTCGGTCGTAAAAAATGGATTCCCAGACCCGGCACCAAAGACCACAACCCGACCTTTTTCCAGATGCCGAATTGCCCGCCTCCGAATGTAAGGCTCGGCAACTTCTTGCATGGCGATCGCTGTTTGTACCCGTGTGGGAACTGAGATCTGTTCTAGAGCGTCTTGGAGGGTCATGGCATTCATGACAGTGGCAATCATGCCAATGTAATCAGCGGTTGCCCGATCCATCCCGGCAGCGGCTCCTTTGATGCCACGAAAAATGTTGCCACCACCGACAACGATCGCCACCTGAATGCCAGTTTCTACCACCTCTGCGATCTCTTGGGCAATGGCATGAACCACAGCGGGGTCAATGCCGTAGGTTAAGTCGCCCATCAAAGCTTCGCCGCTCAACTTGAGCAAAATCCGCCGATATTTCATCCCCATGAGGTGACTATTTTTCAATTCCAAAGAACTCAAATCAAAGATAACACCTAGTAGTCTGCCAAGTAGATTTTGAGGAGCTACCGCCCCTTAAAACCTCTATTAATTGGTTTCTGTAAGTTTAAGCAACTAGCAAAGTTCCTTTATTAGGGGACTACTAGCTGGGTTAAAAAAAGGAATGGGGTGGTGGAGTTAGATGTTAGCGCTAAGGATTAGGAGTCCACAACTTAATACCTGACCCCAAGGGTTCTGTAAAGTTCCCATCTTCAACCAGCCTTTCTTTGAACAGTACCGTAAATTATCAACTACTGTGATTTTACGTACTCTTCGATCGGTAAGAAGCTAAACAGGAGTCTTTATGATTAAAGTAAAAAAATGGGCGATTGTAACAATTGGGACAGTAATGGCGGGGTTTCCAATTGTTGCAGGAACTCCCCAAAGGGCGATCGGTTGTCCCTCTCCTTCTAGACCTACGAAGTCTAGACCTACAAACTCCACACCGAACACTGTGATTGATGATCCCAGCAACCCAGTTTGGACACCCCAACGAGTGGCGATCATGCGCGACTCAATCGTACCCTTGCCCTGTGCTTCAGCCCAACTCAGCTTATATGGTGTCATGGATTCAGTGTTTAACCTGCCAGAAGTAAAGCAGAAGACAGCGGCATTGGCTACGTCGGCGGCTGGAAGGGCAGAAATTGCCGCTCTGTTGCTGAAGTCTAAACCGTCTGAACAGACTAGGTACTACACGATTCAAGTATTTGAACAGCATCCTCGGTACCGAGTCCCGCTTTGGCTCTTACGGGTGAACCAATGGACAGGGGCGATCGACGTTCGGGATAACCGAACGAGCCGTTACGTTCCCTTAGAGCAATGGCGGCAGCAGCGTTGAAACAGAACAGCGAGGAGCAAGTCTACGGGAGACAAGCTGAAGGTGGACGGGTCTATCTAGTTGGGGCAGGACTGGGAGAAGCAGAGTTTTTGACAGTGCGGGCGCAGGAATTGCTAACCCAGGCAGAGGTTGTGGTTTACGATGCGCTGGTGGATGCTCAATTGCTGCAACTTGTCCCTCAGACTTGCCTGAAATTCAACGTGGGCAAGCGCGGTGGTCAGCCAAGTATGCCGCAGGCGGAAATCAATCGGCTGTTGGTGGAGCAGTGTCAGCAGGGCAAGGTGGTGATCCGGCTGAAAAGTGGTGATCCGTTGATTTTTGGGCGAGTGGCGGCGGAGATTGCGGCATTGCGATCGGCAAACTGTGCCTTTGCCCTCGTGCCTGGCATCTCATCAGCTTTAGCAGCCCCTTTGTTAGCCGGAATTCCCCTCACTGATCCGGTGTTGAGCCGCTGCTTTGCTGTCCTGAGTGCCCATGATCCGGCTGACTTAAACTGGACAGCCTTGGCGGCGATCGAAACCTTGGTGGTCTTGATGGGCGGGCACACCCTACCGGAAATTGTGCAACAACTCCAGCAGCACAGCCGATCGCCCCAAACACCGATCGCTGTCATTCAATGGGCAGGCCGCCCCCAGCAACGGCTCTGGCTGGGCACCCTGGCAACGATCGTGGCGCAAACTGCGGGGGAAGCGCTCTCGCCCTGCGTGATGGTGATCGGGCAAGTCGTGGAATTGCAGCCTTATTTGAAGTCTTTAGAGTTTGCCGCTCAAACTGGAGATGATAGAAGGCGTATGCATCTATCACCAAAAGCAATGCCGTTGACTGGTAAAACAATTTTGGTCACCCGATCGCACAACTCCAGGCAAGAAGCAGAATCCTCTACTCTCCCCCATTTGTTACAACACCACGGGGCCAAGGTACTTGAAATGCCAGCGCTGGAAATTGCACAGCCCTCTAGTTGGCACGCCTTGGATGAGGCGATCGATGACCTGCACCATTTTCATTGGCTCATCCTCACCTCTACCAACGGCATCGATTATTTCTTTGGGCGACTAGCAGCGCGGGGCAAAGATGCCCGGGCCCTGGCGGGAATCAAAATTGCTGTCGTGGGTGAGAAAACGGCGCAACGGCTGCACCAGTATCACCTCCAGCCCGATTTCATCCCCCCTGACTTTGTGGCCGATGCCCTCATTTCCCACTTCCCAGAACCAGAGACGCTGCCCCACAGCCGGATTCTCTTTCCCAGAGTTGAGACCGGTGGCCGCGAGGTGCTGGTGGCGGAGTTCACCCAGCGGGGCGCAGCGGTGGTAGAAGTGGCTGCTTACCAGTCCCGGTGCCCAGCGGCGTTTGCGATAGAGGCACTGGAGGCGTTACAGCAAGGCACGGTGGATGTGGTCACCTTTGCCAGTTCCAAAACGGTGAAGTGCTTCTGTCAGTTACTAGAAGCGGCGGTGGGCGAGCGATGGCTTCCCCTCCTGGCAGATGTATCCGTTGCCTCGATCGGCCCCCAAACATCCAAAACCTGCACAGAACTCCTGGGACGGGTGGATGTAGAAGCTGCCACCTATACGCTAGAAGGATTGGGAGAGGCGATCGTCAACTGGGTGCGCGATCGAGAATGAAGAGTTGCCACAAGCATTACAAGGAGATTTCCGAGAAAGATGTTATCCCTGTAGGGGCGAAGCATCCGGCAGACAGAGCCTTGAATCGACCAGAAGGTCATTGCCCGGATGCTTCGCCCTTCCGGTGCCTGGTATAAACTTTTTTAGAGATCTCCTAAGTCTAAGGGTTGGAGGCTGGACGGCGACTACGGCGTTTGCCGGCCCGTTCTGCCTTATCTCGTTCGTAGGCAACTAGCCTGCCGTACTGCTCATGCTTACTCAGGTTCATCGACAGAAAAATGTGCTTGCGAATATTGCCAAAGCCCTTACGGGTAAAGAACTTCACGGCTGCGGCATTCGTGGGATCGGTATCCACCAGCATGAACCGGACTCCTTCTTCAATCATCCGCTCCACAATTTTATCGACGAGCCTATCCGCCACGCCTCGTCGCTGGAATTTAGCATTTACACCCAACCAGATAATATAGCCGTAGATCCAGGATGCCTTGCTAATAACTGTTCCCAGGACAAATCCGGCGACTTGTTCTTCTATCTCTGCTACCAGACAATATTCGGGATCGGTATTGTATAGCCCAATGACCTCCCATTCATCCCAGGTTCGATAGAGGTAGGGATATAAATCACTGGTAAACAATTCTTCTCCCAAGTGATAAATTGGGGCAAGGTCATCGATCGCCATATCACGAATGATCACGGCAGCAGAGTTAGACCCAAGAGCCTGGGATTCTGGTGAGTCAGTTTTACGAGAGTTGACCATGAAAAGCGATCTAAAAGCTATCTATAGAGGAATGCAGAATCTACACGGGTAGTCTGAGTCTGCTAGGCTAAACCTACTTCATCTACTTTAAGATGATGCTGGCAACTTAGGAAAAATATTGTGTCCCATACGATCGTTACCAATACGTGCGAGGGTGTTGCAGACTGTGTTGATGCCTGCCCCGTTGCCTGCATCCACGATGGCCCTGGCAAGAATGTAAAGGGCACCGACTGGTACTGGATTGACTTTACGACCTGCATCGATTGCGGTATTTGTTTGCAGGTTTGTCCTGTAGAAGGGGCGATCGTGCCCGAAGAACGTCCCGATCTACAGGCATCTCCCTAGAAAAATTCACCACAAAAAAGAGCCTTAATTAAAGGCTCCTTTGGTGCAGTTTTGCAGGATGTAATTTCACTCTAGGTTACCTAGAAGCGAGATGAGCCAGTGCTGGAACCACTACTTGTGCTAGCTGTAGTCACATCGCGATCGGTTTCAATAACAACTCGTCTTCTAGGTTGACGGAACAGATTGATTAGCCCAATTAAGCCGAGTAACCCCAACCAACCAGAGCTGGGTTGTTTCTCAGTAGTTATGATTTGTTGCACAGGAGCCGGACTGGATGTGGCATAGGGACTAGGGCTGACTGAAGTGGGTTGAGTTCCTACCCCTGAAGGTGTGCTGAGATCAGTGCTGGCAGGGTTGGTCGTCGTGCCACTAGGGCCAGGTTGGGTAATAATCGTCGTGGTGGTACTCCCTGATGTGGCGGGAGCCGAGTTAGTGGGAGTTGTGGTCGTTGAAGTAGTCCCTGTAGAGGTGCTACCCGGTGTAGTAATCGTGGTAGAGCTAGGGCTAGTCTGAATGGTAGAGTCAGTTCGAGTCGTGGTTGGTGAAGTGGTGCCTGTAGAGGTGCTACCCGGTGTAGTAATTGTGGTAGAGCTAGGGCTAGTCTGAATGGTAGAATCAGTCCGAGTTGTGGTCGGTGAGGTGGTGCCTGTTTGGGTGGAGGTGCCAGAACTTGACTGGGCAGAGGTCGGCAGAGCCGAAGGCAAAATCGCCAGACTCGATACCAGTACGGCTACCCCAGTAAATAAGAGGGTTTTAGAGGGTTTCATAAACAAATTTCTACTGTAAGTGATTGAATCTTTACTCCTCAACGTTAGTCATTCACCCATTAAGTGGTATCGCTCAATAGTGGGAACCTGCTTTGCTTTGAACTTCTACTTAGGGAGTATTAAGCGATGGGCGATGTTCCTGAATTGCCGTCACCAAGGGACACAGAGAGGCTGTAAGTTGCCCATCGTATGAGTATTAGAAACCTCAATGCCCCGTAAAAACGATCGCCAGCTAGTGTTCTGTCAAGAAAATTTTGAGGGGTCGAAGACCCTCAAAATTTAACTCCAGCTAACCTCCCGGCTTTCAGCTACCCGTCAATTAAGGATTGACAGCCTACCAGGGTGGCGTGATTGCGTTGCTAGCGCTAATTAGGTTAAATTTAGTTAAGTTCTTCTCTCAGGATCACACTTTGTGGTTTGACTTCGGATGACTGATGCTGAGTAGAGGAGTGGTAAAAGAGCAACCCTATGCTCTTCGATGGTTATCAGCATTGCTCGTTACCATAGATATAAAGATGAACGGATATAAAGAGGTTGATAACAAATGAAATTGTCCTGGAAAACAGTATTGTTGTGGACACTGCCTGCCTTGGTCATTGGCTTCTTCATTTGGCAAGGGGCGTTTGCGTCTTCGCCTGCTGATGCGGCTAAGAATACGGCAAGCACTCGCATGACCTATGGCAGATTCTTGGAATATCTAAATGCCGATCGCGTCACCAGTGTGGACTTCTACGACAACGGACGCACGGCGATCGTCGAAGCAGTTGACCCAGAACTCGATAATCGGGTGCAGCGGCTGCGGGTTGATCTCCCAGGCAATACTCCAGAAATTGTGTCTCGGTTGAGAGACTCCAAAATCAATTTCGACTCTCATCCGCCCCGCAATGACGGAGCCATTTGGGGATTGTTGGGCAATCTTGTCTTTCCCGTGCTGCTCATTGCCGGATTGTTCTTCCTGTTTCGGCGCTCTGGGAATGTTCCTGGAGGCCCCGGACAGGCCATGAACTTTGGTAAATCCAAAGCCCGCTTTCAAATGGAAGCCAAAACAGGTGTGCTGTTCGATGATGTCGCAGGCATCGAAGAAGCCAAGGAAGAACTGCAAGAAGTCGTCACCTTCCTGAAAAAACCCGAACGCTTCACCGCCGTGGGAGCCAAAATTCCCAAGGGTGTCCTCCTCGTCGGACAACCCGGTACCGGGAAAACCTTGCTGGCAAAAGCGATCGCCGGAGAAGCGGGAGTGCCCTTCTTCAGCATCTCTGGTTCTGAGTTTGTGGAAATGTTCGTGGGAGTTGGAGCTTCCCGTGTCCGCGACTTATTCAAAAAAGCCAAAGAGAATGCCCCCTGCATCATCTTCATTGATGAGATTGATGCGGTGGGACGGCAGCGGGGAGCGGGCATTGGCGGTGGCAACGACGAGCGCGAACAGACCTTAAACCAACTGCTCACCGAGATGGATGGGTTTGAGGGCAATACGGGCATTATCATCATTGCAGCAACCAACCGCCCTGATGTGTTGGATTCGGCTCTCCTGCGTCCTGGTCGTTTCGATCGCCAAGTCACAGTTGATCCACCGGATATCAAGGGACGCTTGGAAGTTCTAAAGGTTCACGCCCGCAACAAAAAGCTGGCTCCAGAAGTCTCTCTTGACATTGTTGCCCGTCGGACTCCCGGTTTTACGGGGGCAGATTTGGCAAACCTGTTGAATGAGGCCGCAATTCTCACAGCCAGACGGCGCAAAGAAGCCATTACGATGTTGGAGATTGACAATGCAGTCGATCGCGTAGTCGCAGGGATGGAAGGGACTCCTCTTGTTGATAGCAAGAGCAAGCGCCTGATTGCCTACCACGAAATTGGCCACGCCATCATTGGTACGTTGGTGAAGGCCCACGATCCTGTGCAAAAGGTGACCTTGATCCCACGGGGGCAAGCCCAGGGCTTAACCTGGTTCACCCCAAGCGAAGACCAAGGGTTGATTTCCAGAGCGCAGATTATGGCGCGGATCATGGGCGCTCTGGGAGGTCGGGCGGCTGAAGAAGTGATTTTTGGCAATGCTGAAGTCACGACTGGAGCCGGAAACGATCTCCAACAAGTCTCTTCTATGGCACGGCAAATGGTGACCCGTTTTGGCATGTCTGATTTGGGCCCATTATCCCTGGAAAGCCAACAGGGTGAGGTGTTTCTCGGCCGCGATTGGACAACGCGATCGGAATATTCTGAAGAGATTGCCTCTAAGGTTGATGCCCAAGTCCATGAAATTGTGATGTTCTGTTACGGCGAAGCCTGCCGAATCATGCGCGAAAATCGCACGGTGGTCGATCGCCTGGTTGACTTACTGGTGGAAAAGGAAACGATCGACGGCGAAGAGTTTCGGCAAATTGTGGCTGAGTACACGATCGTCCCTGAAAAGGAACGCTATATCCCTCAGTTGTAATTGTGCAGTTCGATCTCGTGTAGTTTGAATTGAATTACAGCATTAGAGAAAGGGGTGGCTATATGCCATCCTTTTTTATGGCAAGTTTACGACAAATTCCATGAATTTCCGAAAATACTCCTGCTGGGGTGATATTGCCGCCAGAGGAACATTGAACAGGAGCAACTAAGAAGATTTCTAGAAAAGTTTATACCAGGCACCGGAAGGGCGTTCGCGTAGCGTGTGCTTTGCACTTAGCATTCGGGCAATGACCTTCTGGTCGATTCAAGGGCTTATTTGCCGGATGCTTCGCCCCTACAGGGGTAACACCTTTCTGAAAAATCTCCTAAGGTGATCTACTGTGGATTATCTATTTTGAAAACGCTTGATTGACTTCAGTTTCAGAAAAAGCAATATTACTTGTCTCTCAGGTATCTTGAAGAATCTTCTTGGCAATAATCTCATTCGTTGGCGCGAGAATGGCGAAGCGATCGGTGCCCTTAACTCAACCATAAAATCCCTCCTCTACCTAAACTCCAAGACCCTAGAGATCTCCCCTTCAGAGCATCTTTTAAGATTGCTTCTCGATCGAGGTTGAACAAATCGAAGGAGAAGATGGCATATGCTAGCGATATGTGGCACGAAGGAAAAAATGTGGCACCTAAGAGGATGTATGGCTAACCTGTCTAGATCAGTAGAGGTGCATTTGGGTCGTCAAGGTCGGTTGGTGATTCCGGTAGCATTGCGGCAGCTCTTGGGGTTTGAGGAAGGGGATACGCTGGTTGCCCGTGAGGAAGCAGGGCGATTGGTGTTGGAAAAACCAGCAACGGTGAAGCAACGGCTGAAGAATCGGTTTACCCAGGTACCGAAGGATCGCAGCTTGGTGGATGAATTAATTGCAGAACGGCGGGAAGCGGCGCAAAGGGAAAGGGAAGTTGCTGAATGACAGTAGTTTTGGATGCTTCGGTGTTGCTGGCTTATTTGAAAGATGAGCCGGGGGTCGATCGCGTGGATGGGGTGTTGGCGGAGTCGGTGATGTCGAGTGTAAATTGGTCGGAGGTTGTGCAAAAGTCGATCGCGGCTAGGGTTGAGGTCGATGGGATATTAGATGATTTGCCAGATCTTGGTTTAATGGTGGAGCCGTTTACGCCAGAGGATGGGGAAATGGCAGGACGATTGTGGGAGCAAACGCGGCAAGCTGGGTTGTCTTTGGGAGACCGCGCCTGTTTGAGTCTGGGCTTGCGATTAGGAGTTTCTATTTTGACATGCGATCGCGCTTGGGCAACGCTCACACTGTCTTTGGATGTGCAGGTGATTCGGTGATGGGTTAGTTATACGATCGCACTTCTAGTCAAAAACAAAATACAGCACTTTGCAAGTCTATTAGGTACATCGAATTTCGCTATTGAAGGCGAGGGGTTCTATATTTTGTATGGCACTGATCTGCAAAGTGCTGTATGGGTGCATCTCAACTTTGCAACCACCCGATCCACCCTCACCCTAAATCCCTCTCCCTAGGGAGAGGGACTTTGAATTCCGGCTCCCTTCTCCCCTAGGG
>JARCMD010000154.1 GCA_030248885.1 Leptolyngbyaceae cyanobacterium MP9P1.79 | reverse complement strand
GGGAAGCAAGCTACATCCCCAACCCTTCTCCCTAGGGAGAAGGGAACCGGAATTCAAAGTCCCTCTCCCTAGGGAGAGGGATTTAGGGTGAGGGTGGATCGGGCGGTTGCAAAACTGGGATGCACCCGTTACCAACATCTTTTAAACAGCTTAGAGGGTGCCTGAAAAATGCCATAGACCTTGCACTTACCCCCTTTTCATATATGCCTGAAAGGCTTTAAGGCCCCAATTCTGGGGGACTTCGATCTCAGAACCCCCCAGAATTGGGGGGCTGGGGGGCGGTTCGGGCGACAATTCGGGACTTCTGAGAGGTTTAGAATTCACATTTTTGAAAAATCTTCGATTTTTCAAAAATGTTGGTAATGACAAGAGAATTGGGCAGGGCTGGGGGGCGGTTCGGGCGACAATTCGGGACTTTTTAGACAGCATCTTACACAACGAAGCTTACGATGCCCTAATCGATCGCAACCAAGTGGCGATCGACCGCTCGTTTACCCCCCCAACGTTCTACGATCTCGTCGTCGTAGTGATCGGCTGCCCGCAACACTGCCATCACCGAAGCGCAGAGTTCGTTTGGGTCGCAGGTTGATCCAACGAGGGCATGTTCAAACCGAATATCTCCATCGTCATCTATTCCAAATGCCCCAAAGCTCATGGCTACATTCTGCCGCAGTAGGAAATGCAGTAAAAGGGATGACAGTTCCACGCCTGTGACAACGTAGGACCAGGTGCGGATCATGGAGTCATTGTCTCCCCATGGTAAAACTTCGATCATGGCAGCAGCAGATCCTAACGGCACCACAAACAAGGGTTCGCTAGGTTCAGGCACAAACGCCTGTTCAAAAAACTCCTTAATCCACGGCGCGATTTTCTCGTGGCAACTCTTTTGGGCTGGGGTCATGAAATTCGTCACGGTTGAAACCTTTTTCTAACAACTTCAGTTCTGTGCGACTGTAAACAACCCACGCTCGTGGTGTTATTTCAATGTAGAAGCAGCCCCTGTGGACACATACGCAAAAAGCACGCTGATCTATAGAAACGCCGTCAAACCTGAAATCTAAAATCTAATTATAAAAATGTAATTAGTTTAAAGGAGAAACACACTCCTTGATGGTAGCAACTTGCGGAATCTGTATCTAGAGGCATAGTAGAGCGCTGTATCTGGAGCATATTTGGAATCCTAATGCCTAGTGCAGCTTGTTTGAGTTTTGAGTTTTGAGTTTTGAGTGCTACCCACTTAATTCTGCTGCACTAGATTAATCAGAATGGTATGGCGCTCAGTCTTCCGCAAGAAGAATCTTGTTGCGGCCTTCGTGTTTGGCGCGATAGAGGGCCCGATCGGCGGCATCGTTGAGGCGGGCTGTGTCTCTAAACTGGGGAAACGCTGCAATCCCACAACTGAAGGTGACAAAGAATTCAGTGCCGCCGAATTGCTGCCGCACCTGGGAGAACCCCACCCGGATTTCTTCCAACACTTGCAAAGCGGTGAGACTGTCAGTTCCAGGGAGAATCACTGCAAATTCTTCACCGCCATAGCGTCCAATGAAGTCCGTTTTACGCAGGCGTTGTTTCAGGAGGCGAGAGAGGCTTTTGATCACCCGATCGCCTGCTAAGTGACCGTAGACATCGTTGACCCGTTTAAAGTTGTCAATGTCGAGCATGGCAAAGGAGAAGCCCGTTCCATCACGATCGGAGCGCATGACTTCAATGCTCAACTGCTCCTTGATCTTGGTGTGGTTGAACAATCCCGTCAGGCTATCTCGCACCATAAACGATCGCAACACCCTCGATCGCTGAACCCGGGTTCTTACCGCTGCAATCAAATGCTGGGGATGGATCGGCTTCGTCAGAAAATCGTCGCCCCCCATACTCATGGCATCCATCTGTTTATCCAGATTGGTTTCCGCTGAAAGAAATGTAATGGGAATGCTGATGTAGGCTTCCTGCTGCCGAATCACCGCAGCCAGTTCCAAACCATTGCACCCTGTCATGTACACATCCATGAGGATCAGGTCGGGTTTGAATTCTATCAGGGGTGACATGACTTGCATCGAGTCGGTGACGACGACGGAGAGGATGCCCGCCTGCTGCAAGCTGAGGGCGTAGTAGGCAGCAAGGGTAGAGTCATCTTCAACAATCAGCACACGATAGGGTTCGGGGGCATGATGACTGACTAACATATCGAGTTTGTCGATCAGTTGCCCCACGTCGATCGGTTTCGTGAAATAAGCTTCTCCCCGGGCCCGGACGGACTGAATCCGGGCTACCAAGTCATCTCTCACCGACATAAATAGGACGGGGATTGGTTTGGCGGCGGGAAAATGCTGTCGTCGCTCCTGCTGAATGGCGGCAATTGCCTCAATGCCAGCTAATCCTCCCTCAAAGAACATAATATCCATCAAAATTGCTGCTGGAGGCGTTGTGGCGACCGCTTCCCGGAGTCCGGCTAATTGGCTGAAAACCCGCACTGTATAGCCAAAGTAATTCACTTGGAGCATCATCGCTTGGGCTTGATCAAAGTCGTCTTCCACCAAAAAAATCAACCGTTCACTGAGTTCAGATTGGGGGAGGCGAGGGGAGGCTTGGGGTTGAACCGGAAAAGCGGCTGTCGTTGGGCTACAGTCGATCGCCACTTCTCCTAAGGCAATGATTAATGTGTCAATCTGCTGGTGTTGTTCCACGGTTAGGGGCTTACCCTGGTCAATAATTGAGCCGATAAAGGATTCTAATGCATGGGCTATGTCTCCTAAACTCGTAAACCCAAAGGTTGCCCCTGATCCTGCAAGCTTGTGGATTAGGTGATGTAAATGCACCAAGGCTTCTTGCCCATCCGTTTCCTCTAATACGTGCTGCCAGATTTTTTCGATCGAAGCAATTCTTTGGGGCAATTCTTGGGTGTAAGCCTGGCAGAGGCTTAAGAATTGTTCTCTGATGTTTGGTGTCTCTAGGCTCCCTCCCTCAGCCATAGTGGTTTTCCCAGATTTGACGAATGGTGGCTGAGAGGGTCATGGGATCAAATGGCTTGGCAATTACATCCACGGCACTCAGTTCTTTGTAGAGTGCAACTTCGTGGTTTTGAACTTTAGCAGTCATGAATATGACTGGAGTTTGAACGGTTTGGGGTATCTGCCGCAGGGCTTGCAGGGTAGAAGGGCCATCCATACCGGGCATCATGACATCCAACAAAATTAAATCTGGGGCAAAGGCAACTACGCTTTCCAAAGCTTCAATGCCATTACTACAGATGTTGACTGTAAAGCCGCCAACTGCTTCTAAAGCAAGTCTGGCGATCGCTTGGATATCCAGATCATCTTCTACAAATAGGATGCGAATGAGGGAGGGAAAAGTCATAGGGAGCTTTTTGAGACCAGCACGCTATAGAGGGATGACGTTGAATTAATGATGTAGATCCCCGAATTCTACAAGACAAGGATTTAGGAAGGCTGCCAAAGTCCTGGAGAATTTAGGAATCTCGCAGGGTCATCGACTCAAGTCGGCAACATGCATGTATGGAAACTTACACTCAATGATTTTGCTACAGAATGAGTCGAGTTGTATAGGTTGAGTGGAAGTGGGGATGAGGGCAACCATCTAAGTCGAATTACCCATGCCAAATTATCTATGCCGAATATTGGTAATTTTCCACGATCGATCGCTACTCTAATCGATCGCTAACCTAATTGATTGTGCTGATTTTGTTGAATTAAAGATTTGATTGTATCGATTAGGTTTTGATTTGAGGTACGGGATTTGACGAGGGTGGCAGCGATGGAGTCGATCGCTGCGGCTTGGAGTTCTTGGGCTGAGAAGATCACGGTGGGCAAGGATGCGCCTGTCTGCGGGTCTAGGCAAGAGAGCAGTTCTAATCCTGAGCCGTCTGGTAGGTCTAAATCTAGCAGGAGCAGATCGAAGGACGTGTGTTCTAACTGTTGCTTGGCTTCCCAAAGTGTCATCGCGGGGGTGACTTCAGCAATCTCCTGCAAAATGGCGGCGACAACTTGCAGGACATCTGAGTCATTTTCCACATGTAAAATTCTAGGCTTTCCGTCCCGTTGCCAGCGAGTTTGCCGCACTGCCAAAAATAACCGCTCTTGGTCAATGGGTTTATCCAGCCAGTCAATAATTGCAAACCCGCTACCCTTCAGTTCTTCTCGCCCCTGGTCGGCATTGGCAGACACGACGACGATCGGCAGGTGACGGGTGTGAGTGTGGTCTCGTAACTCCCGGATCAGGGAAATGCCACTTTGGTCAGGCAGCCCTAAATCTACGGTCATGGCAGTGTAGGGGCAGGGCTGAGTCGGGGTGGAGAGGTGCAAAAGTTGTTTGGCGGCGGCGGCGCTATGGGCAATGTCGGTGGCAAATCCTTCTTGTTGGAGCATGAGGCTCAGCAGGGTGGCGATGTCCTGATCGTCCTCGCAGATCAAGACTCGCGATCGGGACACTTGGCTCACTGGGTTTGATGGATGCTTAATCTCTCGCCATTCTGGCAGATCGAAATAGAACGTGGTGCCCTCGGCGGGAGCGGTGGTAAAACCAATCGTGCCGTTTAACCGCTCAATGATGGCTTGGCTAATGTTCAGCCCTAGCCCTGTCCCGCCTTTTTGTCGGGTGCTGGAGGAGTCAGCTTGGGCGAATTTTTGAAAAATGCGGCTTTGGAAGTCGGGGGAAATGCCAGGCCCCCGATCGCTCACAGACACACGCACCCAAGGCAACGTACAGGATGCAACTTCCTCAGCTAGAATCCGCGATACAGTCACGGTTACGGTGCCAGTGGGGGGGGAGAATTTTACTGCATTAGATAGTAAGTTAGTCAGAACTTGAATTAACCGTGTGCCATCCACACTAACGCAGAGGTTTGGGATATCCTGCTGCAATGCAACCTGAATCCCGAACTGGTCTCCATAGCTACGCATCGCATCGATCGCCTGCTCCACCAAAGGCATTAATTTCTGTGGCTGGAGATGAAAGTCCATTTTGCCGGATTCAATTTTTTCAATGTCGAGAATGTCATTGATGATCAGAACCAGTCGTTCGCTATTTTTGTAGGCGATGTCTAGTAACGACTTAGCCTGGGGCGGAATCTCTCCTACCACACCGCCGATGATCAGCCCCAGCGAACCACGCACTGAGGTGAGGGGAGTTCGGAGTTCGTGGCTCACGATCGAGACGAATTCGCTTTTCATGCGCTCAATTTTTTTGCGTTCGGTCATGTTGCGGACGATCGCCAGCACTTCGTCCTTGCCGCACACTACAATGCGGACTTCATAAACGCGGGACAAGCCATCCTCGTCATCCAATTGACCAGACAAAAAGCATTTCCGATCTGGACTCCACTGCACCTGGCACTCGAAGACCTGTAACTCGTGGGTGGCTAGGGCTTGCTCGATCGCCGTCTTAAACTGACCTGCCACCTCTGTGGGCAGTAGATCCCGGAGATTTCTGCCCACAGTTTCACTAGCAGAGATACCACTATCGTTGACAGTGGCTGTTTTGTAGTCTAAGTACATTCCTTGGCAGTTCAGCCGGAATAGGGTATCGGGGATCAGGTTCAGGAGGGCGCGATTCTTCGTTTCACTTTTACGCAGGTCTTCCTCAGCCCGTTTGCGCTCGGTGATCTCCTGCACTGTGCCTTCAAAATAGAGAATCTTACCCGCCTCATTCCTCACCGATCGGGCATTCTCAGAAATCCAAATAATGTCGCCACCCTTGCGATAGACCTGGGACTCAAATCCAGAAACCGCATTGTATTGCTGCATCAGCCAAATAAAATCTGTGCGCCGTTTTGGAATGACGTAAAGCTGACGTTCGATATCGGCAAGATTGACAATTAATTCTTCAGTCGAACTGTAGCCGTAGATCCGGGCTAGGGAGAGATTGGCGTTGATGTAGTGTCCATCAGGCGTGGTTTGAAAGATCCCCTCAACCGCATTATTGAAAATGCTTTGGTATTGATCGCGTTGTAAGGTTCGTTCCTGCAAGGTTTGTTGTGCCGCAGCAAGCTGTTGCTCCATGGCAGCGATTTGCCTCGCTTTAGCGCGATCGGCTCTAAATTGATAAATCGTCCAGGCTAATAGGATAGTGGCGATCGTGCCCAAGCCTTCTAGAACCAAGAGAGGATAGTCTGGCATGACTCGGATTACAGTGATGGGACTCGTTTTTAGAACTTATATCAATTCTCTATCAGGTTGCATAGAACAAAAGGTTTAAACCAATAGTTCGGACATTTTTGCGATGGCTAGCCCTCATCCCCCAACCCCTTCTCCCAGAACGGGAGAAGGGGAGCCAGATTGAAGTCCCTCTCCCCTCTT
>JARCMD010000153.1 GCA_030248885.1 Leptolyngbyaceae cyanobacterium MP9P1.79 | reverse complement strand
GTTTCAAATCCCTTTGGCTAGTGCTTTGTCACGTTTGTTTTGAGGGTTAAAGGGGGGTTTGGGGGCTGCGCCCCCACGCAGGGGTTTCACCCCTGTACCCCTCAAAACAAACGTGACAGACTACTAGTAGAGCAAAACAAAAGTTTTGAAGGGGGTAGAAGGAGGTTCCGCACCCTCTTGGGGGCGAAGCCCCCAAACCCCATGTTGCAAAATTTAGTGTTTGCAACACTAGTACAGCAAACTGAAAGTTTTGTTAGGGGTGAAGGGGGTTCCGCACCCTCTTGGGGGCGAAGCCCCCAAACCCCTATGTTGCAAAATTTAGTGTTTGCAACACTAGTGTATAGAGATAGACTCTAAGCGGCTCAAATTGCTAAACTCCGGAACAATTATTCATCAAACAGGATACAGGAGCTATGACTGCCGCTGGCACTCAACCTCTCACGCTGGAGGAGTTTCTGAAGCTCCCAGAAATAAAACCTGCTAATGAGTATATCGACGGTCACATTATCCAGAAACCAATGCCTAAAGGAAGACACAGCCGCTTGCAAAGTAAGCTCTGTGCATCGATTAATCAAGTTGCTGAGGAGCCAAAGATTGCCTATGCTTTTCCAGAATTAAGGTGTAGTTTTGGGGGTCGCTCTATCGTTCCTGATCTGGCGGTATTTCAGTGGGAACGTATCCCCTTCACAACAAATGGTGATGTGCTAGATAACTTTGAACTACCGCCAAATTGGACCATTGAGATTCTTTCTCCAGAGCAGAAACCAAACAAAGTGCTTGGCAATATGCTCCACCGTTTAGATTATGGTAGTCGTTTGGGGTGGTTTATTGATCCGGATGATTTCAGTATTCTGGTGTTGCTTCCCCAACAACAGCCTGTACTGTTACAAGGAGATGATTCTCTGCCTGTTTTGGCAGAAATAGAACTCACTTTGACTGTTAATGAAGTGTTTGGATGCTTAAAGATGAGGAGGTAAGCTCAGGGATGGAAAAAGTAGAAGCCCGAAAACCCCTCAAAAATCCCTCCCAACGACAGCCTACAAGTGCTGTTCCTGTCTCTGTTGCGAGATCGCCCAGCCTCTTATCTCTCTCGAATGGCTCAATTCTGCTTCAGCGCCAGCCGAGTTGTGCTTGTGGCGGTGGGTGCCCACGCTGCCAGGGAAAAACTGTGCTGCAAACTAAGCTGCAAGTTAGTGAACCGGGCGATCGCTACGAACAGGAAGCCGACCTCATCGCCGATCAAGTAATGCGAATGACGGAACCTTTACAAAAGCAGGTTGAGTCTAAAGAAGAGGACGAGGAGGAGATGGTTCAGAGGAAGGCGATCGCCAATCAAGTTGCCTCCTTGGATCAAACACAGAAATCTTCCGAAGTCCCACCCCTTGTCCACGAAACCTTAAACTCACCCGGTCAATCCCTCGACCCCAAAGCCTCCACCTTTATGGAATCTCGCTTTGGATATGACTTCAGCCAAGTGCGTGTCCATACCGATGCAAAGGCAGCCGACTCAGCAAAGGCAGTCCATGCGTTGGCTTACACAGTCGGACAAAACATTGTCTTTGGAGAAGGCCAATACGAACCGCAAACCCAAACAGGGCTAAAGGTACTAGCCCATGAATTATCGCATGTACTCCAGCAGCGAGGTTTACGCTCTAAACTTCTGCAACGGCAGCAACCCCCAGCACCAGCACAGCCTCTCGATCCAGCAGTCGCTCAAGCCCGAGCAGATGCATCCTATGCCTTGAGCCGGACCGCAGAGCGTGTAGAACATGCCATCAATACCCGTGATAATAATCTGCCAGTTCCCCATGATGTAGACGAAGCTTTGACTCGTTTCTTTCCAGGCACAAGTCATGGGGATTTAGAGGAGTTATTGGCACGGATAAAACCGATGGTGGATTGGATTCAAAAAATTCCAGTTCGACCGATTATTCCAGTCAGTATGAGTCCGATTATTTTTCCACCTGGCACACCGCATGCGGCTGAGCATGGGATGGCTATAAATATAATGCCGGCTATTGCTATTGCTGCCCCCGACCTCCCACCCCCCAACTACATTGGTCTCTACCCTGCTTGGTATGCTGATCAGGCTCTACAGGCCACTCGGCTTCTTCATGAGGCCTATCATTTCTCATATCCAACGATCCGTGGCCATGATCCAAATCAACCCTGGACGAACCCGTTTGCTTATCAAAGATTTGTTAGTATTGTGGGTGGACTAGCTTTTAGGTAGTAGCGATCGCCGATCTTGTAGGGTGCGTTAATGAAACAACGCACCAAACCCATCAATAACAGTAAGGATGGAAGTGAAATAATCATGCTACCAACACCAAGTCCACCCGCAGCCCTATCCCTTGAACTGCCAATTGCGATCGCCCTACACGTCACCCAAGAACAGTTCGAGGCGCTCTCAGCAGCGAACCGCGACTTAAGGCTAGAACGCACAGCAGAAGGAGAATTAATCGTGAATCCACCCACAGGAGGCGAATCAGGGCAAAGGAATTTCAGCATTACTGGGCAACTCGCTCGCTGGTACGAAGAACACGAGGATTTAGGAGAAGGCTTTGACTCTTCCACTGGCTTTAAGCTCCCCAACGGGGCTGACCGTTCTCCTGATGCTTCTTGGGTTAGCCGAGAACGTTGGGAATCCCTGACTCCCCAACAGCAAAAAGGCTTTGTTCCGCTTTGCCCCGATTTTGTGGTCGAATTGCGCTCCGAGTCGGATAGCCTGCCAAAACTGCAAGCCAAGATGCGGGAATACATTGCCAACGGAGCCAGACTAGGGTGGCTAATTGACCCACAGAACAGACGGGTGGAGGTTTATCGCGCTGGGAGGGAGGTAGAAACGTTGGAAAATCCCAACACCTTGGCCGGCGAAAAAGTGCTGCTTGGGTTTGTCCTAAATTTAAAACGAGTGTGGCTTTAAAATACCTCAACCCAGAGAGGTACTGAACCTATGAGAACCCTTGCCACCAAACAACCCAAAGATTCGACCCAGCAGGAGCAACATGGGAATCGGGCGCGATCGCCCTTGATCGTGAATGGAGGGCGATCGCACAATATCTCCCCCCTTTTAACAGGGATGCCACAGCTACAACGCAAATGTGCCTGTGGTGGTGGCTGTCCGCGTTGTGATGATCTGACGCTTCAAACCAATCTCAAGATTAACGAACCGGGCGATCGCTCCAAGTTATCGTCACCGCTCGACCCAGAAGATCCGGTTAACGCCCAGTAGAGCTTACCCTTCACTAGAGGTTCTTGCAATGCAAACCTTTGCCTCCCACCATCCCAACAATAGTGCTCAGCGTCGCCCAGTTAACCTAAACCACACTACGGCTTCCAGAGTAAAGATTGCCACAGCTTTAACACCATCTACAGCCGTTCAGCGCAAACCTAGTTGTGCTTGTGGCGGCAGTTGTCCGCAGTGTGAAAGCGATCGCATCCTACAAGCTAAACTCAAGATGGGCGAACCGGAAGATCAATACGAACAAGAAGCCGATCGCGTCGCCGATCAAGTCATGGGGATGTCAGAATCTACCATTCAGCGACAGGAGGAATTAGAAGATGAAGAGGATATTATTCAGCGACAGTCAACAGAGACAGACATCCATGCTGGTGCAAACGCTTCTGTAGATCAAGAACTAGATCAAAAACCCAATGCTGCTGATGTTCCACCT
>JARCMD010000152.1 GCA_030248885.1 Leptolyngbyaceae cyanobacterium MP9P1.79 | reverse complement strand
TCAACCCTTTTGGAGGGGGTCTGGGGGAAGCTCTCGTCCCCCAGAAGGGGGTTTGGGGGATCACCCCCAAGGGTCGGATGGCTCGGAACCCAGACTTACGCTGTATCCCCAATGCAGTATGGCAGCAGGTTCTGACCAGGTAGGGGGATTGTTTTGAGTTTTGAGTTTTGAGTTTTGAGTTTTGAGTTTGGAGGTTGGATAGTTATTTCTGACAAGCTGCACTAGGAGGCGACGCATTCGGATCGAGCCTGTATAAACCACCGAAACCTGATTTACCAGATGCTTCCCGCCAGCAGCGATCGGGTAACAGACATGCCTTTTAGAAAACAGCGATCGCCTAAAATAGGTAGCTAAAATAGATAGCAATCTGTGTGTCCGTAGTATCTGGAGAAAATCTTGATTTAAGCCACAGATTCCAAGCAAACTTCAGGCTCAAAAAATTAAAATTAATGGTACAACGGTGGTCCCAACTCTATTTAGATTCGTCAATTGAACATAACTGAGTTTTCCTTTCAGTCATTCAATCTACGATTCTTAGTACTGCTCTTCATAAGTAAGGTTCGGAAATGAAATGAGAGAGTTTGGGGGCTGCGCCCCCAGCCAGGGGGTACTACCCCATGCACCCCCAATTCCGACCCTATCAATAGACGAGTTGTACTTAGCACCCAATTCTTAGTACCCAATCGAGAGCAGGCTAAAAACATCATGTTAGAAACATTGGACATTAAGCGCGGAGTGGAAACTCTGTCTGAGCGCCTGGGGAAAACCCAGGACTATCTTTGACGTTCCTGCTTTGGCTGCAAAAATTCAAGACTTGGAGCAAATAGCGTCTCAGTCAGAGTTCTGGGAGCATCAAAGTAACGCTCAAAAAACGTTACAGGAATTAGATGACCTGAAATCTCACTTACGGCAATTTCAGCAATGGCAGACTGGTTTGGCAGATGCGAGAGCCATCTTGGAGTTGCTGGAGTTAGAAGCCGATGAAGCATTACTCCAAGAGGCCCACACTAACCTTACCCAACTGAGCCGCGAACTCGATCAGTGGGAGTTGCAACAAATGCTCTCTGGTCTCTACGATGCAGAAGGTGCGATCTTAACGATCAATGCAGGTGCTGGCGGGACTGACGCTCAAGATTGGGCAGAAATGCTGCTGCGGATGTACACCCGCTGGAGCGAGAACCAGGGTTACAAAGTTCATATGGCTGAGCTTTCCGAGGGAGAGGAGGCGGGGATCAAGTCGGCGACTCTGGAAGTTGCGGGGCGCTACGCCTACGGTTATCTCAAGATGGAAAAAGGCACCCATCGCCTCGTGCGTATTTCTCCCTTTAATGCCAATGGCAAGCGCCAAACGAGCTTTGTGGGCGTAGAGGTGATGCCCATTTTGGATACTTCAGTCCACTTAGATATCCCCGACAAGGATTTGGAGATCACCACAACTCGCTCTGGTGGCAAGGGAGGACAAAACGTTAACAAGGTGGAAACGGCGGTGCGGATTGTCCATCTCCCGACAGGCTTGGCGGTGCGCTGTACCCAGGAACGATCGCAACTGCAAAACAAAGAGAAAGCCCTCGCCATTCTCAAGGCTAAGCTGTTGATCATTGCCCAGGAACAGCGGGCCCAGGAAATTGCGGACATCCGTGGGGATATTGTCGAAGCTGCTTGGGGCACCCAAATCCGTAACTACGTATTTCATCCCTACCAAATGGTGAAGGATTTACGCACAGGGGTGGAGACAACGGCGATCGAGGATGTGATGGATGGAGACCTAGACCCCTTCATTCAAGCTAGCCTGCGCCAAGCGAATCAACTAGCGGAGTAACCCACACCTTCGTTCTTTTTTAGCTAGAAATCTCCTTAAAAAGTGCTTGTAAGTTAGCGTATAGTCTTGCACTCGCCCCCCAACCCCCCAATTCTGGGGGGTTGGGGGGCGTTTTTGTTCAAAGTCCCCCAGAATTGGGGGATCTAGGGGGCGGTTCGGGGCACAATTAGTGTTTACAAATATTTTCTTACACAACAGACTCAGCAGAGGTTGGGTTCTACAGGAAATCTACGGTCATGCTCACAGAGATTTCCAGGCTCGTGCCCGGTTCCACATGGAGCAGACGATCGCCCGTGTTGAGGGCATTGCGGGGAGCGGTCCAGGGTTCCAGGCAATAAAAATCTTTGCCCTTGACTGTCCAAAATACGATCGTGGAATAGGCAGTGTCGTAGGACAGGGTGAGCTTTAGGTTGCGGCCGCGATCGATCACGGTTGCAGATTGGGAGGTGACATTTTGAAAGGCGGCATCAATTTCAGCTTGTTCAAAATCAAACGAGCCAGAGAAGGGCTGAGTGGTTTTAGTCACATTGTCTGAATACTCGCTTCCCGCAATGGCAACCTCTAGCTGAGTTTTATCGGTGACGGCGAAGTAGGGATGGAGTCCCGTTGCGAAGGGCATGGGTTCTGCTGAGTAGTTGGTGTAGCGCTGGAGGAGCGAGAGGGTGTTGCCCACAAGTTGGTAGGTGAACGCGACCTGAAACTCGAAGGGGAAGGAACTGTGGGTTTGGGTGTTGCTGTTGAGGAGTAGGGTGAGACTGGCGGAATCATCTGTAATCCGATCGCCCACTTCCCAGGGCAGATCACGGGCAAACCCATGCTGTTTCAGGGTATATTGCTGCCCGTTGTGGGTGTAGGTGTTGTCGGGTAGGTTGCCGCAAATCGGAAACAGAATCGGAATGCCTCCGCGCACGCTCAAATCTGGGTGGGTGAAGCGCTCAGCATCTAAGTAAAAAATTTCCTGGTCTTGAATGCGCCATTGGAGTAGAATGCCGCCTCGTTCTGGGACGATTTCGACTCTGGAGTGGGCGCTGTCGTCAGAGAGAATGTATGTTTTGTACTGATTTTGCTGAGCGGCGATCGCAAACACGGGTACTCCTAAAGCTGTAGAACTAAGCCTCATCTTATAGGAAAAGCTCCCCGTTCAGAAAACGTAGCCAAGGGTGCAGGGTGGGAGATTTTCAGAAAAGGTTATACCAGGCACCGGAAGGGCGTTCGCGTAGCATGTGCTTTGCACTTAGCATCCAGGCAATGACCTCCTGGTTGCTTCAAGGGCTGATCTGCCGGATGCTTCGCCCCTACAAAGGTCACATCTTTCTCAGAAATCTCCTAAAAACCCTTATCCTGGTTCTGCTTCCAAATCTGTGGGGCAAAATCTATGGAGCAAAGTTAAAGCCATCCCGCAGGGCGCGTTCTTGGCGCTTGACGGCAGCGAAGAGTTCAGCATTTTGCAGAATGACCCCTGCTTGATTGTTGAAAATTCGCATGTATTTTTCGTCGCTGTCGTCAAAGCTGCACTGGAAGCTGTCTGGAATATGGTCAGGGGTGATGCCTTCGGCAGGTGCTGGTGCAAACTCGTCTGAAAAATCATGCCTAGCCCGCTTGTTCACGAGTTGCGTGACCCCAATTAAGTCGCCATCAGGACTCCAAACGGGCATACACAAGAGGCTACAGGTGCGATAGCCTGTCTCGCGATCGGTTTGTTTGGCTGTTTGAGAGCCGGGATCGTCGTAGAGATCAAAGGGAATGTTGAGCGGTTCCCCCAGTTCTGCCACTTTGCCCGCGTAACCTTGCCCCACTTGCACGCGAATGACCTTTGTCGCACCCTCGCCCACGGAAATTTTTGTCCAGATTTCGTTGGTGTCCCGATCGAGGAGCCAGAGTGTGCTGCGATCGGCATACATCAGCTTCCGCGCCGCTTCCATCACCCGCCCAATAATTTCATCCAAATCAAACCCGCTTTGGTTAACCGATCGCGTGGCAGCCATCAAAGCCGCCGCAACCCGTTGCCCCCGCGCCGTTTTGTGGTACGAGCGGAAACTTTCTAGAATCATCTGAATCAGGGAGACATTCTCCCCAAATTTTTCCTGGTCCTGCTGGGTAAAGCCGTTGGGGTCGATTTTCTCTGCCAAGGAAGCGGTACGGTTGGCCCGTTTAATTTTGTTCAGCAGTTGCACGACGGCGATCATGTTGCCGCGATCGTTCAGCAGGGGCAGGGCCAACATGGTGTAAGTCCGATAGCCTGTGCGCCTGTCTTGCTCCTTTGCCGAAGCCGATCGGGGATCATCGTAAAAATCAAAGGGAATGTTGACGACCTGCCCCGTAGCCGCGACTTCTCCCACAATGCCTTTGGTGGCGGGCATCCGAATTTCTAGGGCCCGATCGCCCCCATCCTCCGCAATAATCGACCAAAACTCGTTCTTTTCTTCATCTAGCAAAAAGATGGTGGCGCGATCGGCACTCAGGGACTTCCGCATTTTGAGCGTGATCGAACTCAACATCTCATCCAAGATGTCATCAAATCCCTGATCGTCCATCACACTATTCAGCATCGCCAGGGTGCGACTGACCACATCCTGTTGCTGGAACTGCGCCTCCTGCTGCACTGCGGCAAACTGCTTTGCGTTGCGGAGCGCCACCCCCGCCTGACTGTTGAAAATCTGCATGTACTTTTGGCTGCTGCTGTCGAAACTCGACTGGAAGCACTCTGGAGCTTGGGGCCAAAGGGCGGGATCGTAGGCGGGAAAGTCACCCTGCTTGCGGCGATTCACCAACTGAGTCACCCCCAGCAGTTCCCCATCGGGACTCCACACGGGCATACACAGGAGGCTACAGGTGCGATA
>JARCMD010000151.1 GCA_030248885.1 Leptolyngbyaceae cyanobacterium MP9P1.79 | reverse complement strand
TGAAAACTGCAACACTAACAGATATTACCGAAATTATGCGCTTCAACTAATGCTGCCCATCACCCGCCGCCAATGACCTCTCTGACTCAACCAATAACCTCTCAACGATCCGGTTCATGGGCGTTGTTGGCTAGCTGGCTATGAGGATTTCGGTGTGACTTCAAACTCCATCTTGGAACGATAGAGGCAAACATCAAATTCAAGAAAGAAGTTCGTCTGACCCAAAATCAATGGCGTGTTTGGACGCTTCACCCATGCAAAGAGTAATTCGGTTGGGGAAAATTCTCCGATTTGAGCGATCGCAGAGAAAGGCATCGCTGGCTGATTGCCCAGATTCCCTGCTAATTGAATGACTGCTCTGCGATCGTCCCAAATTCCACCCAATTGAAGACCGAGTTCGTAGGGTAAGACATTAACCGTAGCCCCACTATCCGCTAGCCCAATCGCTTCAATGTTCTGATTTTCTCGATACAGTAATAAAGGAAGTCTTGGCAGGCTATCAAACTCGTTTTGGGTTGGGTTAGTAGTTGAATACTGGAATCGCATACATGATCACTGACTTGTATCTGACTGTTTGAAGGCTTCCATCAAAACTGTACCCGCTCCATAACAATCGTATGGAGTCGGCAAGTCATAAGTTTTGAAGGGTTCTAACGGCGCAATGTTTTCAGCCATATCCAAATCCTCAGCCAGAATCCGAATCAGTTTGAGTTTTTCCGTTGCGGAGAGCCGTCGCGCCGCAGGAAGCACCTCAGCTAGTGTCATATTCTGTACCTCTATTTTTAAGAGTCTGTGTCTACAGCTTACTCGATACCCATATCGTGAAGCTAAGCGTGGTGTTAGCTTGCGTACAAACCGTACTTTTAGCTATTCTCAAACCTTGCTGAATTCTGTCCAAGACTCGTCAAGCCAAATCATCCTATCAGCATATGATTGGAGATCAGCAGACACTGTATCGCCAACCCCGCTAAGCCAAAATTCCTTTTTCAACTCTTCCTTGGCAAAAGCGATCGCGCCTGACAAAAGCCACCCTTGCCGATGAATAGGCAGAAAACTGCGATCGCTGAAAGCTGCAACATTGACAGATACCACCAAAACTACGCGCTTCAACGTTCCCAATCGGCGGCGGCAGAGATCACTGAAACGAAGCGCCAAGCCTCTGTTCGTCCGCTGCATTTGGGTTGTTAGCCTGCGTTTGCGCCGACGTTAAAAACTATAACTCATCAATTGTTACTAACCCACCCTCCGTAAACTGAATGACGAGTTCTTGTTCATTCAGCAAATCAGTCCCAATCAAAGGTCGTCGTCCTGTAGCAAATACACGAACATCTCGTTTTGCTCCATCCCAAAGGATTGTCGCTTGATGAACTGCCAGGGAGACAGAGCTATTGTCCGCCAAGTTCACGGGTAAATTGTATAAAAACGGCAGTCTTAGTAAATTTACTGCTTCTGGTGGTAAGCAAAGGTGATCGGTAAAGCCTGTATCTACGACAAACTCGATCGGGAAAGTTGCGCCGTTCAGCAGGAGAAATGTCAACGAGACGATCGCATGTCTATCAGTCACAATACCGAAAATCACTGCTAACACGCTCCATGACACCACCTAACGATGCCGCTACATTGTAGCCAATGCGAATCCCAAAGAGCCTTGCATATGGGTGCTTTGCATAGAGATTGTGCGCTGCTTGTAGCCCTGTTTCATCAACTTCGTAGTCACCTGTTTCGATGTCAATAATGACCATCTTGCCAATATTTTCCGCTGTCTCGACCTTTTGACGAATTTCGCTTTCGTATAGTCGATTGGCACGTTTCGCAACTTCTTCACCGCTTAACAGGATTGCTTGCATAGGTTGGCTCCCGATCTCTACGCTACTTCTGTAACTTCTCTCATGGTATCCCACAAACAAGTTGGGATAGGCACTGCCCACCCTGATTGCTATCTTTGCTCTGGTGGATTCAAGAAAGAGCGGGGTGGGGGAATCGAACCCCCAAGCGTTACTCTCGGATAGGCACTTCATTCGACTTTCACCACTGCTCCCAGTACATTTGGGTAGTCACCAGACCTCCGCAGTCACGCTACCCCGTATGAATCAGCAGTCACATAGATAACAGGTGCAATCATAAGACCCTCCTTAATGTTCGCGCCTAATAAAAGCTACCTTTACCGATGAATAGGCAGAAAACTGCGATCGGTGAAGGCTGCAATACTAACAGATATTACCGAAACTATGCGCTTCAACGTTCCGGTTGAGCGGTTGTCAGAAAGCTTCGCAATCCAATAGGAGCTTGAGTCAATCCGCTCTAACACGGTTATTAGACCGCAGACACCTAGAAATCTCCTTCTGGAATCGTATGTACTCGCATATTACCATTGCTTACTCTGTACAAAGTTAACGTTAACTTGCTAAACTGAATCCCATTACCTGTTTGCACTTCCTTAAGATTGAACGCATCGGTACGTGACAAAGCTCCAGAAGTAAGATCGCGATATCTAACTTCAAAATTTCCTGCTCTCACGGTTTCAACCGTGAATATATCCTTAGCCCGGACAAAGAAAACTCGTATTGGTGTTGGAGCATTAGTATCAAGCGAAAACAATTTCACGAATATGTCTGAATCATTTTTTGCATTATCAATGGTTATAGAGGAAGACCCGTCTGTAAATTCTTGTGGATATCCGCTTATATAACCTGACATTGATGGGAAGGGAGATCCGTTATCGGCAACGATTGGGCGAACATATGATGGAACTGGTGAAGGAAGAGTTGTCTGAGATGGTGTCGATACTGAGGAACTTGTACTAGAAGATGTCCTTCCAAGCAATCCAATTGCTCCAGATATTGCACCGAAAGTAGCGACAGTAACTATATATACATTTCTTACTTGTCGCCAATTTATAGGTACTCGTTTGACAAGATACTGGCTCGACCTGTAAACCAAAAGGTTCGACGACTTTCCGGTAGGAACCACTCTAAAAGAACCTATAGGAATAATAGGTACATAGACAAAAACGAACCATTCAGTTGTGACAAACGATCCATCTTCCAAAAATTCTCTTTCTCCGTAATATTTTGTTCCAATCCCATTAAAAGTAAATGGCATAGCGACTTTTACTTAATCATAAAGTCAGTCTTCGTCTAGAGAGACTTCTGTACAATTTCAATTTATCCTTAATTCCTCCATCAGTAATCTTAAAGCACTGCCCAGCGGATAACCTTACAGCTACTTCACATTGAAACACTAAGAGATTTCTTCTGGTAGCCTCCCAAACAGAGTCTAAAGCGGTCTAACGATCAAGCTGAGCCGCACTAGCTAGACTTTGCCGCCTCCAGCAACATTTGTTGATGGGCGGCTAGCCTCACAGTCAACCTTAAGAGACTGGTCTAACAGTCAACCGTCGCGTGTCGGCTCCAGCGAAGTTGCTGGTGTGACTGGCAAGTGGACTTGGTGTTCCCAACAGGTAACATTTAATACTAGTCAGAACAACTATTACTAGAAAGAAACTTTCTGTCTAAACACCCTGGAGGGAAAGATGGGCTGAAAGTTCCCGTATATTGCTCTTACACTAGCCTGAAATTTTCTGAATATCCTACCTATAGGGGCGATCGCCCCCTTCCTGCTGCACGACATCACTTAGGAATTTTAAGAAATAGAACTTTTAACTATATAGGGGCGAGTTTCACCAGAGAATCCGCCGTTCAACCGCGATCGCTAGA
>JARCMD010000150.1 GCA_030248885.1 Leptolyngbyaceae cyanobacterium MP9P1.79 | reverse complement strand
CCTAGTGTTCTGTCAAGAAAATTTTGAGGGGTCGAAGACCCTCAAAATTCAACTCCCACTAACTTTCCGGCTTTCAGCTACCCGTTAATTAATGATTGACAGACTACTAGTTTATGGCTGTGTCAGATTGCTAGCCGATCGCTCAAACAAAATTTGCTCCGAGACGATAGTATTCGCTTTGCCCACCCAAACCAGAGAAGCCTGGGAAACCACACCTGCTTCCAGAGTGACCAATGAAAAATTGCGGAGGCGATCGGACTCAGTTTGCACAATGCGGGGCACCTTGGCGGCATTCAGATAAACCGTTCCCTCAGCAAACACCAAAGGAGTTCGTGGCGTTTGACTATGACGCAAATGATGGTGCATGTGCCCAAAAACCACCAGGGGAATCGCTTTACCCAAGGATCGGGTTTGGGCAATTGCTGCTTGAAAGTCTAGATCGCCGTGGTCACCACCCACAGGCTGCCAATCTTTGCCACAGATGTCTTCTTGCCGATCGCCCAGTCCCTTGGGGCCACAATGTCCCATAAAAATCAGCGTCTCGTAGGCAGCACTTTGGGCAACCGCCACTATTTTGGTCGTGGACTCCTCTAAGCTGGACACGCCGAAGCGGGATTGGTAAAACGCCTCATTTTTCCAGGTGGAGCCGCCCCAACTAAAGGGACGACTGCCCACAACTGTTAGCCGCAACGCAGGCAAGTCAAGTTTGCCATACCCTACATGGGCAACACCCAACAAATCTAATTGCTGCTGCACTCGGTCTTCCTGGGTGCGATCGTAGGGGCATTTCTGCTTGCCCCAGTCTGAGGCAGTGTACCAGGCATCGTGATTGCCAAGAATTACAGCTTTGGGCAAATCCATCTGGGCGATCGTCTTCACAACGCCCACAGCTTCATTCCCAAAATCCCCTACAAGGAGGACTAGATCTACGCCCAACTGTTTTAGCGCCTCCTCATCTGCTGTCTCCCAGAGGTCATGGACATCTCCAACGACAGCAATCTTAATCGACGAATTCGGCTGATCATATTCCTTCATCTATACGTGTCCGCCAAATCCCGTAGGGTTGACTCATCCTGATTACGTGTAGTTTGCAAATTAGTCATGCCTTCGATTTTATGAGGTTTCCCATCGTTCAGCGCCAAGGAATGGGGCGCATTTACCAACTTGCTTAAAAGCTTAACCTAAGCGCAATCTGAGAATTACCTGTCCTTTAGCTCCATGTTTCACTCTATTAGATGGCACATTGTAAAGAGTTGAATAAATCCTATGCCTCACTCTTTTACCCAAGAGTTAGCTCCTCTACCTGATCTACGGCAATTACTAGAGGAAGTGTATCGTGGGCGGAGTCTTCACCCATATGGTAACGGTCAAACCATACCCCTCTCTCCCGATGAAATCTGGATTGTGTGCCGGGGAGTTGTGCAGTTGAGTACCCTTTATCCGAGCGGTGACGAGGCTTTACTAGGGTTGGCAGGGCCTTCGATGCCGTTTGGATTGCCCTTTACGTTAATTAATCCTTATCAAGCGACTGCTCTATCTGATGTGGATTTGATGCGCCTTAGCGTCGCAGAAGTAGACCAGTCAAGTACCCTAGCTCAAGGAATTCTCAGACATGTCAACCGTCGCTTGCGCCAGACTGAGGCACTATTGGCATTAGTGGGCCATCGCCGAGTGCGCGATCGGCTGTGTCAGTTACTATTGCTGTTGAGGCAGGAAGTTGGACAGCCGGTGAAGGAGGGCGATCGGCTGGGAGTCCGGCTGACTCACCAACATTTAGCCAATGCGATCGGCACAACCCGTGTGACAGTAACGCGCTTACTGGGGCAACTGAAGGAAGAAGGCTGGTTGAAGATCGATCGAACTTATCACATCGTTCTGCCCTTCCAAACCACGCTTGCCGAACAAAAATTTCCCCCATCGGCGTAGTGCCTTACTCTCGTAGCGGTTGCTGCGACGTTGATTGCCACTCCACCCATAAATAGTCTTTGAACACCTCAGTTCAACCCTGCCCATAGGTTCCGCCTACGGGCTATTTGTTTGGGTAGGCTGCGTTGCACTGCCTACTCAGTGGGACAGTCAACAGAGCAAAAAAGAGCAGAGGCGGGCAGTCATTCTGGGGTAGATGTCGGGTGTAAATTCACCTCAGATTCTACGTAGTCCTTAGTACATCGGGAACATTGCCCTGAGTTATCGACCTGGCTCTGTTCTCCGAGAATTCGCTCACATTCACTCAATAAGTATACAAATCACCTACTTTTATAAAGATTCAGTAAAGGCAGGAATTTTTAGATTGTAAAGTGGGTATGTTGATTTTATCAAGGCTCTTTAAAGTTATCAAATCTACTTAGGTTCTGATTAATTAATTCATCTCCAAATTAAGTAGAATGATCGACAAAACAATCTCTAGCAAGGGGTTTCAAGGTTAATTAATATTAATTTAGATTTGATATATACATTCTCTAAGCCATTTGGCTGAACTTTGACCCCAGGTATTTTCAATTCCGAGACCTTGTATTAGAGTAATAGTTACAGAGGTGATCGAAGCTTCTGCGGGGTGTATTTCCTGATGTGATTCTTATCACAATGGCGAAGGTCAACTATCACTTAAGTGTTCGCAGTTCGAGTCAGAAATTGAGTTCCACAAAGTTGTAGTAATGCTCACCACGGTTGGATTACCCCGCGAACTTAGACCTATGTCATTTCCAATCACCCTAACGGCTCACATAACTTCTCAGGCAAGCCAGGGTGCCCTGTCCGGTGCCTCTTCCTTTGCAGTCACGTTGTTCCCTATTTTCTGAGTCCTGTCTACTCACCTATCTAACTCATCTATTTAAAAGTAAGGAATCCATGAATATTCGTCGCACATCAGCTTGTCTCTTCCTCGCAGCCAGCGCGCTCTTAGCCGTGTCCACCACGGCTCAAGCTGCTAGCTTCACAACCAACTTTACCCAGTCCAACGGGTCGGAAGGTGATACCTGGCTCAACTCCGTTACTCAAAAAGGAGTCACGGTTAGCAACTTTTCCTTGGTTAAGAGTGCAACCATTCTTTCTAACACGCCTATTACAGGCAAAAAAACAGGGGATACGAGCAACCCAGAAGCTGCTGGACGCAACAACAACACGGGTGCAGCTAGCACAGACAAAGGCGATAAAGCCACATCCCCCATGCCAGTGTCTGGGATGAATGATCCAACTGGTGCTGAAATTGCGTCCTTTTTGGGTAATCGCAATCTCAGCAACATCATTGACACAGAAGACAGCGGTTCCTTCAAAATGAACCTGTTCTTTGACAAAGCAGTTGCGGCTGACAAAACTGGATTGGACAGCATCTTCTTCTGGGAGCGCGGCATGAACAGCAACCTGAACGTGCAGGCGATCGACAAGCAGGGTAACTTAATTGGTAATCTGCTGAAACTGAACCACAAGACGCAAAAGTACGCTGGCTACACGATCGACACTATGGAAATTGCTTCGGCTCAGAAGGTCGGCTCTTGGGGCATCAATATGAATGAATTAGGTGTGACCTCCTTGGCAGGAATTCAAGTCATTGCCAATGGCAGCAGTTCCAATGGTCCCGACTTTAAAGTGATGGCACGGGAAACCTCTCGTTCTATTCCTGAACCCGGCACCGTAGGCGCTCTCCTACTGACAGGGTTTGTGACTCTGCGTTTCGGCAGCAAGCGGAAAGCGGTGTAACAGGTTGATTTACTAGAATAAATAAAAATTGGGTTGGAAGCGTTACGTTTCCAACCCAATTTTTTGGTGGACAAGAAGCTTAAGCCCTTTGTTCTAGATCCCATTTTTGTAGCTTTCTGGAAAAACCTTAATTTTGCAGAAACTTTTGGAGGCAGAAGGGATGGCGCTGGTCACGGGTCTGGCGATCGACGGCTCCTTGGGCCATGCATTCTTCGTAACCAATTTGTGCGGCTAGCTTGCGCGGCAGTTGGTTTTTTTTATCCATTGCTTTTTTGAAGAACTCCAGACTCTCTTGATATTTGCCTTGAGTTGCCAGGAGTTGGGCTTTGAGGTAAAGCACATCTGGATTACCAGGGGTGAGTTGAAGTGCCCTGTTAGCAAATTCAACGGCTTTGGCTTCCTGCTTCAAATCTCGGTAGCCCAGGGCAATGCCGCGATAGGCCAGGTAGCGGGGGCCAGCGTACTTGTCTAGGCGATCGATCGCGTCATTGGGGCTAGAAAAGGGTAAGTTGACGGCCAGCATCAAGTCCATAAACCCTTTAATCATGTTTAATTCGGGATCTTTGGCATCGATTTTTTCAGCCTCCTTTAAATACTTGAACACTAATTGCAACCGATTCAATGCATCAGGAGTTCCCCGCACCGTTCCCTGTTGCGTCAACACGTAAGCCCCCTCCAAGAAGTGCCCTGCTGCCAAGTACAAGTTGCCCCGGAGCGGATCAGTAGGCACCAATTGCTCAGCCGCTACCCGTGTGCGTGTGGCATTGTCTCTCAGGGCTTCCCAGTCCTGTTCCATGTAGGCTAAAGAGGCTTTCATCCCATAGGCTAACGGTTCATTGGGTTCCGCTTTTTGGAGAGCAGTTTTAGCCGTTTGGTAGTTTCCTACTTCAAAAATTGCTTTGAAGGCGGCTTCTGTCTGGTCGCCGATCGCGTGGGGATTGGTCGTCCGAAACGGATCTTTTGCCACCGCTGGACTGATCCAAAAACCACCCATCAGGGCAGCGGTTCCCACGAGGGTCGCGATCGTTTTTTTCATCATAGATTGGGCAGCAAGGCACTGAGAAGCCGGGGATTTGGGGGTGCAATGGGCGCTAGATTTTCCAGTCATAGTGTAGTGAAGCCTCTCAGGAAGTCTTGGGGAAAGAATGAGAACTAAAAATGTTAACCAGAATCGGGGTGATTTCAATGCTAGCTGGAGTGGTGGAGGGCGATCGGATTCAGGTGGGGTGAGGCAAATTAATATTTCTTGGTCACGATCGATCGCCGCAAACGAAGAGTTCCCGTGATTTGACGCAGTGGTTCCAGCCAAGTTCCGGCTAGACTGGCTTTAGCGAGAGTGCCAGATCGCAATTTCATCTCTCCATACCAAATCTCGACCTTTATCCGATACCCCCTGTTCATGCTCTATCTCAAAGATTTGACGTATCACCCCCCTGCCGTTGCCCTGCCGATTTTGAGGTCAATTAATTTAGAGTTAGCCCCTCAGCAGATGGGGGTGGTGGTTGGGCCCAGTGGCTCTGGCAAGAGTACGTTGTTAGAGATTTTGGCTGGCTTAGCAGAAAAGACGAAGGGGGAAATCCTCTGGCGGGATCAGGATCTGCTACCCGTGCATTTGCAACAGTTAGCCGGATTGGTATTTCAATTCCCTGAAAGGCATTTTTGTGGCAATACGATTTTAGAAGAATTGCGGCTGGGACACCCAGAACTGGGATCAGAGCAAGTCCAGCAAGCGCTCATGGAAGTGGGATTGGAGGAATTGCCGCTCAAGACTTCACCCTATTCCCTCAGCGGTGGTCAGCAACGCCGTCTGGCGCTAGCAGTGCAACTCATCCGCCAACCTTACTTGCTGCTGTTGGATGAGCCGACAGCAGGCTTGGATTGGTCAATGCGGCAACAATTGGTGAGCTTACTGGAACGGCTCAAAGCCAGTTGGAGCCTGTTAGTGGTGACCCACGATGCGGGAGATTTGGTGTCGATCGCCGATCGCTGCTGGACTCTCAGCCATGGTGAATTGTGCCCTTTTGAACCCGATCGGCAGCGATCGGTTGTGAACTATGTCCCTGCTTGATGTGTCCCTGCCTGAAATGAATGCCATCTGGCAAGATACGCTTAATTGGCAACCTAGCCCCTTGCAGGAACAACAGTTTCAGCAACTCTACACCCTAATTTTGGCGGGAAATCAGCAACTCAATCTGACGCGGATTACTGAACCGATCGAATTTTGGGAAAAGCACCTGTGGGACTCGCTTCGCGGTGTTCTCTCTCGAAAAAGTTCCTCCCTGATAGCCAAGACCAGTGATCCCCGCTCTGGTACCTTCAACGCGATCGACATTGGCTCAGGGGCAGGCTTTCCGGGCATCCCCATCGCCATTGTTCAACCCTCGTGGCAGGTCGCACTCTTGGATGCGACGCGCAAAAAGGTGGCATTTCTCAACACCTTAGTCGCCACCCTCAATCTACAGAATGTCAAAGCCCTAGCCGATCGGGTGGAGGAAACAGGACAACAGCCTCGCCAGCGAGAACGCTATGATCTGGCACTTGTTAGAGCATTGGGTTCAGCTTCAGTATGCGCCGAGTATGCCCTACCGCTGCTGAAATTGCAGGGGGTTGCTGTGTTGTACCGGGGACAGTGGACAGATGAGGACACCGCCATTCTAGAACCAGCCGTTGCCCAACTGGGAGGGACGATCGCCCTCATTGAATCCTTTAAAACTCCCATTAGCCAGAGCGATCGACACTGCCTTTACTTACAAAAAACTGCGCCAACTCCCACAGAATTCCCCCGTGCAGTCGGTATCCCTACTCAAAGACCTCTTTAGAAGGCTTAAAAAAGGCTTAAATAAGTCACCATCCTGCAAGATAAAATCTTGGCTTGTCACTCGGCTTGTGGGGCAAGATGTTCGGGTATACATTCCTTGAAACCAAGTCCGCTACTAGATGGTTCGTTCCTCCTCTGCTGCCAACTCTTCGTTGAGCCACACACTGGACAATTCCTGGTCAATTTCTCCTAAATACTTCTGAAATGAATAAATCTGAGCGAGGTAAGCATGGGGATGCACCATTGCCAAAGGAGCAGCACTGATTGACTCAAATGCTTGTTTCAGCAACGGATATTGATCCAAGCGATTTTGTTGGGCAAAAATGAGGGTGTTTTGGATATACCACCAATCGATCGTGGGGTTTTGCCAAATTTGTTTACGAATACAATCGATCGGCACATATCCCCTCGCTTGAAACAAATCTGCCCAATACTCAGGCCACTGTTCATTCACATGGTTCACCCCACCTTGATAGGGAATGGCAGCGGAAAACAGAACGACTGACCCCAGCCCTGTGAGAGAGGCGACAAAAGTTGCAGCCGATTCGGCAGGGAGATGCTCAGCAACTTCTAAAGAGACAACTAAATCAAATGGCTCTTGGCTAGGCAGGGGCTGGGCTAAGTCAAACGCCATGAATTTCTCTGCTGGAATTTGCAACATCTCGCGATTGACGTAATCTCCATCAATACCCAAGATGTCTTCAATGCCATGCTCTCGGAAAACAGATAGCCAGGCTCCCGTTCCACAACCCACATCCACCACTCGTTGGGGTTGAATGAATTGCAAAACGATCGGCACAATTGCTCTAGCTGATTGCTGAGACAATCCTTGACACGATCGGTAGAAATCATCTGTGTAAGCGTCCATAGGTTCGGTTTGTGCTGGCTGCAATAGGTAACGTGGCGAAGGCAGAGATCGTTGAATGGTAACTACTCAGCCCTCACCGTTCGGCTGAGCGCTCACGTCGAAGCCTAAATCCCTCTCCCCAGGGAGAAGGACTTCAATCCGGCTCCCCTTCTCCCAGTGGGAGAAGGGGCTGGGGGATGAGGGCAGGTTCGACATTGAGTTGGCAGCCTGAGTAGTTACGTTGAATGAATTGCCATCATTTTATCGGTCTGTATCTGAGATGGTTAAAGGTGCGTATGGTAGAAAAAGGCGTGGTCTTCGACAAAACTGGGACGTATCGCTATCGGCTCTGGCGCGTTTGGAATGGAAGCGCACCCACAGTTGGATTCATTATGCTCAATCCCAGCACAGCGGATGACACTGTGGATGATCCCACAATTCGGCGCTGCATTGCTTTTGCCCGTGCTTGGGGCTATGGGGCACTGGAAGTCGTCAATTTATTCGCATACCGATCGACTCACACGGCTGACCTCCGTAGAGCTGAAGACCCTGTGGGTAGGGAAAACGATCGCTACCTGCGAGAGCTACAGCAGCGGGTACAGCAAATCATTGTTGCCTGGGGTAATTTGGGAGCCTGGCAAAACCGAGACCAGGCTGTGATCCGCTGCTTGTCTCCGGGTCTCAGGTCTCAGAGAGATTTGCACTGCCTGGGCACAACTCTGGCTGGATACCCCCGCCATCCCCTTTACCTCAGAAAAGACACCCTGCCTCTACGCTTTCCAGTCAACCAAGCTCCGATCGGCAATTCGGATAGCTCGACGCGAACTCCTTAGAATTAGTTAATGCCTGTAACGCTTAGCAGGAGCAAAAATCAGGGGACTTTATGAATTTATATAGAATTCCGAGTTGACACCTATTGCCCCATCTGCGGATAATTGTAATTCGTGTCAACCTTAACGATAGATAAACCCTTGGCTAACGTAATAGTAATTGGTGCCCAGTGGGGCGATGAAGGAAAAGGTAAAATCACTGATTTGCTGAGCAAATCAGCCGATGTTGTGGTTCGTTACCAGGGGGGTGTCAACGCCGGGCACACGGTTGTCGTCAAAGGTCAAACCTTTAAGCTACACCTCATCCCATCGGGTATTCTCCATCCCGAAACTCAGTGCATCATCGGCAGTGGGACGGTCATTGACCCTGGTGTGTTGATCCAAGAATTGGATCAACTGGAGTCGTTGAATATTTCTACGCGCAATCTGCTGATCTCAGAAACGGCCCATGTCACCATGCCGTACCATCGGCTGATCGATCGCGCCTCAGAAGAGCGCAGGGGCATCCACAAAATTGGCACAACAGGGCGGGGAATTGGCCCAACCTATGCCGACAAGTCAGAGCGCACCGGCATTCGGGTTCTAGATTTGATGGATGCAGTCTCCCTCCGCCAACAACTGCACCGCACGATCGCCTCCAAAAATGTGATCTTGGAAAAACTCTACGATCTGCCCCCCCTAGACCCAGAGGCAGTGATTGAAGAGTATTTGGAGTACGCCGATCGCCTGCGTCCCCATGTGGTGGATAGTTCCTTGAAAATTTATGAAGCAGTACAGCGGCGGCGCAATATTTTGTTCGAGGGGGCGCAGGGAACGCTCTTGGATTTAGACCATGGCACTTATCCCTACGTCACCTCCTCCAACCCTGTAGCCGGGGGAGCCTGTGTGGGGGCAGGAGTCGGGCCAACGATGATCGATCGCGTCATTGGCGTGGCCAAAGCCTACACCACCCGCGTGGGCGAAGGCCCCTTCCCCACAGAGATTCATGGGGAAATGGGTGAGATCTTATGCGATCGGGGCGCAGAATTTGGCACCACCACTGGGCGTAAACGTCGCTGTGGCTGGTTCGATGCGGTGATTGGTCGCTATGCCGTTCGCATCAATGGCTTGGATTGTCTAGCGGTGACCAAGCTGGATGTGTTAGATGAGGTAGAAGAAATTAAGGTTTGTGTCGCCTATGACTTGGACGGGAAGCGCTGCGAAGATTTCCCCAGCAATGCCCGCCACTTTGCCCAGTGTCAGCCCATTTACAAAACGCTGCCAGGCTGGAAGCGTCCCACTGACCAATGCCGCACGTTGGATGACTTGCCACGTCAGGCTTTGGACTACCTGAAATTCCTGGCAGAATTGATGGAAGTGCCGATCGCGATCGTCTCCCTGGGAGCCAGCCGCGATCAAACGATCATTGTCGAAGACCCCATCCACGGCCCCAAACGGGCCCTGCTCTACACCAATGGTTCTCCCATCACAGCGGAGGTTTAAGCGAAATCTGTCCAGATCCCTAGATGCTTCAAAAATCTGGGGAGGATTTGAATTGTGAAGTCATTGTTACTCCTCCTAAATCCCCCAAACTTTAAACTGTGATTGCACTTTATCCGGGTAGCTTCGATCCAATTACCTTTGGGCACCTCGACATTATCCAACGAGGTTGTAAGCTGTTTGAACGGGTCATTGTCGCAGTGCTCAATAACCCGAGCAAAACACCCCTGTTTACTGTTCCAGAAAGAGTAGAACAAATCCGGCTTTCAACTGAGCATTTACATAACTTAACAGTCGAAAGTTTTGATGGTTTAGCCGTGACCTACGCAGAAATGCGGGGTGCATCGGTGTTGCTCAGAGGCTTGCGAGTCCTCTCGGACTTTGAGCGAGAGCTACAAATGGCCCATACCAACAAAACGCTTTCTCAACAAATTGAAACTGTTTTTCTAGCAACCTCGAATGAGTTTAGCTTTTTGAGTAGTAGTCTAGTTAAAGAAATTGCCAAATTTGGTGGATCTATTGATCATCTTGTTCCGAAACATGTTGTTCTGGATATTCGCAGATGCTACGCCAAGACCCCTCTAGCTTCACCCCCGACCTCAATGGCTCCTCCTCCTCTAGTGGAGCCGCTTACAGTGCCCCTGCCCCTAGCCCCACTCAAGCCGGAGGAGTAGATATTCAGCGCGAGTTAAATCGCCTGGAGGAAATGATTCTAGATAGCCCTCGCATTCCCCTGAGTCGCCGAACCCTGGTGGATGAAGAGCAACTGCTTGACCAACTCGACTTGGTGCGAATCAATATGCCCCAAGCGTTTCGGGAGGCCGATACGATCGCCCAGCATAAGGAAGACATCTTTATGCAAGCGGAGCATTACGCTCAGGACATTATTGAATCCGCAGAGCGACGGGCTGACCAGATTTTGGATGAGATGGGCATTGTCCAGCAGGCGGAGGCAGAAGCGAGGCAAATTCGGCAGCAGGTGCAGCAGGAGTGCGAAGCAGCTAGGGAGCAGGTGATGACAGAGATTGAGCGGATGAAGCGCCAAGCTCAGCAAGAACTCCAAGGGATGCGACAAGAAGCTCTGGCGGAATGTGAAGAAATTCAAGGGGGAGCCGATGCCTACGCCGATCGCGTTTTGCAGGATATTGAGCAGCAATTGAGCGACATGACGCGGATTATTCGTAATGGGCGACAGCAGCTACAACCGGAAGCGCCACCCAGCCGCCCGACCCCCGCAAATCCTGGCTCCACTCGAACCAATTCATCTTCTCAAAAGAAGAATTGAACAATTGATGCTTCTAAATCTTTTGACCAAGGGGCTTAAGCTGAATGTCGCTAAAATAAGGCAAGGACTCTGGCGAGATCCCCGGATTCTCAAACAATGTCTTTGGCAAGATGCTTAGATTTTCACAGAATCCGGGGATCTGAATCTTTAAATCAGTGCCATTGAGCTGAGGAGATTCCCAGAAAAGATTACACCAAGGGACGTAGAGGCGAAATCTTTCTCAGAAATCTCCTTAAACCCCTTGTCTACTTGCTCAAATTATTTCATTTCTACAGACTTCTAATTAGTTTTTGCGGTCTTGTTGGAGCTTCCAGCTTGTGCCGATCGCTGCTCCTCCGCCCGCCAGTAATCCTGTAAGCATTCCTTGAAGCGTCTTAACATTGGGGTTCTCGCTTAGGCACTGCGTTGTGGGATTTTTTGCCTGGGCGCATTGGTAACTGTCGGCACGGCTGGAGAACCCGCCTAGAACTAAACCAAAGGCGCTACAGGCAATAAATAGAGTGAGGGCGCGGTTCTTTTTAGGCATGGATTTTTTGTTCATAAATTGAGGACTGTTGAGGTGGGTATTTCCATTGAATGCCCATTGAATTAAGCTTAATTTTCCCAAATCTTGTCCAAACACATCATTAGATAGAAGCTTTGTGAGGATGTTTAGAGTAACAATAGTTCGGACATTTTTGCGATCCTAGCCCTCATCCCCCAACCCCTTCTCCCAGAACGGGAGAAGGGGAGCCGGATTGAAGTCCCTCTCCCCTCTTGGGAGAGGGATTTAGGGTGAGGGTCT
>JARCMD010000149.1 GCA_030248885.1 Leptolyngbyaceae cyanobacterium MP9P1.79 | reverse complement strand
GATTTCTCAAAAATGTTGGTAGTGACAAGCCCCTTCTGGGAGTGGGGTTGGGGTGAGGGCGGTTCGGGAAAGTTCACATCGCCTATTATGGCAACTCCATATTCAAAGCTCCGTTGCTGCTTGAACCATCTTTAGCTGTCGATCGCACCCCCCAAAATCCCCCAAATTGTGGAGTCTATAGCTCAATTCAGCAACTTTCCCAGCGAAAGGCTAGTCACGTTCTACATCATCAAAATCAAATGGTTTAACTGTTGGTGCAATCCACTCAATCAGCCTGAAGGAATTAACAAAATCCCCTTTACCTGAGAGATAGATTAAGGACTGTGTAACAATTGATCCAACGTAATAAAAACTGTGTGAGGCATAACGTAAATGCGGGTTCTCCTCCTCTATCCCCGGTTTCCAAAGACTTTTTGGTCCTACGAAAAGCTCCTAGAACTCATCGATCGCAAAGTTTTACTTCCCCCATTGGGACTGATCACCGTCGCCGCCATTTTGCCCCAAGAGTGGGAGTTCAAGCTGGTCGATCGCAACATTCGCCCTGTGACTGAAGACGAGTGGGCGTGGGCAGACATGGTGATCCTCTCCGCCATGATTGTGCAGAAAGACGACTTGCTAGACCAGATTCATGAAGCCAAGCGGCGGGGCAAGCGAGTGGCGGTGGGCGGGCCCTATCCAACGTCCATGCCGGAAGATCCCCTGGCAGCCGGAACCGACTACATGATTTTGGACGAGGGAGAGATTACCTTACCCATGTTTGTCGAAGCCGTGATGCAGGGACAAGCCCAAGGTGTATTTCGGGCCCCCAATGGCGACAAGCCCGACGTGACTGGGACTCCCATTCCCCGCTTTGATTTACTCGATTTCACGGCTTACGAATCTCTCTCAGTGCAGTTTTCCCGTGGTTGCCCCTTCCAGTGTGAGTTCTGCGACATCATTGTCCTCTATGGACGGAAGCCCCGCACCAAAACCCCCCAACAGGTTGTGGCAGAAATCGATCGCATGTATGAGTTGGGTTGGCGCAGAGGCATCTTTATGGTGGATGACAACTTCATTGGCAATAAGCGTAATGTGAAATTGCTCTTGAAGGATTTAAAGATTTGGCAGCAGGAACATCAGTATCCCTTCCACTTCACGACCGAAGCCTCAGTGGATTTGGGCGACGACCAAGAACTGATGGATTTGATGGTGGAATGCAATTTCAATGCGGTGTTCTTGGGCATTGAAACGCCGGATGAGGAAAGTCTGGCGATGACGAAGAAATTCCAAAATACCCGCAGTTCTTTGGCTGAATCTGTGGAGCGCATTACTCGCTCTGGGTTGCGAGTGATGGCTGGATTCATCATTGGCTTTGATGGAGAGAAAAAAGGGGCGGGCGATCGGATTGTGCGCTTTGCCGAACAAACTGGCATTCCCACCACGACCTTTGCCATGCTGCAAGCGTTGCCCCACACAGCGCTTTGGCATCGCTTGGAAAAGGAAGGCAGGTTGCGGAACAAAAATGGCAACCTCAACCAGACCACGCTGATGAACTTTGTGCCCACCCGTCCCTTAGAAGACATTGCTAGGGAGTATGTGGAAGCGTTTTGCGCCTTATACGACGCTGAAAAGTTTCTCGATCGCACCTACCGCCATTTCTTGATCATGGGCGCACCCAAGGCCGAAGCTCCCTTTGTCTTCCCGGCCTGGCAAGATATTCGGGCGCTGCTGACTGTCTGCTGGCGACAGGGCGTGAAGCGGAAGACGCGCTGGAAATTCTGGCACCACATGTTTAGCATTCTCAAGCGCAATCCGGCGGTGTGGGTGCATTACATTTCAGTCTGTGCCCACAACGAACACTTCTTGGAATATCGCCAAATTGTGCGCGATGAAATCGAAGTGCAGTTGACGGAGTATTTGGCAGCAGAAGAGAACTCAACTCCTGAATCGGTGCAAGCTCAGAGTATGCTGGTCGCTCGTTAGGACTTGGTAAATTAACGTTGTAAACAATAAGGTGCCCAGTGCAAGGTTTATGCACTAGGCACCTTATTTTTCTACTCTACAGGGATAGCTTCTTTCCCAGAAATTACCTTAAATCAATTTGATGGCGCGAAGACCAAGCAGTAGCACAACAGCTACTCCAAACGCCCCGCCCAGCAACGCAAAATAATACACCACACCTGATAGAGTCATCGCTTCACCTCAGTTCTATGAGACTATTGAAGCACACTGCTGTCTCGGTTTTAGTGCGTCATGTCTTCTGTAATTCAAGTCAATTTGCCCCAGGAATCCTATGAGATCACGATCGCCCCCGATCGCTTGGCTCAGGTGGGGGCAATCATGGCCGCGTTGCAGCAGAGCAAAAATCTAGTCAAGAAGGTGCTGGTGGTGTCCAATGCGGCTATTTTTCGGCACTACGGAGAGCGGACGATCGCTGCCCTTGCCGATGCTGGATTTACCGTTACCCATTGCCTTTTACCCGCAGGTGAACGTTACAAAAACTTGAACTCCATTCAAAAAATCTACGATGCTGCGTTGGCGAATCAGCTTGAGCGTTCCTCAACCCTGGTGGCGTTGGGTGGGGGTGTAATTGGGGACATGACTGGCTTTGCGGCGGCAACTTGGCTCCGGGGCATTCATGTAGTGCAGGTGCCGACGACGTTGCTGGCGATGGTGGATGCGGCGATCGGCGGTAAAACGGGAGTGAACCATCCCTACGGCAAAAATCTAATTGGCGCGTTTCATCAGCCCCGATTGGTGTTAATTGATCCCCTGGTTTTGCGAACGCTTCCCCCCAGGGAGTTTCGGGCGGGCATGGCAGAAGTGATCAAGTATGGTGTCATTTGGGATGCTCAATTGTTTGAGTATCTGGAAAATCTATCTAGCCAGGAGCTTCAGCGCCCCACCCCGGATACCTTGCAGGTGATTCTGACTCATTCCTGCCAAGCGAAGGCACATGTTGTCAGCAAGGATGAGAAGGAAGCCGGACTTCGAGCCATTTTGAACTATGGGCACACGATCGGCCATGCAGTGGAAAGCTTGACGGGCTATCGGGTGGTGAATCATGGTGAGGCGGTGGCGATCGGGATGGTGGCGGCAGGGCGCATTGCGGTGGAGCTTGGGCTGTGGCCCCAGGAGGCTACCGATCGCCAACTGGCTCTCATTCAGCGCGTCGGCTTACCCAGCACCTTACCTCCGGCGCTAGAGGTGGAACCGATCGTGGCTGCTCTACAACTAGACAAGAAGGTGCAAGCGGGTCAGGTGCGCTTCGTTCTACCCACCCAAATTGGGGCGGCGATCGTGACAGATCAGGTGCCTGCTGAAGTAATTCATCTGGTGCTTGAGCAGATGCAACAAAATTGATTTTGCAGGTGAAGTATGGGGAAGCGATTGAACTCAGGTCTGATCGGTTTAGGACTGATTGCCGCTGTTTTAGGGATGCTGCTGGTGGGATGGAGCGATCGAACTCCTGCCCAGCCGATCGCCCAGACTTCCATCAACCTGGAATCTCGGATCTCGCAACTGGAGTCCACAACCTACAACTTGAGATCGCAAATTAGCCAACTGTCAGCCCAAGTCAATAGCTTGGGTGGAGCTACCCGTACGCCTCCGACCCCGCCCTCAACCCTAAGCACCCGTTCCCCTAGGATTTCGTCTGGCGATCCTCAATTCGATCGCTTGGCTACGTTGGTGGTTGAACTCAAGGAACGGATGGATGCGATCGATACGCGCCTAACTCAAGTGGAAAAGCGCCTCCCAGTCCGTTAGCACTGAATCAAGGATGATAATTAAATTAGTCCCCGGAGGGCGAAGCATTCGGCTAATGATTTGGGGTAGACGCAGAGAGTAACTGCCGAATGCTTTGCCCCTACAAAAGGAATGTTGAAGTGCTTTAATCTGTGATCCTTAGCCAAAATTGCACGGGAGACAAGGGTCTAGGCAACAGGACGATCGCTATTATCTAACCTGGGAGCAAAACGATAGGGGGCAAATCGTTCTACAGTTGAAGAAAATCTGAGAATCAGCCCATGCCTGCCCCCCATCCTGAAATTGACCTTGCTCCCCTGATCGATCATTCTTTGCTCAATCCCCTCGCCACTGAAGCCAATGTTGAGCAATGGTGCGAAGAGGCCGATCGGCTTCACTTTGCCACCGTTTGCGTTTATCCCACCCATGTGCGCCGTGCCAAAGAATTATTGCGCGGTAAACAGCCCCAAGTCTGCACCGTCATTGGCTTTCCCTCAGGAGCCACCACATCAGCGGTGAAGCTTTACGAAGCCCAGGAAGCCGCAGAAAATGGGGCTGTTGAATTGGATGTCGTGATCAACCTGGGCTGGCTGAAAATGCACAAGACCAATGAACTCCACCGAGAACTGGCTGAGATTTGTGATGCTACTGGGCAAACGGTTAAAGCCATCTTGGAAATGGCTCTCCTGACCGAGGCAGAAAAACATCTGGCAGCCGAAATTTGCATTGATGCGGGGGTGAGATTTCTCAAAACTAGCACCGGCTGGTACGGCGGCGCGACGATCGCCGATGTGGAATTGCTCAGGCAAATCACTCAAGATCAAATCGGCATTAAGGCTTCTGGCGGTATCCGGACTGCTGAGCAAGCTCTGGAACTGGTTCTAGCCGGAGCCACTCGCTTAGGCACCTCGTGTGGTCCCGCTCTGCTTCGTCAGCGCGATACCCTGGAGTTAGGGGAGAACCAATACTAATGTCGATTCCATCCCCTATCCCTCAACCTCCAACTCCCCGTGAACCTAACCTATAAAGCGACTGGAATTAATCTGAAAGGAATGCCTCTGGGAGAGTCCGATCGGCTCCTGACAATTTTGACGCGGGAGTACGGGTTGATTCGCGCTGTGGCACCGGGGGCCCGGAAGCATCGATCGCGGTTGGGAGGACGGAGTGAGCTATTTGTGGTTAACGAATTAATGCTATCCAAGGGACGATCGTTGGATAAAATTACCCAGGCTGAAACCCTGGAATCCTACGCGGGGCTGAGTCGAGACTTGGGCAAGCTGACGGTCAGTCAATACTTGGCAGAATTAACTCTGTATCAAGCCCTCAGTGAGCAGCCCCAGGATGAGCTATTTGCGGTTCTCAGCGACCATCTGAGTCGGCTAGAGCAGTTACCCACTCAAGCCGATGGTCCATTTTCCGTGGCGCTACTGGCCCATCTCACCCACGCCACGTTTCATTTGCTAGCCATCGCTGGGGTGGCTCCCCAGGTGCAACTGTGCTGCATCACCCAGGAACCGATCGTCCCTAACTGGGCTGATCCCAACTGGCGCATTGGGTTTAGTTTGGCGGCGGGAGGAACCGTAGATCTGTCACAATTGGAAAAGTTGGAGAAAGTAGCGCATCCTGTGCGTCTGCGCCTTAAGTCTGCCTCTGGACGGTATGATGCTCAACAGGCTGCGGCAAGGGGCGATCGTCCCTTCAATGCCCTATCTAACTCTAGGAATCCAGATACCGCACTCGAAGCAGGGTCAACCTATCGAACTGTAGCCCATCCCCAGCAACTACCCAAACTGCATAGTCGGTTAACGGCAAGTGAACTAGCCCTACTCCAGCAAATTGCCCAGCCCGACCTGAAACCCTTAGACCTAACATTGGCAACGCCTGCTACTTCCGCCCCTTGGTGGGCGATCGAATCTCTCCTTCGCCAGTACGCTGAATATTACTTTGAGCGCCCCATTCGCTCAGCCGCCCTCATCGAGACTTGTTTCGCCATCCCGTCCCCTCGTTAATCCTGTTGAATCATGCTGCGATTGTCTGACTCTGAGCTAGAAGCATCGATCCTCTTATCCTTGAATCACCCCGATCCTGCCACCGATCGCTACCACGGGCTAGGCTTGGGGAACAGTGCTGATAGCCCGCGCTCAGATTTCCCGCGCTCAGATTTAGAGAGCCAGAACGGGCATTATGGCTCCAATGGGAATGGCTCCAATGGCAAGCATCAGGTCGATGAGGAAGTGGGTGAAAGCCTTCAGGACGCAGCGATCGGTGAGCCAGTCGATACATTGAACGAGATTGCGAGCCAAACTGTAGACACAGCAGAGTCCACAGAGGAACACCAGGGATTTTTGCCCGTTCTGAAAAATCCTAACTTCCTAGCCCTGTGGAGCGGACAGGTTTTTTCCCAGTTAGCTGATAAAGTTTATCTCGTGCTGATGATTGCGCTCATTGCCAGCCGATTTCAAGGAGAAAATCAGACGATCAGCGGTTGGGTTTCATCGATTATGATTGCGTCTACCATTCCTGCGGTTCTCTTTGGGTCAGTGGCAGGGGTGTTTGTCGATCGCTGGTTCAAAAAAGCGGTTTTGGTTTCCACCAATCTCCTGCGAGGCGGGCTGGTGTTGACGTTACCCATTTTGCTCTGGCTGGTGCATGGCTGGTCGCCGATCGCCGGGCGATTGCCGTGGGGATTTGGAATCTTATTGCTCATTACGTTTTCGGTTTCTACCCTGACGCAATTTTTCACCCCCGCTGAGCAATCCGTAATTCCACTGGTGGTGGAACGGAAGCACCTACTTTCAGCAAATTCGCTTTACACAACTACGATGATGGCTTCGGTAATCATCGGGTTTGCAGTCGGGGAGCCATTGCTGGCGATCGCTGACCACCTGATTACTCTGCTCACAGGCTTGAGCATTGGCAAGGAACTGATTGTTGGAGGTGGCTACATTATCGCTGCCTTTCTGCTGATGCTAGTGAAGACCGAGGAAAAAGCTCACCCTCAGGAAAGCGAACCAATTTATGTGTGGCAAGATATTAAAGACGGCTTGCGCTACTTGGGCGAAAACGGCAAGGTGAGGGCAGCGATCGTCCAACTGGTGATGCTATTTTCTGTATTTGCTGCCCTAGCGGTACTGGCTGTGCGGCTGGCGGAATTGATTCCGGGTCTGAAAGCCTCGCAATTTGGCTTTTTGCTGGCCGCTGGCGGCGTGGGCATGGCGGGGGGAGCCACCTTGGTGGGTCACTTTGGGCGGCGCTTAGGCTCCAACATGAAACTCAGCTTCTACGGCTCCCTTGGCGTAGCTGGGGCGCTAGCAGGACTGGCTTTAGCCCCCCATCAGCTTTGGCTCACCCTTTTGTTGATTGCACTCATGGGTGTTTTTGCGGCATTGGTGGCGGTTCCCATGCAAACAACGGTACAAACAGAAACTCCAGCAGCCATGCGGGGCAAGGTGTTTGGCTTGCAAAATAATGCCATCAATATTGCCCTCAGCTTACCCTTGGCTTTGGCGGGCGTGGCAGAAACCTTTTTTGGGTTACGGGTTGTGTTACTCGGATTGAGCGCACTGGCGATCGCAGGGAGCCTAACAACCTGGTATATTTCCCCTAAACCGTAATCCCACTGGAATGCACATCGCCTGGCTCGGAAAAAAATCTCCCTTCTGCGGCAACGTCACCTACGGACGAGAAGTGACTAATACCCTGTTAGATCGGGGCTATCAGGTCAGTTTTCTCCACTTCGCCTCCGAAGAAACGTCTCCTGACAACTGGCCCGATTATCAGGAAGTCTCGATTCCGTTTCTATATAAGTCTCAGATTTATACGATTCCCAGCTTAAAGTCGAGTAAGGTTTTGGCCCAATCTCTCCGGGAACTGAAGCCGGATTTGGTTCATGCCTCTCTGACACTCTCACCGTTGGATTTTGTCCTGCCAGAAATTTGTGAGGAATTGAATCTACCGTTGGTGGCGACGTTTCATCCGGCGTTCGATCGCCACCGCCGCAACTTCACCTCCAGCACGCAGCATTTGACCTATCAGTTTTATGCGCCTTGCCTCGCCCACTACGATCGCGTCATTGTCTTCTCTCAGATCCAGCGTCAACTGCTGATGAAATTAGGGGTGCCAGCCTCGCGGGTTGCCGTGATCCCCAATGGTGTTGACCCCGACAAATATTCTCCAGGGTTATCAACTGTGAAGGCTAAGTACAATGCCGATCGCCTATTTATCTACCAAGGGCGAGTTGCTCCCGAAAAGAATGTAGAAGCCCTCCTCCGCACCTGGAAAAAGCTCCAGATGCACCGGGGCAGCAAGCTGCTGATCATTGGCAACCATGGCACCCTGGCCTCTTTATTGATGAGTTCCTACGGCCCAGAGGATGGCATCATTTGGCTAGGCTTTATTGCTGATGAGCAACGACGCATTGAGCTTTTGCGCGGAGCGGATGTCTTTGTCCTACCCTCCTTGGTAGAAGGGCTTTCTCTATCGCTGCTAGAGGCTATGTCCTGTGGAGTTGCTTGTCTGGCAACAGATGCCGGGGCAGATGGAGAAGTGCTAGAGGGAGGCGCTGGGGTCGTTATGAAAACTCAGCGAGTCTCAACACAATTACATACGCTGCTGCCCCTCATGAAAGATCATCCTGACTTAACAGCAATTCTGGGGCAAAAAGCCCGACAGCGAGTGCTGGAGCGCTACACCCTCAGTCGTAACATTACTCGGTTAGAAGAACTCTATGCTCAGGTGCTACAGGAACCACGGTTGCAGTCCCACGCTGCTTCAGCCCACCGCAAGCAGCAGAACTGGTATGACGGGTTTGGCGATCGATGGGATCGTCAAGTTAAATATAGTTTGACCGATCGCACCCTGATACCTTTAAATCAGCGTCTCCCAGAAAGTTCGGAAGCGACTTGAACCGTAGCCGTACCCATTGGTTCTAAAAACGGCGAGTCTCTAGAAAAGAGGCTGATTTTGGTTAACCAAGTTACGCTGAAATTGGTTCCCATCTATGTGATGTTTTCGGAGTGATGTCTTCGGAGGAGTCGAACGAGGTATGTCTGTATTGAGATCCACCCTGCTACTGCTGCTGCTGGTCATTTTGGCAAGCCTGCTGCTGTTTGCTGTGCAGAATCTATCTCCTTCTTTGTCACTAGTATTTTTAGGAATTCAAACCCAAGCATTACCTCTAGCAGTTTGGATGCTGGCGGCTGTAGCTTTGGGTGTTGCCACGACGTTGGTAATTGCGGCTCTATTGCGGCTCTCCAACTACTTTGTGGCGCGGCAAGCTCGACAGTCTGCAAGGATAACGGCCGATCGCCCCACCCCCACGCCCAAGGCTGATGTGCCCAAGGTTAACGCGCCCAAAATCACCCAGCCCTCTGCCCAAATGCCCCAAGAGGAGGACATCCAGGACAGTTTTACACCGCGCCAACCCGCCTCACCCCCCAGCAATAGCAATGATGGTTTTGTAGAAGATGATGAAACCTACGCGAGTACTGCTGATTTTAAACGGGTCTATCGCAGTTCCACCCCTTACACAACTCGCCAGGAACCAACCACCAGAATCCAACCGGATTCGTCCTATTCCTACAGCTACCGGGAACCCCCTGGGACTGGAGTGGGGAAGGCCCAGTCGATTTACGATGCTGAGTATCGGGTGATCATTCCACCCTACCAAGCTCCCGCACCAGAGCCACCATCCAGCGAAGACGATGACTGGGGACTGACGGAGGCGGGTGAGTTTGAGGATGGCTTTGAGGACGATGAGTTTGATGATTGACCTAG
>JARCMD010000148.1 GCA_030248885.1 Leptolyngbyaceae cyanobacterium MP9P1.79 | reverse complement strand
CGTAACTACTCAGGCTGCTAGCTCAATGTCGAGCCTGCCCTCATCCCCCAGCCCCTTCTCCCACTGGGAGAAGGGGAGCCGGATTGAAGTCCCTCTCCCCAGGGAGAGGGATTTAGGGTGAGGGTAGGCTCAGTAGTTACGCTAAATCTAAATAATTAGAACTGAACTTTTCCCACGCAATTTGTTTGCGATTTCTATGATTTTTTTGTACTACGATAGTTTGTCCCATCCTGGTGGAGGCATCGGCACCTATCTCCATGCCTTAGCGTTGCATTTGCACCAAGAAGGTATTCCGTTTCGCGTGGCAGTGTCGGAGTTACACCGATCGCCCCTCGTGGACGAATTAATCGCTAAGGGACTATCCGTTTACCGCCAGCCCCGCTTACCTGGCGATCGATGGTTGCTGACCAAACGCTGCCTCTTGCTATGGCTAGAAACCCAACTCCAGCAGGGAGATTGGATGTTTTGTGTATGCCCACCTTACCCAGCGGTATACCTCAGTTTGGTGCGATCGGCCCATCGGCGGCGGGCCAAGGTGGCAGTCAGTTGGTTCCTTGCGCCAGAATTTTGGCCACCGATCCCGGAGGTTATGGGGACTTCTGGCGACGCATTTTGTCAAGCTGTGGCAGAGACGGATGCAGTGATTTCGGTTTCTCAATGCACAGCGTACCAGTTCAGAGAGGTCTATGGCTATCCAGGCAAGGTGCATGTCGTGCCCTATCACAATCTGTTGTTTTTTCAGAACCCCTTGCCCTTGCCCACCGCTCCTCCTTGGAAAATCGGCTTCATGGGACGGCTGGATATGGAGCAGAAAAGTTTGGATACATTGTTGCAGGCGATCGGCTTACTGCTTCAGGTGCGACAGGATATCCAGCTTCATCTATATGGGGGCGGCGCAGATGAAGCGAAACTGACAGCCCTAGCAGCCAGTTTAGACATTCAATCCCATGTCGTCTTTCATGGAATCTACGACCATCGGCGCGACTTGTCTGCCATTTTGCTGAACTGTCATTTCTTTGTCCATCCCTCACGATGGGAAGGTGGGCCCTGCTTCAGTTTGTTGGAACTCATGCAAGCGGGCCGCTACTGTGTGGCGGCAAGGGTGGGCGGCATCCCCGATTTGTATGCCGGATTGCCGAACATTGGTTTATTGGTTCCCTGTGGTGATGCAACAGCGTTGAGCCAAGCCCTGTTAGCTACGATCGCCAACCTTGCCATGGGCACGATCGATGGCGACAAAATTCGGGCGCGCTACTTCGACGGATTTGACATGGCATCCGCCCACCGAGCTTGGGCAGCGGTGATGCTGTGAATAGGGACAACTCAGCCATGAACGAACTTCCCAGGCTCCTGATCATTTCGGAACTGGTGCCCCAGAGCATCTTGGCAGGCTCTATTCTGTTATTACGCCTACTAAAAGATTATCCACCCGACAAGCTCCTCGTCATCGGTGCGCCCGCTACGGCAGAGGCAGAGTGCCTGACCTGTCGCTACGAAGAATTAAACTTGCCCTTGGAACGATTCAACCGGACTCGATTGGCGCGGTTAGTGCGATCGTTGCGATCCATCAACCTATTGCCCCAACTCATCCTCGCCTCAATTCAACAGCGGCTCCAGGGCTTTCAACCAGAAGTTATTCTCTCGGTGATGGAGGTGCAGCCCTACTACCATTTGGCCTACCGCTATGCCAAATCCCACCGCCTGCCGTTGGTGCTGATCGTTCACGACATTCCTGAAGTGTTTGAACCCGTTTATCCGTGGGCACTTCAGCCCCAGCGCGATCGAAACGCTGAGATCTATCGTTATGCCACCCAGCGCCTGTGCGTCAGTCCCCAAATGAGAGACTTTTTGGTGAAACGGTATGGCATTTCAGGCAATGTGCTTTATCCCAACCGTTCTGAAGCATTAGTGTGTCGTCCCTTGGCTAATGTGCGCCAGCTTAAGCAACCGGGAACGCTCACTTTGGGTTATGCGGGCACCCTAGCCTATGGGTATGGCGAGCAACTGAGCCGAATGTTGCCGTCGTTTCGGGAAACGGGCACTGCGCTCCGGGTCTACTCCCGCGATCGATCCCTCGGTATGGCACCAGATGGAGTGACCTACGGCGACTACGCGGTGCAACCAGATCAAACTTGGCTCAGAATCAAACAGGAATGCGATGGGCTAATCCTGCCCTACTGCTGGTCGGAAGACAACGGGCAACAAGATCTCTACAAAACCCACTTTCCCAGCAAACTCACCGAATATTTGGCTTTGGGAATGCCAATTTTAATCGTGGGGCCATCCTATGCAACTGGGGTACAGTGGGGATTGCAAAATTGTGATGCCACCTTGGTGGTCACAGAGAATGATCCCGGAGCCTGGCGGGAGGCATTGAATCAACTGAAGGACGCGGACACCAGGGAAAGATTGAGTGGGGGGGCGATCGTAGCGGGCGATCGGGACTTTAATCCTGTTAGGTTGCGCCAGCAGTTTTTGACCTATTTGCAAGCAGCAACCTCATCAGGGATCACTAGTTTCAATGTTAGTAAAAACCCATGATTCCTAAATTAAAGTTCTACGCATTTGTTATAAGTCAATTAGCAAAAGCGCTATCTCCTCAGAAGACAGAGCAGCGAACCCAGTCGCGGCAATACATGGCCTATCATTTTCTGATTGGCAATGCTGATAGTGTCACCTTTCAGCGCCAAGATATTAAATGGTCGGCCTTTGTGGGAGATAACGTAACGAGTGCGTTGTTTATTGAAGGTGAGCATCACACTAATATTTTACCTATCGTCTTAACGTGGCTGGAAAACAATTATGCCGACTGGAATCAACGCCCCATTGTGATGAATGTGGGAGCCAATATCGGTGCTGCGTGTATTCCTTTAGTCTTACAAACCAACAAGAATTTGTTTGCTTTTGAACCGGTTCCTGACACCTTCAAATTACTGCAACAAAATGTCGCACAAAATCATTTGCAAGGGCGGATCTCTTGCCTCAATTTGGCGATCGCTGCAACCACAAAACAACTAGAAATGATTGTGCCCTATGATAGCGGACAGAGTGAAGTGAAGAATCACTCCCAAGGATTTGGGGTCGCCGATCGCGATTGTAAAATCTTTTCTGTAAAAGCCATTTCCCTAGACGAATTTATCAACCAACAGGACGTAGCACCGACCCAAGTTGCTCTGGTCTGGAGCGATACCCAGGGATTTGAAAGCGATGTCATTGAGTCTGGATCGGCAATTTGGCAAGCTGGAACTCCTCTATGGGTGGAAGTTTGGCCCCTAGGATTACAAGCTCATGGCGGTATGGACAGGTTTATTGACTGTTGCACCCGATCGTTTACGAGTATGATTACAGCGACGGATTTTCAAACCCTTGGGACAAAAGCCAAGCCGCGAAAAATTACTGAAATGCAAGATTTAGTTCACTATTTATTTTCTAGTTCTGCTTACCATACCGATGTATTATTAATTCCGTGAATTAACGTTATTCCCATGGATTTTTTACGCCGATTACGCACGAATTATCGTTCTTGGCTAGGCAGCCTGAATCAAATCAAATCACTGCAAGATTACAGTCAACGTCTAGTTGAATTTGAGATTGAAGCCTACTTAAAAACCCATCTTGATCAGAATCCTCGTTATGCAGATCCGCAGCGATTGAATCAGTATGAACGCAAGGTTTATTCTCAATGCGGTGAAGACGGTATCCTGGCTGAGATTTTTCAAAGAATTGGCATAGAGCATCATTACTTTGTCGAATTTGGAGTTGGAGATGGGTTGGAAAATAACACCGCCTATTTGTTAATCCAACATTGGAAGGGCTTGTGGATTGAAGCAAATCCAGTCTTTGTCGATCGCATTAAAACGCACCTCAAAGCGGCGATCGTCCAGCATCATCTACACCTTAAACCTGCCTTTGTTTATCCCGAAAACATCGAAATCTTTCTGGATGAAATGCAAGTGCCGGAGACCTTTGATCTCCTATCCATTGACATTGACGGCAACGATTATTGGGTGTGGCAAGCTATTACTAAATATCGCCCTAGAGTGGTGGTGATTGAATACAACGCGACCTATCCCCCACCCATTTCCTGGGTGATGACCTACAACCCCAACTACAGCAGCAGCCAAACCACCTACTTTGGTGCCAGCCTCTTTTCCTTAGAAAAACTTGCCGCACAAAAAGGCTATCGGCTCGTGGGATGCAGTTTCAGCGGGGTGAATGCATTTTTTGTTCGAGAAGACCTGGTAGGCGATCGATTCTGTGAACCTTACACTGCCTTGAATCACTACGAACCGCCCCGTTATTTTCTGGTCGATCGCAATGTCGGACATGCCAGAGCATTTGGTGAGTTTGAGCAGATTTAGAAACTTACGGTCACAGCAGATTGCTATCAACCGTGCCATAGACGGGAATGTTGAAAGCTATAGCCAGAGACAGTTGCGTCATTTACTTTTGTGGCAGGTTTGATCGAAAACCGCTGTAAATGATGCACTGGTTGGAGCGATCGGAAGATGAGTTAGCAGTAGAGTAACGCATCTTGGCGATCTATATATTTCAATAGTCCGGACATTTTTGCGATAGCTAACCCTCATCCCCCAACCCCTTCTCCCGTTCTAGGAGAAGGGGAGCCGGATTGAAGTCCCTCTCCCCTCTTGGGAGAGGGATTTAGGGTGAGGGTCTATCTGGCTGTACAACAGGGTTTCCAGCACCTCTACAAAAACTGTCCGAAGTATTGATATTTAGTACTTTATTTCTACGCAGATCCCTAATTGCATTTGTCCCACTTAATCCTGCTTCAAGCGGCGCAACTCATCTTGCAAATCTTGCAATTGCTGACGCAAAGCATCTTCATTGGGGTCAACTGTCACTGGTTCTTCGTCATCCGACAAAATTTCGATGCGGCGTGGTTCAGAGGTTGGCTTCTCATCTGCTTTGACAACCGTTTGTTGAGATTGCTGGGCGCGGTGCATCGCTTCATCCACAAACCGACGGGCTTCATCGGCGGACATTTCACCGCGCTCCACCATTTCATCCGCCAGTTTCTGGGCTTGCCCCCGCAGTTCTGAGAACTTGGTGCCAGCCTTCTCACCTGCATAGGACGCGAGTCCAATGCCAAGGTAAACCGCTTTTTGAAACATATCGCCAAGACCAGCCATAACAATTAAGCTCGTGAGGGATGAACTTTAAGCTCTTGGGGCAAAGGTTTGAGGTGACCCGGATGCCACGCCTACCACAAGCATCCCGTGTTGCTGCTACCTTCCGGTCCTGACAAGGTTTGGGCGTTACGATCGCGTGGGTCCGGATCAACTGAATTATAGCTTGATTCTTACCCGGCTGAACTAGCAGGTCGCTGAACAATGACTTCTAGGACACGGCGGCGGGTGTTGATATCAATGCCAATCAAGCGGACATATTCGTCGGGATGCTCATTCAGGAAAGCTTCTACGGCGGTGAGGGCTTCGGTGCCATTGTTGGTTTGAGGCAGATTGCCGCTCTGCCAAGAGTTGAGGCGGAATCGGCGCTCTGTGACATGCTCCACTCCAATGCGGTTGCCCTGAGCCAACAGTTGCCGCACCTGATTTTGCACCTCTGCACTTAAGCGCGTGGTGGGCTGGGACTGCACAAACGTCGGTTGGGATGCAGGAGATGGGGATGCACCAAATTGGGGCGATCGTTGCTCTGTGGGGGCATAGGAACCAGAGCCGCTGCTGGAGGAGCTAGCCCCATTCCCACTATTACTCCCCGATCGGAAGGAACTGGGTTCAGGGCGGGGAGCAGCAGACTGGGCATTGAAGGCTGCACCCTGGTTGTATTCTTGGGAGAGCCGCGAGTCTTGCACTCGCTGCTGTTCCTGCACCATCAGATGACCTATTTCAATGACGTGGGGCAGCTTGAAATCGGGTTTGCGGAATACGGGCGGGCCCTCGGCGCTGTTGACGACACGCAGAGAGACTTTTTCCAGCCCAGTGTCATAGATGAATTGCCGAATTTGTTCGTCGTAGAGGCGGGCGCGGAGGGCGCTGAAGAAGTCGATCGATTGCCCCACAAAGGTATCGATAAGTTGTTCAATATCACGCTGGGAAAAATTGTCTGGCGCAAAAATGCCACCCACAATGCCAATGCGATCGTCCCGATTGGGTTCCCAGTAAAACTTCGCCATGCGGCCATCACGAATTAATGGTGCATAGAGAGTAGAGAGGTCATTTCCGGTAACAATAATCGGAATACGCGGCAGGGGGGTCGAATCGTAGCTACCGGGAAGCTGGACATCTGTGGGGTTGTCAGCAATATTCATCAACGTAGCGTTGACGATTTGGGTGTTCACGGTGTACTGAGTGGAGTGATCAACCCGTCCTGCGCCTGCATCCAAATCGTTGATCATCAAAACGCAAATTTTGCCCCTGACCTTAATTAAGTCCGCTGCTTCCCGATAGCGGAGCCGAATCAGTCGGGCTGGGTCGCCAGCATCGGGGCTTTCCAACTCTCCGGCTGACATATGAATAACCTCAATTCCCATGCGATCGAACACCAACTCGCACTGGTAGGATTTCCCTTCGCCCTTCCGCCCGTGAATCCCTAAAATCAGCGGCACTCTCACCCCTGGCAGGTCAAGGAAATTTTTAGTGATGTGAATGGCTAAGGCATCTAAAAATTTAGGCGAAATATAGTGGGTCATAGAGAGAGAGACTCTTTGGGGTGAATAAGTTAGCGATCGATCGTCCAACGCTTAGTTTACCGCTGAATGCCTCCTCAAACTAAGAACCGATTTGATATCTTGCGTGTTTGATATCTTGCGGGAAGCTGCTGCGGTTAGGGCGTTTCAGTAAAAGCGGCCAATTTACCAAAATCAGCGTGACGCGCAACACTCCGGTGCCATGGGTAGAAAATTTAGACCATAATAGATCATGCTTTCTGGTTGCCAGCTATGACCTCCCAGCTTCTAGAAGAAATCGTCACCCCCG
>JARCMD010000147.1 GCA_030248885.1 Leptolyngbyaceae cyanobacterium MP9P1.79 | reverse complement strand
GTCAGGAGCAGAGCTAACTTTGAAAAAATAGCTCAATCCTGGAACTGCAAGCCCTGCAAGCCCTGTAGAATCGTTCAACAAACTGTCCGGACTATTGCTTTTTTGCAGCAGTCCTAAATCATTTGTGAGCTTGAGCGGTCTTGTGAGCATAGATCTATGGCATCCCCGCTCACAATCCAAATCGGATCGCAATAGCATCTTTAAGGTAGTTCCGCAGGCTCAAGATCTCCTTATCTCAGGATTACGATCACTTCTAATTCGATCCGGAGAGGCGATCGGGAATCTGTTAGTGTCTTTATTTTTTCGTCATCGAACAGGGAAAAAAGATTAGCTAAAAGTAGGGAGAATCAACCATTAAAAGAAGCCTCCCATGACCATCGCCGAACGAGAGCAACAAATTCTTCGAGTCAAAGCCGCCAGTTTTCAGCCTGAACTGGATGAGGCATTAGAACAAACACTGCGAACTGCGGTACTTGAGTCCGTCAAGACCACCGTAGAAGCGGCACTGGATGAGGAAGTTAAGGCAGAACTGGCGAAGTTGGTCGGAGATAGACCTCGGCGTTCGGGTTATTTTCAACACAGTATCGATACCCAATATGGGCATCTAAGCGATTTGCGGGTGCCGAAAAGGATTTCGACGCTTTGAATGGTGTCTCGCTCGTTGTAAAGGATGGCGTTGAGGAAGCTAATCAAGATGTCTTGGCTGTGTTTGAAGCCAAAGATTTTCTTGAAGGCGAAGTCGGTTTTGGGGTTGATGAAGACTCTGGGCATGGGGACAGAGGAGAACCTATGGCTCTTATCCTAACGAAAGGGCTAATAGTTTTGGATTAATAGTTCTTGTCCTGCGATCGCAACAGTTTGTTTGTAATTATTCATGCCGTATTGCAATGTCCATTCTGTGATCTTGGCGAAGCTAAACAACTGTCTAATCTCTGGGGAATCATCATAGGTTAATAGCCAATGGTGCTGACATTGCTGCAAGTTCTTGGCAAAGCGATCGTGGTCAAAGTTGGTATGTAACGAACCTTTGACTCCATACAGTTTAGATTTTGTCGCACTGAAATAGGGGGGATCAAGGAAGATGAAAACACTATCTCCTTCTTTAGATAATAAGTCTTCATAATCCCCAATCGTGATCTGAATTGATGTTAGACAGGCAGCGAGTTTTTGTAATCTGACGATCGAGGAATCGGTAAATCTCCGTTCAAATGCCTGCTGAGAATACCCGCCTGAATCAACAGTGCCAGAAAAGGTGATGCGGTTTAAGACAAAGAACCTGACAGCGCAATCGAACTCAGTGACGTGTGAATCTTTATGTGTCAAGTAGCTAAATAGCGCCCTACCATCAGGATATTTCTGTTTGATTTCAATAACTGCACCGACCAGCGATTTAATCTCATCTCTGGCGTAGCGCCAAAAACAACCTAAATCATGATTCAAATCATTAATCCAATAGCGATCGATTTGTTCACCTAGTAAGTGTTTTACAGCCAGAAACACAGAACCGCCCCCAATAAATGGCTCTCGATACTCCCTAATATTCGGGGGAATGTGGGGCAGAATTTGGTTAATTGCTTTTGATTTACCACCTGGATAGCGGAGGGGACTTTTAATCGAAGACATGGGGGTTCATCATGAATGCTGAGGGACTTGCGTCAAAACAACCGATCGCTCAAGGTCTCCGAAATGGGCAAAGCGAAACGTGCCCATTCTACCCAGATGGTGTCTTAATAAATTTCTAGAAAAGTTTATACCAGGCACCGGAAGGGCAAAGCATCCGGGCAATGATCTTCTGGTCGATTCAAGGGCTTGTCTGCCGGATGCTTCGCCCCTACAGGGGTAACATCTTTCTCGGAAATCTCATGGAACTGCAACTCTCTAATATCACTGACTAAACCATAAGTGCCACATCTGTCTGGCCAGCCCCGATCGCCCCAGAGTAAACCAGACCGCGCTGCATATCCAGCGTCAAAATTGCTCCATCTCGAATCACGGTAGCCGCATCCTTCACTCCCACAATGACTGGCACCCCCAAACGCAGCCCAATCACCGCTGCATGGCTGGTGAGGCTAGCGTCTTCCGTGATGATGCCCGCCGCCTTGCGAATCACATCCAGATAATCGGCATTCGTGCGCGTAGTGACTAGGATTTCTCCAGGATTAAAGTTCCGCACCTCCTGAATGCTGTTGGCGACCCTGGCTCGACCGCTCACCGACCCCTGCCCGATACCGATGCCCTTCCCCAGCACTGCCGTCACGACTTCCACCTTAATTAAGTCTGTGGAACCCGCCACACCTTGGAGCGTCCCTGCCGTCAGCACGACTAAATCTCCCTCGGTTAGCAGCCCCTTTTCCTTTGCCACATTTAATGCGGCTTGAAAGGTTTGGCCTGTGGATGGCAAATCTAGAACTAACAATGGTTTAACGCCCCACACCAGTTGCATTTGCCGGGCAACATCAACGTGGGGCGTGATGGCCAGAATGGGAGTTTGGGGCCGAAATTTGGAGACGTTACGGGCAGTGGCTCCGGTTTTAGTCAAGGTCATGATGGCGGCGGCGTGCAATTGCTCCGCAATCCGACCTACCGCTTGACTGATGGCATTGGGTACCGATCGCCCCGTATCGGTTTCCAGGGAACGGCTCCACTGCTCCTGCTCCGTTCGCACCGCAATTCGCGCCATTGTGGCCACGGCTTCCACGGGATATTTACCCACAGCCGTTTCATTGGAGAGCATCACTGCATCTGTGCCATCCAAAATTGCGTTGGCCACGTCAGAAATCTCTGCTCTCGTGGGGCGGGGACTGTGGGCCATGCTATCCAGCATTTGCGTAGCGGTGATGACTGGGATTCCCAGGCGATTCGACATTTTAATCAGGCGCTTTTGCAGAATGGGCACATCTTCAGCCGGCAGTTCCACACCCAAGTCGCCCCGGGCCACCATCACTCCATCACAGAGCGTCAGGACGGCTTCCATCTGCTCGATCGCCTCGTGCTTTTCAATTTTGGCAATCACGGGTACTTGTTTCCCCGCACTGGCGATTAATGACTTCACCTCCACAATATCCTGGGGGTTACGCACAAAGCTGAGGGCAACCCAATCTACGCCCTGGTCTAGCCCAAACACCAAATCCTTCCGGTCTTTATCCGTTAGCGCCTTAATTGACAGATAAACGCCGGGAAAGTTCACGCCCTTGTTGTTGGAAAGGGTGCCGCCGATGACGACCCGACAATGCAATTCCCGTTTTTGCCGATCGACTTCTTCCACCCGCATCTCAACCTTGCCATCATCCAGCAAAATCAGCGCTTGCTCTGGCACTTCATCAGCTAGCGGTTCGTAGGTAATGCAGCTAATAGACTGGGTTCCCGGAACCTGTTTGCTTGTTAGGGTAAATCGATCGCCCTTTTGCAACTCGATGGAACCCGTTTCAAATTTTCCCAGGCGAATTTTAGGCCCCTGCAAATCTTGGAGAATTCCCACGGGTTGATTCAACTCAAAGGAAATTTGGCGAATGAGCCGAATGCTTCGTAGGTGGTCGTCATGGGTGCCGTGAGAAAAGTTGAGGCGTAAGGTGGTTGCCCCCGCTTCAATCAGTGCCCGTAACACTTCAGGACTGCTTGTGGCAGGGCCGATCGTTGCCACAATCTTTGTCCGGCGCAGGGAGTTTTGCAATTGCATGGATCAGGTTTAGGGTAAAAATGCTTTGTTAGTTAGTCTCTCACACAGAAAGACCCCATCTGCGATCGGGTGCCTCATCTTCTATTAGGCATTCGTCCGTTGGGCATGAGAGTCCATTAGGCATTAGAGAATCATAGTCAAGAAATTGCTACCATTCTCAAAAAAGAAAGGATAAGTAGCCTGGTGCTACCTATCCTTTTCAAAAAAAATACCCTACGTCGATTGGTACTTAGCTAACGCTTGGTGGGTGCGAGGAAAGATCTGATTTTGATTTTTACCGCGCTTGAAATTAAATGAATACGATGAGCCGTAACAGACTGAACAGGAGGCTACTGATGAGCTTGGCGTTGCTCTGCGCTCATTTTGGAACTGCCAGCAAACTTTCTGAGGTCTAGTCCGGCTTCTTTGGCCATGGCTGCCAAGCCTTTTTGGTCGATCGTTCTGATGGCTTTGGTAGAGATCCGCAGTCTGACCCAGCAATTTCCTTCGGGCCACCAGATGCGCTTCCACTGGAGATTAACTTCTTGGAGTTTCTTGGTACGACGGTGGGAGTGAGAGACGGCATAGGCGTTGTTGGCCTTTTTGCCAGTGAGTTGGCATCTACGAGACATAGGGTGGCTCCGATCGGGGTTGAATTCAAAGTTCTCATTATACAGGATTCAGAGGACTAACACGCTGGGAAATCACCTGAGCGGGAAATTGATGGCGGGATCATTATTTCTGATAATTTGCACTAGCACTTTTAATTTCTCAATGTTTAGAATGAGAGCTTTTGGAACAGATTTGCAACTGGAAAGGTGAAACCAGGAACCACATCCTCGCCGTCCAGAGAGTCGATCGCTTTGAGCAAACGGTCGGGTTCCTGGGCAGAACGATAGACCAAAACGTAATGGTGAATGGGATGAATGACCCGAATTAGGCGAGCATCATTCTCGAAATAGTCCCCAATTTTGGTGTCAATTTCTTCGATCGTATTGGTGGGAGATAGGACTTCGATCGCTAGATCAGGCGCACCTTCCAGGAAGCCAGTAGGAATTTCTTCTAGTCCTTGCAAGCGCTCCTTAGCAAAAAATGAAATGTCTGGAGAGAGCTTATTGCCATTTTTCATTTTGAACGCTGTGCTGGAGTCAAACAATGCTCCCAGTTTTTTGGGTAGCACTACAGCAAATAAAGCAGAACTCAAGACGATCGCGACATAACCATGTAGTGCCCCCGAATTGCCCATATCGCTCAGTTCTCCATTCACAATTTCATAATGGTGTCCATCATCTGGAAGTGCCATAAATGCTTCATCTGTCCAGGTTTTCTCCTCGGACAGATTATCGATGTTGTTTTCGAGTGGCGTTTGTATCAATGTAGGCATGAGGTTTCTTCTAAATTTCTGTGTTGACTGGAGAGGGTAAGTTTTGGTGATATGTTACAGCGCACTTGCAACGGGACTGCTTGATTCTGCTTAATCCATGATCCTTAAACATTGAATCGGAAGAGCAACACGTCTCCTTCTTGCACCGTATAATCCTTGCCTTCACTGCGAACCAAACCCTTTTCCTTAGCGGCACCCATAGAGCCATTGGTCACCAAATCCTGGTATGCCACAGTTTCAGCCCGAATAAAGCCCCGCTCGAAATCGGAGTGAATGACTCCGGCGGCTTGGGGAGCCAGCATTCCCGCATGAATCGTCCAGGCGCGGGTTTCCTTGGGGCCTGTGGTGAAGTAGGTGCGGAGTCCCAAAAGTTCGTAGGTGGCGCGAATCAACGATTTCAGTCCGCCCTCTTCTACACCTAATGATTCGAGAAAATCCGCCCGTTCTGCTTCCGGCAGCTCCACTAGTTCTGACTCCACCTGGGCAGAGACCACTACCACCTGGGATTGTTCTTGAACGGCAACCTGCCGCACCTGTTCCACGTAAGCGTTGCCCGTTGCCAACTCATCCTCCAGCACATTTGCCGCAAAGATTACAGGTTTGCGCGTGAGCAATCCTAGAGGTTTGACTAACAATTCCTCTTCTTCATTTAGCTCCACTTGGCGGGATGGTTTACCTTCATTCAGGGCGGCACTCAAGCGTTCTAGGGCAGCGACTTCAACCTGTGCCTCCTTGCTGGTACGGGCTTGTTTGCGGGCGCGATCGATGCGTCGTTCTACTTGAGAAAGATCGGACAGCGCCAGTTCCAGGTTGATGATCTCAATGTCGCGTACTGGATCTACCGAGCCAGAAACGTGGATGATGTCGTCGTTTTCAAAGCAGCGCACCACATGGACGATCGCATCCACCTCGCGAATATTCGCCAAAAATTGGTTGCCCAGCCCTTCCCCTTGGCTTGCCCCTTTCACCAATCCGGCAATATCCACAAACTCCACCCGTGTGGGCACAATCTCTATGGATGAAGAGATTTTGGACAGCACCTCCAGCCGCTCATCGGGCACTGCCACAATCCCCACGTTGGGTTCAATCGTGCAAAAGGGAAAGTTGGCCGCTTGGGCTTTGGCATTGGCCACCACGGCATTGAATAGGGTGGACTTGCCCACATTGGGCAGTCCGACGATTCCGGCTCTTAGCATGGGACTTTGAAATAAAGGATTGGAAGGCTACACCCAAATTCTAAACGGGTGGGGGAATGGCTGCGGCATCAAATTCGGGGTGGGGTAACGCTATATTGATTGTCAAATCAGGGAAAACTCACCTAGGGAGCAAGTCGCGCACATCCGCAACCTGTCCCTTAACGGCGGCAGCTACCACCATTGCCGGACTCATCAACAGCGTGCGTCCTGACGCAGAACCTTGGCGGCCCTTGAAATTGCGGTTAGAGGAAGAGGCGCTCAGTTGGCGGCCTTGCAACTTGTCGGGGTTCATGGCCAGACACATTGAGCAGCCGGGTTCCCGCCATTCAAACCCCGCTTCCAGGAAAATCCGGTCTAGCCCTTCTGCCTCTGCCTGTTGTTTCACCCGCTCTGAACCGGGCACCACAAAGGCTTTCACGCCCTCGGCAACATGACGACCCTTGGCAAACTTGGCTGCTTCCCGCAGGTCGCTGATTCTGCCATTGGTGCAACTGCCGATAAAGCAGACATCAACCTTGGTGCCCTGAATGGGTTGACCAGGGGCGAGATCCATATATTGATAGGCTTCTTCAGCGATCGGACGCTCCTCATCCTGCAAACTCTCTGGAGTCGGCACAGACTCACTGACCGCAATCCCTTGCCCTGGTGTGATCCCCCAGGTTACAGTTGGGGCGATCTCCGCTGCATCAAACACCACCACATCGTCATAGACCGCATCAGCATTGCTCCGTAGGCTAGTCCACCATGCCACCGCTGGTTCCCACTGGTCACCTTGGGGCGCAAACGTCCGACCCTGGAGGTAATCAAAGGTCACCGAGTCGGGGTTGATGTAGCCACACCTAGCGCCTCCTTCGATCGCCATATTGCAAATGGTCATCCGTTCTTCCATGCCCATGCCTTCGATCGCACTTCCGGCGAACTCGTAGGCATATCCCACACCCCCTTTCACCCCCAACACTCGAATGATGTGCAAAATCACATCCTTGGCATAAACTCCAGGTTGCAAGGTGCCATTGATTTCAATTTTGCGGACTTTGAGCTTAGAGAGCGCCAAGGTTTGGGAAGCCAACACATCCCGCACTTGACTGGTGCCAATGCCAAAGGCGATCGTGCCAAAGGCTCCATGGGTGGAGGTATGGCTATCACCACAGGCAACGGTCATCCCCGGTTGCGTCAATCCCAGTTCTGGCGCGATGACATGGACAATGCCTTGGCTTCCAGAACCGACGTTATAAAACGTAATGCCGTGTTCTTTGCAGCTTTGCTCCAAGGCTTGCATCATCTCTTCGGCTAGGTCATCGGCAAAGGGGCGCGACTGATTTTCGGTGGGGACAATGTGATCCACGGTGGCGATCGTGCGTTCAGGGAACAGAACCGGTAGATGCCGATCGCGCAGCATGGCAAAGGCTTGGGGACTGGTGACCTCATGAATCAGGTGCAGTCCAATGAATAACTGGGTCTGTCCAGAGGGCAAAATTCCTACGGTGTGCAAGTCCCAAACTTTATCAAACAGTGTCCCAGTACTCATAATTTCTTACTCAATAGTCATCCACGTAGTCTTAGATTCTATCCCAAACCCAGCTTCAGAACTTCTTGAACAAAGGGCTGAAGCCGAATGTCGCTGACTTGAGATTTCCAGAACGGGTTATGCCAGGGAACGGAAAGGCGAAGCCTACCCCTTAGGAAGCAAGCAAGCTTCGACAACTTGACCGCTTTCGCTGAAGTGGACTAGCCGTAATATTTTCACCAAAGATCTAAATGAGTTCTACAGGACTTCATTAAACGCGAGTGGCTCGATTCGGTCCACCACGCTCCACTTCGCGAGTCTTTTTGCCCCGCCAGAAGAGGCGAACCGGGGTGCCAGAGAAACCCAATTGCTCCCGGAACTGACGTTCAATGTAGCGACGGTAGTTGTCGTTAAACAGCTTGGGATCGTTGACGAAAAGGGCGATCGACGGCGGTTGGCTGCTAACTTGGGCGCCGTAATAGATTTTACCCTGACGACCTTGGCGAGTCGTGGGGGGAGAGTGCCAGCCGATCGCATCTTCTAGGGCTTCGTTAATCACAGAAGTTGTGACTCGGCGCTTGTGTTGCTCAGCCGCCGTGGTGACCAAATCCAAGATTTTCTCCACCCGCTGTCCAGTCATGGCGCTGACGAAAATCACGTCCGCCCATTCCAGGAAATTCAGCCGGGATTTAACGTCTTTTTCGTAGTCATAAATCGTGTAGGAATCCTTTTCCACCGCATCCCACTTATTCACGACAATGATGCAAGCGCGGCCCGCTTCTTCCACCCGTCCTGCCAGTTTTTGATCTTGGTCTGTTACGCCATCCAAGGCATCGATCACGAGCAACACAACATCCGCCCGATCGATCGCCTTAAACGCTCGATTCACGCCAAAGAACTCTGGGCCATACTCCACCTGCTTCTTTTTCCGAATGCCAGCGGTGTCAATCAGGCGATAGGCTTGGCCACCATGCTCAACCAGGGTGTCGATCGCATCTCTAGTGGTGCCAGAAATCGGACTGACGATCGCCCGATTCTCTCCCACAAAGGCATTGAGCAAACTGGATTTGCCCACATTAGGACGACCCACGATCGCCACCTTAATCTCGGCTGAGTCTATAATTTCTTCTGCTGGTGGCAGATGGGTCAAGAGGAGATCCAGCATATCGCCTGTACCATTGCCGTGGATGCCAGAGATGGGAAGCGGTTCTCCTAGCCCCAGTTCCCAGAATTGCGCTGCTTGGGTGATGCCTTGGTCTGGCGACTCACACTTGTTGACTGCCAATAACACAGGGACGGGTTGCTGGCGTAACCAACTGGCGATCGTGGCATCACCGCTGGTTGGCCCCGTTTGCCCATCGACAACAAAGATGGCTGCACTGGATTCTGCCAGAGCCAGCATGGCTTGCTCGCGAATCAGGGGCAGAAACTCGGTGTTGTCATCAAACACGAGTCCACCCGTATCAACAACCAAAAATTCCCGATCGCACCAGAAGGCACGGCGGTAGGTCCGATCGCGGGTCACCCCAGGCTCATCGAAGACGATCGCATCTCTGGTTTCTGCCAGACGATTGGCAATCATGGATTTGCCCACATTAGGGCGACCGATAATAGCAACAACAGGGAGAGGCATGGGGCGATCGAACCTAGCGAAAAAATACTTCAGTCTTTCATTCTAACCGGGGTTCCCTAAATATGCTGTATTAATGCTTTCTCTAAATGAATGGTAATGCGGACAAGATGCAATTAAACCTGCTTGATATAATTAAACCTGCTACATAAGTCAATTTTCTAATTGAGTAGTTTTAATCCAAGAAAATTACCACTTACGAGGTAAAATGGTACTTCAAATTCCTTCCTCTAAAACAGAACTAACCGTAACGTGGGAAGCTCTACCAGACAACTTTGTGCTACCAGATGACCCTGTGGAAAATATTCAACAGCCTCTCCTCGCCGCTGCTCTCACTGAAGCTCTTGGAGTCGCTGGACGAATTGAGCCAGAGATGCTCATCGGTTCAAACTTTGGATTGGTTGCCACAGTCAACAAAAAAATTGTCGTCAAAGCTCCCGACTGGTTTTATGTGCCTCAAGTTCATGGTGTAGCAGAAGGCACAATCCGTCGTAGCTATACATCCAACCTGGAAGGTGCGCCTGTTGCAGTGGTTATGGAGTTTCTTTCTAACGAAGAAGGTAGTGAACTGTCGCTGCGATCGACCCCGCCCTACGGCAAGCTTTATTTCTATGAACAAATTTTGCAAGTACCGACCTATGTAACCTATGATCCCTACGAACCCAGTTTAGAAGTTCGTTACCTGCAACAAGGGCACTACGTTTTGCAAGCAGCAGATGCTCAAAACCGGGTATGGATTCCAGAGTTAGAGCTATTTCTAGGGATCTGGGCAGGAGAACGACTGCGACAAACAATGAACTGGCTACGCTGGTGGGATCGAGCAGGCAATATGCTCCTGTGGGGTTCAGAACAAGCAGAACATCAACGCCAACGTGCAGAGCAAGAACAACAGCGGGCAGAACATCAACGCCAACGGGCAGAGCAAGAGCAACAGCGGGCAGAGCAACAGCACCAACGGGCAGAGCAAGAGCGCCAACGGGCAGAGCTATTAGCTGCTAAGTTGCGTGAATTGGGAGTCGATCCCGATCAATTAGGTTGAAGCAGGTGTAGAAATTTCATCTGAAACCTCAATACAACTTGTTATTGATAGGGGTCGGAATTGGGGATGTCTCTTTCATTTCATTTCCGAACCTTACTTGTGAAGAGCAGTACTTAAGTAAATTGTAAGGAAAGCCAGATCTATCGAGCGATTCACACGATGTCTGCTGAAACTGTTTCACGCTACGTGACTCGAAATACCAGAATTTTAAGTGGTGAGCCGATTATCACAGGTACACGCACATCCGTCCGCGCTATCGTGGGTTTATGGCGAATGGGCATCATGCCAGAGGAAATTCCGAACCATTTCCCCTTTTAACGTTGGCACAGATATTAGATGCATTGAGTTTCTACCTCGATCATCAAGTAGAGATCAATGTAGAGCGCCTTAAAATCACAGCTTTTTTTACTGGCATTTAGTGACATACTCCTCCTTCCAAGGGCATAATTTATAGAGAGATTAGTAAAAATTGAGACCGCTTCACTTCTTCGACTTGCGAGTAATTTATGACTGAAGCTGGGATTTTAGACCGTGCTAGACAGGGAGATGTAGACGCGATCGTCTCCCTAATGAATCAATCCTTAGTAGATACAGGGGTTACGGCCAAAGCAGCGCTTAAGGCGCAATGTTTGCAGGTGATGCTAGAGGGAGAGGACGTACCCGATCAATCTGCCTATGGCACCTTTGTGAAGACGGGAATTACCAACTTGGGCATTGAGACGATCGCTGCCCTCAAAGTTTACGGTCGGCAGGTGGGTCAAAATATCCCAGCTTGGACAGAAGAATTCCAGCTAAGGGCAGCCGCCGCTCTAGCCGAAGCTCCTCCAGAAATAAGTCCCACTCCAGCACCTGCCCAGGAAGCCGCACCCCCCAGCCCTCCAACCCCCGCAGAATCGGCAGCACCCCCCAGCCCTGAACAGGGCGGCAAAAAGAAGCGTCCTCCCGGCGTTAAAGACTTGGCGAAGCAGGGAGACATTGCTGCCCTGACCACGCTGGTTAACCGCACTGTTTCTCAAAAAGATATCAAGGCGCGATCGGTGACTCTGAACGATGGCTGCTTGGAAATTTCCCTGGAAGCTCAACAAACGCCAGACAAATCCGTCGTGGGCGTGCTGGTGCATCGAGAACTGTCCTACCTGGAATCTTCCTTAATTCAGTCCGTAAAGATTTTTGGCTATAAGGCGAGTAGCCAGGAATCAGATTGGATGGAAGAATTTGCGGCTCAACCCAGTTCAGGAGCACACGGATCGGGGGTGGAATTTGTCCACCCCAGCAAACTCCGTCCCCCTGAGCCTGTGGTTGAAGAGATTGATGAGCCTAATCTATCCGATAGCTCTAGTGCTACATCCTCCAGAAGCCATAGTGCTAATCACAGTTCTCGCATGGCATCCCCTGGCAGTCGCTCTGTGAGTTCTAGTCTAGTGCAAGATGCATCTGTGACGCGACAGGCGCATCCCAATCGGCAAGTCCTATCAATTTTGTGCCACGCATCGGCGTTGTTAGGAGGGTGGTTCTTTTGGCTGCCTTTAATTTTGATGATTACTTCTAGCGATCGAGTTGTACAAATTAATGCCCAGGAAGCCTGGCGGCTTCAGCTAAGCCTACTTATTTGGGGATGTTCTGCGTGGCTCATTGCTGGTTTTGTGCCGTTTTTCGGATTTATTATCTTCATCATCTCTGCTTGCTTAATTACTCTGATCGCTTGGATTTTACCGATCATGGCGATCGTCAAAGTCGCTCAGAATCCCGATGAACCTGCTTTATATCCTCTGGTGCATCGTCTATAGAGGTTTATGGGCTGTAAGCAGCGAGGCTATATTGCCATTGGGTGATATTAATTGGGATTGCCGATTGCCACTGAAAAAATCGGCGTTCTTCCATACCTGCTTGTGATACTCAGGGTGAGTTCAATCAGAATGAATTGGGGCATAGTGAATCAGGCATTCAGTATTTAACACTTAATTTCCATACATACTTCTTCCATACAAAATGCAAACTTTGTCGCCTTCCTCTGCCTGGCAACGGCTCAAGAAACGTGAGATTAATTGCCAGGAAGCGTTAGAGCTTTTGGTAGATGCCCAGGGCATGGTGAAGTTGCACTTGCTTGATCCCCAAGTTAGTTTCCGCTTCCTGCGGGAATTTCCCGATCGCGCCAGTTTGCCGCCCGTGATTCCGCTGCTGTTGTGGCGCAATTGTTACTACCTGGGCAGTCCCGTCACCTTGTCCTTGGATGAAATTCGGGGTTTGGCCGATCGCACCTTCACCGAGATCAAAATTATTCCGATCGCCGATAAAAGCTACCGTGCCTGGTTCCATACCAAAAATATGGACAGTAGCCAGATTAGTGCGACACCACTGGTTAATCCTTTGACAGGAGAGTTAGAACAGGAAGACATCAGCGAAGTTACCGAACTCTATCTCTCCAAGGCTGTTGACCAAATTAGCCGAATTAAGACGATTATTTCTGGCGCACTCCGTAACCGAGCCAGTGACATTCATCTAGAGCCGACGGCTGAAGGCTTGCGGGTACGTTATCGCATTGATGGCATTTTGCGTGATATCACAACTCTGCCTCCAGAAGTGAGCCGCCGATCGATCGTTGCCCTGAAGGTAATGTCCGACATGGATATTTCCGAAAGTCGTCGCCCCCAAGATGCCCGCATTGGCGAAAAATATGGGTCTGGGCAAGACACGGACTTGGGGTTAGACCTGCGGGTAAGTACCTTGCCCTGCATTGGGGGTGAGAAGGCGGTCATTCGTCTCTTGCCGAGGGAAAATCCCTTCACTGACATGCATGAGTTGGGCTTTACTCCAAAAACTCTCGCAGTTTATAAAAACTGGCTCCAGCAGCCCCAAGGCATGGTGATTTTTACGGGGCCCACGGGTTCCGGGAAAACCAGCACGCTTTACACCAGTTTGCAGACGATCGCCACCGAGTATGTCAACGTCGTGACGGTGGAAGACCCAGTGGAGTACGTTTTGCCGCGCATCACCCAAACTCAGGTGCATGAACCCGCTGGCATGACCTTTGCAGCAGGGCTGCGGGCCATTCTGCGCCAAGACCCCGACATCATTATGTTGGGAGAAATTCGTGACCACGAGACGGCCGAAACCGCAGTCCGGGCGGCACTAACAGGACATTTGGTGCTGACGACGCTCCACACCAACGATGCCATCAGTGCTATTCCTCGTCTGAAAGATATTGGCCCTGACCCAGGCTTAATCAGCGATGCGCTATTGGGGATCGTGGCTCAGCGCTTGGTACGACGGGTTTGCTCTGACTGCGCTGAACCCTACACCCCAACGGAATCTGACCTCAAGGTGCTGGGGTTGGAACTCGATCAGGCGAACCCTAAGAATTGGCGCAAGGGGCGGGGCTGCATCAAGTGCTTCAACTCTGGCTATCTGGGACGGGAAGCGATTATTGAGTTGCTAAATGTGGATGAAACGGTGCGGCAAATTATTTACGAAGGGACAATGACTCAACTTCATCGTTACCTGAATGAAATTAGCTTTGATTCGTTTCGGACGGCAGCGATCGTCAAAGTGACGAGCGGCATCACCACCGTCACTGAAATTCTGCGCGTTCTGCCCCACAGTGCCATGTACCGCAAGTCCCTCACAAATGCCTCGCCGACGAATGCTCAGTTGGGACATTTGCGGGTGCTGAATGCTGAGGGTTAGGGAGATTTCTGAGAAAGATATTACCCCTGTAGGGGCGAAGCATTGGGTAAGAGATCTTGAATGGCTGCACAGATTATTGCTCCAATGCTAAGTGCAAAGCACACGCTCCGCGAACGCCCTTCCGGTGCCTGGTATAAACTTTTCTGGAAATCTCCTAGACAGAAATTTGCAATCCCCAAACGCGGAAAACCCATCTAAACTAAAGTTGCCATCCACACCATTAGCTATGACTGAGCAAACCATTGAGCAACTAGACGCTCGTGACCTATTTCGCGCCGCCTACGAAAATCGCTACACCTGGGACAGCAACTTTCCAGGCTATACGGCTGATCTGGCGGTGACCCGATCTGGTGAAACCCATACGGGTAGCATTCGCGTCAACCCTGATTTAAGTGTTGAGGTGACCGGGTTTACCGATGAAGCCACGAAGGGCGCAGTACAAAATCAATTGCAGGGGTTGATTACCCATCGGCGGCGATCGTCCTTTGAACAGACCCACGGCAAACACGTTTTTAGTTTCGGGGACACCGATAGCGCTGGAACCCAAGCCATTTTGGTGCAGGGAGATGCGATGGGGTCGCACTATCGCTTGCGGGGGAAGGAAGTGTGCCAGGTTAGCCGCGTGATTGGCCGGATGCCGTTTACGATCGACCACCTGCAAAGTATTGACACCGGAGCCGGTTACCTCTCAGGGCAATACAACGCCGTTTTTCGCAATCCTGAAACCAACGAGGTGAGTGGCATTTCTAAGTACCACGACACCTACGAGGAAATTGGGGGCTACTACGTGCTGGCTCGCCAAGTGGTGGAAGCAGAAGAGCAAGGAAGCCCGACGGTGACTGACTTCACGTTTTCCAATCTGAAGCTGCTTTAGGGACTTGCAGATAAATAGTGTGTCTGCAAATAAATTTTGCACAGGCTCAGTTGAAAACCCCTGAAGCTGCGATCGTGGAAGCTTGCCCAGAGGTTTAGGGACTGATACTCCCTAGCTCCAACATGAAAACAATGGGGTAAAAGCGGTAGGATAACGGTAAAGCGTTCAATTATTTTCTTAAGCAAGGCAATTTATGTCTCAAACTTTGGAACTCACCCCTGAGAATGTCGAAAAGGTCTTGGACGACCTGCGTCCTTACCTGATGTCGGATGGTGGCAATGTGGAACTGGTGGAACTAGATGGCCCTGTTGTGAAGCTGAGACTTCAAGGCGCTTGCGGTTCTTGCCCTAGTTCAGCGATGACCTTAAAAATGGGTATCGAACGCAGATTAATTGAATTCATTCCTGAAATCTCTGCGGTCGAGCAAGTCGTATAGTGCGAATTGTGTAACGGCGAAGGACAACGAGTCATTTTAGAAGGCAAGAGGATTAAGCAGAACTTAAGACTTTTGCCTTTTAATTTTAGTTTGCGATTTAATAAGGAGATTTCCAAAAAAGTTCATACCAGGAAAGGTCAGGACGTTCGCGTAGCGTGTGCTTTGCACTTAGCATCCGGGCAATGAACTTCTGGTCACTTGAAAGGCTTATCTGCCGTAGCTTGCTTCCCGAAGGGTATGCTTTGCCCCTACAGCAAGACTATTGGATGTTATTTAATCCACGATCCTCAGCAGAACCTAATCACTCTGCCCTAGTGCAGGCTAGTAGAAATAACTGAGTAGCACTCAAAACTCAAAACTATCCCCCTAACTGGTCAGAAACTTCTGCCAAGCTGCACTAGTAACCCCCCACTCCCTACCCGTCCTATGGCTCATCCCCTCCACATTGCATTTATCTGGCATCAACATCAGCCGCTTTACAAATCAATGTCCGGTAGCTACCGCCTGCCGTGGGTGCGTTTGCATGGGATCAAAGATTATTTAGACTTGGTGCTGTTATTAGAGCGATACCCTAAGTTGCACCAGACCGTCAACTTGGTACCCTCTCTCATTTTGCAGATTGAAGATTATGTAGCGGGAGTGGCCTTAGACCCCTATCTAACCCTGGCTCTGACTCCGACTGAGCAGTTGGAACGGAGTCAAAAGCAGTTTATTGCTGAGCATTTCTTTGATGCAAACCACCATACCCTGATTGATCCCCATCCTCGATATGCTGCGCTTTATGAACAGCGACAAGCCAATGGGGTGGATTGGTGCGCTGAGCATTGGGAATTGGCAGACTACGACGATTTGTTAGCCTGGCACAACCTCGCTTGGTTTGATCCCTTGTTTTGGGATGATCCAGACATTGAACACTGGCTCCAGCAAGGGCAGGGATTCACCTTGGGCGATCGGCAACGAATTTATTCTAAGCAGCAGCAGATCCTGAGCCGCATCGTGCCCCAACATCGGCAAATGCAAGCTACAGGACAACTGGAAATCATTACCTCACCCTACACTCATCCGATTTTGCCCTTGCTGGCAGATACTGATGCGGGGCGCGTCGCAGTGCCCCAAATGCGGCTGCCAACCCAGCGGTTTCAGTGGGCTGAGGATATTCCTCGGCATTTGCGTAAGGCTTGTAATTTGTATCACGATCGCTTCGGTCAGGCTCCACGCGGGTTGTGGCCGTCCGAGCAGTCTGTCAGTCCCGAAATTTTGCCCTACATTGCCAAGGAAGGATTTAAGTGGATTTGCTCCGATGAAGCGGTTCTGGGCTGGACGTTGCACCATTTCTTCCATCGGGATGAGTCCGGCAATCTCTACGAGCCGGATGTGCTTTACCGTCCCTATCGCTTGGAAACTCCCCACGGAGACTTGGCGATCGTCTTTCGGGATCATCGCCTATCTGACCTCATTGGCTTCACCTACGGAGCAATGGAACCCGCAAAAGCGGCCACAGATCTGGTGGGACATTTGGAGTCGATCGCCCACGCTTATCAGGCAAGATACCCCGATGCCTCGGAGGAAGCTCCCTGGCTAGTAACGATCGCCTTGGATGGCGAGAACTGCTGGGAATTCTACGAGCAAGATGGCAAACCTTTCTTGGAATCTCTCTATCAGCAGTTAAGTGACCATGATGACCTGAAATTAGTCACTGTCTCAGAGTTCCTTGACCAGTTCCCCGCTACAGTGCCGATCGCTGCCGATCGCTTGCACAGTGGCTCCTGGGTCGATGGCAGCTTTACGACCTGGATTGGTGACCCGGCGAAAAATCGAGCCTGGGATTTACTCACCACGGCGCGGCACGTTCTAGCCAGCCATCCAGAAGCAACGGAAGACACCAACCCGGAAGCCTGGGAAGCCCTGTATGCCGCCGAAGGATCTGACTGGTTCTGGTGGTTTGGGGCGGGGCACACCTCCAATCAAGATGCCATTTTTGACCAGCTTTTTCGAGAACACCTCTGTGCCCTTTACCAAGCCTTAAACGAGCCAATTCCCATGGAGTTGTACCACCCGGTGGAAGTCCACGACACGAAGGGCGATCGGGCCCCGTCAAGCTTTATTCATCCAGTGATTAACGGCACTGGAGATGAGCAGGATTGGGATAAGGCAGGACGCTTTGATGTGGGTGGCGCACGGGGCACCATGCACCGCAGTAGCCCCATTCAAAAGCTCTGGTATGGCGTTGATCACTTGAATTTTTACCTGCGAGTTGACTTTCAAGCCAATGTGCGACCGGGGATCGATTGTCCCCCAGAGTTGAATTTGCTGTGGTTTTACCCAGGTCAGACAATGCATAACAGTCCTGTGCCGCTGTCGGATCTGCCCGATGAAGCGCCGCTAAACTATCACTTCCACCACTGTCTGGGCATTAACTTGCTCAATCGCGATACGTGGTTTCAAGAGGCGGGAGAGGATTACGAGTGGTACTCTCGCTCGATTCGATCGCAAGTGGGAATTAACGAGTGCTTAGAGGTTGCCCTGCCCTGGGCTGATTTGCCCACAAAGCCAGATTGGGCACTGCGCCTGATTCTCGTGTTTTCAGAGCAAGGCCGGTTTAGGGGCTATTTACCAGAAAACAGCTTGATCCCGATCGGGGTACCTTAGTGTTCTGTCAAGAAAATTTTGAGGAGTCGAAGACCCTCAAAATTTAACTCCAACTAACCTCCCGGCTTTCAGCTACCCGTCAATTAATGATTGACAGACTACTAATGGAGTGATGGAGTGATGCGTTATTAATTCCCGTAACATCGCCCCAATGCCCCGCTGCTAGTAAGATGAATTCATCCCGCCAAGACACCCGAAGAGTCCATGTCCCAGTCCACGATCGAATCCATTCTGCAAGAAAAGCGTTTATTCCATCCCTCTGAGGAGTTTTCTCAAAAGGCGCATATCAAGAGCTTGGAAGCGTACCAGGAGCTTTATGACAGAGCCAAGGCAGACCCAGAGGCATTTTGGGCAGAATTGGCAACGCAGGAATTGCATTGGTTTCAGAAGTGGGATACCGTGCTGGACTGGACAAATCCTCCCTTCGCCAAGTGGTTCGTGGGCGGCAAGATCAATATTTCCTACAACTGTCTCGATCGGCACCTGACTACATGGCGGCGCAACAAAGCGGCGCTGATTTGGGAAGGCGAACCCGGCGACTCTCGCACCTTGACCTACGCACAACTACACCGGGAAGTCTGTCAGTTTGCCAATGCCCTGAAACAGTTGGGTGTGCAGAAGGGCGATCGGGTCGGCATCTATCTGCCGATGATCCCCGAAGCTGCCATTGCCATGCTGGCCTGTGCCCGGATTGGGGCCGCTCACACTGTTGTCTTTGGGGGCTTCAGTGCTGAGGCGTTGCGCGATCGGCTCGTGGATGGGCAGGTGAAGCTGGTGGTGACGGCGGATGGCGGGTGGCGCAAGGATGCGATCGTGCCCCTCAAAGCGCAGGTGGATCAAGCTCTAGTAAATGGCAATGCTCCTGGGGTGGAATCGGTGCTAGTTGTGCGTCGCACCGGGCAGGATATTCCGATGCAAGTTGGTGGGCGGGATCACTGGTGGCACGAGATGCAAACCCAGGTGTCTGCGGACTGTCCCGCTGAACCGATGGACAGCGAAGATATGCTGTTTATTCTCTACACCTCTGGCAGCACTGGCAAACCCAAGGGCGTAGTCCATACCACGGGCGGCTACAACCTCTACACCCACATCACAATGAAGTGGATCTTTGACCTCCAGGATACGGATGTGTATTGGTGTACCGCCGATGTGGGCTGGATTACTGGACATAGCTATATTGTCTACGGCCCGCTCTCCAATGGAGCCACAACACTGATGTATGAGGGTGCGCCCCGCGCATCTAACCTTGGCTGTATGTGGGATGTGATCGAAACGCATGGGGTGAATGTGTTCTACACGGCTCCCACAGCGATTCGCGCCTTTATCAAAATGGGGGAAGCCCTCCCCAATGCCAGAAATCTCTCGTCGCTCCGATTATTGGGAACGGTGGGGGAACCGATTAACCCGGAAGCCTGGATGTGGTATCACCGCGTCATTGGCGGCGATCGATGCCCGATCGTGGATACCTGGTGGCAAACAGAAACGGGCGGGATCATGATTACTCCCTTACCCGGTGCAATTGCCACGAAACCTGGCTCAGCGACGAAACCTTTTCCCGGCATTCTCGCAGAGGTGGTAGATCTGGATGGCAACACGGTGCCGGATAATGAAGGGGGCTATTTGGCAATCCGCTATCCCCATCCTGGGATGATGCGGACCGTCCACGGTGACCCCGATCGCTTCCGCAAAACCTACTGGGAACACATTCCTCCCCAAGATGGCAAATACACTTACTTTGCGGGCGATGGGGCCCGCCGGGACGAAGATGGCTATTTCTGGGTGATGGGCCGCGTGGATGATGTGATCAATGTGGCGGGGCATCGCTTGGGCACGATGGAAATTGAGTCTGCCCTCGTTTCCCATCCCGCTGTGGCAGAAGCCGCTGTGGTGGGCAAGCCGGATGAGGTCAAGGGCGAAGAAATTGTGGCGTTTGTCACCCTGGAAGGGGTGCATCAAGCAAGTGATGCGCTGAAAGCAGAACTCAAACAGCATGTGGTGAAGGAGATTGGGCCGATCGCCCGTCCGGGGGAAATTCGCTTTGCGGACTCTTTGCCCAAAACCCGCTCTGGCAAAATCATGCGTCGTCTCCTCCGTGGCCTCGTGGCGGGGCAAGCCATCTCTGGCGACACGTCCACGCTGGAAGATCGGAGTGTGCTAGATAAGTTGCGAGAAGAGGCTTGATTGGCGCGGCAGTAAAATCAATTATTCCGATTTTCTAGCCTCAATAGTGTAGGCTTAAATCTCGATCGTGGCTCCCCTCGATCGCTAAAATGATTGACGTACTATGCAGCTTGGACATGAATTCAGCACGTCAACTATTACAAAAGAAATACTGCGCTTGGGTAGCTCTGGGGATCTTGGGTGTAACCTTGTCCTCGCCTTGGGTGACTGCTCGCGCCAGCGAACCGGTACAGATTGCCCAAGCAGCATCCCAAAAGCGGGCAGAACAGATTCGGATTGCCAACGATCTGCAAGAAACAGGCAAATTTGCGGAAGCCGAGGCAGCGTTTCAAAAATTGGTGACAGATTACCCTGACGATGCCGTCTTGCGCTACAAGCTGGGGAAAACTCTCTCCAGCCGAAAAAGGTTTGAGGAAGCGATCGCCGCCTATCGGCAAGCTATTCGTCTGGATGCCAACTACGCCGTTGCTCACAATGCTTTGGGGACGGCCCTGGCCAACCAAGGACGCTTAGACGAGGCTATGTCTGAATTGCAGCGGGCGATCGCCATCAATACAAATTACCCAGACCCCCTCCTCATCCTCGGACAACTCTTGATGCAGCAGGGCAAAAAAGTAGACGCAGCGGCGGCCCTAGAGAAGGCAAAAACTCTATTTCAGCAACAGAACCGCTTCCAAGACATGAGAAGAGTTGAGCAACTTCTGCAAGAAATTAAGACTGCTGCCCCTGATCCAGCATAGTAGTTTTGGACTTAAGTTCGGCTACCTTGGTTTGGGGGTGAAGGGTGGAAGGGTGGAAGGGTGGAAGGGTGAAGGGTGAAGGGTGGCAGAAGTAAGTGGGTAGCACTCAAAACTCAAAACTCAAAACAATCCACCTAACTAGTCATAAACTTCTGCCAAGCTGCACTAGTGCAGGCTCACAGCCTTCGCCAGCAATTCTTGGTGAAGTAACGCTCGATCGATGAGGGACTGAATTTGTTCTCCCGAAATCAGATTGTCTTGTTCATAGCACTCGATCCAAGCGCGGCTAATGGCATCGGGGTCATCTGGCAGAGGAGTGCCAACTCCTGCGAGATCCCAGCCCGGCATTCCCAATTCATCCATCAGTTGGCTCACCTTAGGGTCGTAGCTGAGGGCAAAACAGCGAGACCCCTCAGCCGCCGCCATGATTAGCCCGTGGTAGCGCATGGCGATCGTCATTTTTACCCCGCGAAACAGTCCTTTCAAGGCTTGGGGGTTTGGCAAGGTGACAATTTGGCTGACCTGGGGGAGGTGGGGCTGGATGGTTTGGACGATCGGCAAATCTTGGGCAGGCTGAAAGGGCACCAGCAACATGTAGGCTTGGGTGACCTGTTGAAAATGAACCAACGCCTGGGTGAACGTGGATAGTCGCTTGGGGGTGAGTGAGGGATGCGCTCTGAGGGCCACAACAACTCTGGGAGTCGGTAGCTGCTCCAATTCGGGTACAGGGATGGAGTTCAGGGCCCAAACCGGATCAGGGGCAAGGGTAAAGGGAATTTGCCAGGTGGAGAGTAAATGAGCAGAGGCCCGATCGCGCACACTCACCGCTGTGCAATCCGTGAATGCCTGCTGAGCGATCCAGCGGGTGAGGGGGCGCTTGAGGGGGCCAATGCCCTGGGCCCAGGCGATCGTCTTTAACCCCAATTGTTTCGCCACCCCCATCAGACCGCCGTAATACAACGGACTTACCCAACTGGTCGCATCTTGCATCAAACTGCCGCCACCCCAAATCAACACATCTGCCCGCCGGAGCGCCTGCAAAACTGCTCCAGCCTGCATCCGTTCCACCGCTTCCACCCCCTGTTGCAGGGTGTGAGTTTCAGCCAAGTTTCCTGAAAGCACCACAGGCGTGATTTCAGTCGGAAGCATTTGCAACAGCGAAGCCAAGAGCGCCTCATCGCCGCCATTACCTTTACCGTAGTATCCACAAATCACTGCGCGCATTTCAGGTTGGGGTGAAGTTAGTCGCGAATCGCCTCTAGTTAATGGTTAGATTTAACGTAACTACCCAGGCTGCCAACTCAATGTCGAGCTTGCCCTCATCCCCCAGCTCCTTCTCCCAGTGGGAGAAGGGGAGCCGGATTGAAGTCCCTCTCCCTGGGGAGAGGGATTTAGGGTGAGGGTAGGCTGAGTAGTTACGATTTAACATACTAAGGCGATGTGCAACTTTCCCGAACCGCCCTCACCCCAACCCCTCTCCCCTTCTGGGAGAGGGGCTAAAACTGGGTTCGGCTCCCCTTCTCCCTAAGGAGAAGGGGCTGGGGGATGAGGGCAAACTTTAAGTTGCACATCACTTATATTACGCAACGTTTCCCCCCTGTTATCTATGCACGCCCTATCAATTCCCACCTGGATCATTCACATTTCGAGCGTCGCTGAGTGGGTTGTGGCGATCTGGCTGATCTGGACCTATGGCGATGTGACGCAAAATCGATCGTGGCGCGCCCTTTCCCTTGCCATGCTACCTGCCCTCGTCAGTGCCATGTGTGCCTGCACCTGGCATTTTTTCGACAATGCCCCCTCCTTGGAATGGCTTGTGACCCTGCAAGCTGCCACCACAGCCGCTGGCAACTGCACCCTCTGCGCCGCCGCTTGGTGGATTTGGCGATCGAGGAACCAAGGGATCAGCGATGACAAATAACCAGTGACACCTAAACACCATGTCCCAAGAAATTCTATTCGCCCTGTCTCTATTTCCTTATCTGGGATTTTTGTGGTTCCTAACGCGCTCCGGGCAGATGCCACAGTTGGCGTTGTGGGGATTCTACGGCACGTTGGTGTTTGTGGCGGTGACCATTCCCGTTGCGATTTATGCAAAGGTAACGTTTGATACATCCTTGGCGAACGTGGATGTTTTGCACGGAGGAGCGGAAGCTTTCTTAACGATCGCCAATATTTTGATTGTGCTGGGGTTTCGACAGGCGATCGTCCAACAGGGAAAAAACGAGAATTGAAGTCAGGCTCTCATAATCATTTCAGGCTGAGGAGCAGTGGTTGTTTTCAACCACTAGTTAGGTACCGTGGGATTCCATTAGTATTTCTAACGATAGATTTGGGTGAAACAGCTAGCGATCGTTACTCATAAACGTAAAAAATCATAATGAAATCCCCTAATTTTCTGTAGTCCAAAATACAATTAGGTATAGGGCACAGGGATAGGGAATAGAGATGACTACAACGAAAGTAATTGAATTGGGAGGGCAGTGCCGCGTTGATCTGCTAGCCTTAGTCAGAGAACGGGTAGAGTCAGCTTGGCAAAGCCTAATGACTGCATGGCAGTTGGTGCGGTTTTTGAATAGTGAAGACCCAGAACAGTGGTAGAGCGATCGACAAGACCACCGTTCGGAAAGATATTTAGGATCGTGGATCAAATAATATACAACGGTTCAAATGTAGGGGCGAAGCATTCGGTAAAAGTCCCTGATTGAGTTCTAAAGCTTTCGCCCGTAGCTTGCTTCCCGAAGGGTATGCTTCGCCCTTAGTAAATCTCGAACTTCTGGAACTTATTTAATTCCCGATCTTAGCAAGAAATTCAGCAAGAACTTACGAGACAAGGCTTACAAGGATGGGATTGACCTTTACGTTTCAATGTCAGTCTCAGTGCAGTGAAACTCAGGCTCGTGCAGGCGTTTTCTCCACGCCCCACGGCATTGTGGAAACGCCCCGTTTCATGCCAGTGGGTACTTTGGCTAATGTAAAAACCCTGACCCCCGCCCAGTTGTTGGCGACGGGGGCACAGATGATTTTGGCCAACACCTATCATCTGCATTTGCAGCCAGGGGAAGATATTGTCGAACGGGCGGGGGGATTGCATCAGTTTATGGGCTGGTCGCAGCCTATCTTGACCGACTCCGGTGGGTTCCAAGTCTTTAGCCTGAGCGAGATGCGCCGGATTAGTGAAGCTGAGGTGACCTTTCGCTCCCCCAAAGATGGAGCCACCATTCACCTCAGTCCTGAAAAATCGATCGCCATTCAAAATGCCCTCGGTGCAGATGTGATTATGGCCTTTGATGAATGTCCGCCCTATCCAGCTTCACGGGATGCTGTGGAACTTGCCACCGATCGCACCTATCGTTGGCTAGAGCGCTGCATTGCCGCCCATCAGCGATCGGATCAAGCCCTATTTGGTATCGTTCAAGGTGGGGTCTATCTGGATCTGCGGCAAGCGGCGGCCCGCGCTCTGACGGCGCTCGACTTACCCGGCTATGCGATCGGGGGCGTGAGCGTAGGCGAACCTGCCGAACTGATTCAGCAGATTGTCAAAGCCACCACTCCTCTGCTGCCTCCCCACAAACCCCGCTACCTGATGGGGATCGGTACTCACCGCGAAATGGTGCAGGCGATCGCCGCCGGGATCGATTTGTTCGATTGCGTGATTCCCACCCGCCTGGCCCGCCACGGCAACGCCATCATCCAAGGCAAACGCTGGAATCTGAAGAATGCCCAATTTCGAGATGATTTTACTCCTGTAGATGCAGAGTGTTCTTGTTACACCTGTCAGACCTTCACTCGCGCCTATGTCAGCCACTTGCTCCGATCGCAAGAAGTTCTGGGCTACACTCTACTCGCCATTCATAATGTGACGGAGTTAGTTCAGTTTACTCAACGCATCCGCGCCGCCATCTTGGGCGATCGATTTGTCACTGAATTTGCCCAGTGGTTACGTTAGTCTGAAAGTAACGACCGCTAATAAGATGTTTGTAAATACAAATTGCACCCCGATCCGCCCCCTTTTCATGTATGCCCGAGAAGCTTTAAGGCCCGAATTCTGGGGGACTTTGAACAAGAATGGCTCGAAAGCCCCCCAGAATTGGGGGGTTGGGGGGCGAGTGCAGAACTACACGCTAATTTACAAACATTTTCTGAAGGTAACGAACGATAAATGTAACGAACGAGGGAGGTCTAGCACATGTTTCTAGTGACAGGAGCAACAGGTGGATTGGGGCGGCGAATTGTGCGACTGCTCCGGGAACGAGAGCAAGCAGTGCGGGCGTTTGTGCGGCTTACCTCTCGCTATGCGGAACTGGAGCAACGCGGAGCGGATATTGTCATTGGGGATTTGGAGCGAGAGCGAGATCTTCAGAAAGCCACCCGTGGCATTCAGTATGTCATCAGCACCCACGGTTCCAATGAAGCCAATGACGGCAGTGCCCAGGCGATCGATTACCAAGCAAACATTGACCTGATTGACTACGCCAAGGACGCTGGTGTTGAGCATTTCGTGTTCGTCTCGGTGCTAGGAGCCGATCGCGGCTATGAGGATGCCCCGGTTTTCAAAGCCAAGTACGCTGTAGAACGCTACCTCCAGACCAGCGGCTTACCCTATACCATTCTGCGTCCGTCGGGTTTTGCCTCCAACCTATTGCCGCTGGCAGAACGGTTTCGGCAAACGGGCACTTACCTGTTGATTGGCGACCCCAAAAATCGCTCCTCGATCGTCAGCACCGACGACCTAGCCCAAATTGCCGTGGATGCAGTGACGGTGGCAGGAGCCAGAAACCAGATTTTGCCCGTTGGCGGGCCACAAATTCTACATCGGGAAGATGTCGCCTCCATTTTTGGGCGGGTCTTCAACCGGGAACCGTTTCTGATCAATGCACCGATGGGGGCGATCGATGTTGTGCGTAACGCTGTAGGCTTGTTCAATCCCCAGTCCCGTGAAGCTTTAGGTACTCTGCGAACCCTCCTAGCCAACGAGTTCTTCTGCACTCCAGCCGAAACCGATCGCCTGGAATCTATGTTTGAGATGAAGCTGGAGTCTCTAGAAAGCTTTATTCGTCGCTATTTGAGCGTTTAACTAGAAATTAGCCCTACCTATATCTGAAAGACACTCTAGGTAGAGACTAGGACAAATATAATGAAAAACTTAATTGTGCAAGACAAAATGAGATCAATTTATTTTGTCTTGATGCAGGCTGACATGGAGTAAATCAAGTGCTTACCCAGATCGAACTAAGAAACTTTAAAAGCTATAGATCTGGCACTTTGCACCTTGCATCGCTAACGGTATTAATTGGAGCTAACGCCTCTGGAAAAAGCAATGCGATTGAAGTCTTACGCCTATTATCAAGAATTGCAGAGGGTGAGAGGTTGAGTTTTATCAGCAGTCCTCAGAAGCAAGATGAAAATATTTTTAGAGGTGGGGTAGGAAACCTTGGATATCGAGGTGCTGAGTCTTTTGGCATTTCCTGTGTAACAACGGAACTAGAGTGGAAATACTTCACAATTGATCTTAGCCTCGGCGCTGATGGTGATCTCCATGTAACAAAGGAAAAGATCACGAGTGATGCTTCAACAGTTGCTCTATACGAGATAACCAGCGAACCTCAAGGTGCCGGAAGCGATGTCTTTGTTACCTATAACAATTTTGCCCGAGGAGGCAAGAAGCCAAACATTGTATGTAGTAGCCATATGGCAATTTTTACGCAGCTTTTAAGTGATATTCGGTTTCGTCCAGAAAACCCACAAAGCCGAAAAATTATTCCTAAAGTTGCTGAGACCTATGTGCAATGGTTAAGCAGCATTGTATTTCTTGAACCTGAGCCAAGTTCAATGCGCTCCTATGGCCACAAAACAGATAAAGTCCTCAAGGAGCATGGCGAAAACCTTTCGGGCGTGATCTACAATCTGTGCCGCGATTCAGCAGTAAAGGCATCTTTATTAAAGTTTGTCCAAAGTCTTCCTGAACAAGATATTGAGGATATCAGTTTTATCGAAACTCCTCGAGATGAAGTGATGTTGCAGTTGACTGAAACGTTTGGAGGTACTTCGACCAAATATGATGCAGCCATACTCTCAGATGGCACCTTACGAGTACTTTCTATCGCTGCTGCAATGCTTTCTGCCCCAGAGCAAAGCCTAGTTGTGATCGAGGAAATTGATAATGGTGTGCATCCAAGCAGGGCAGCAGATTTATTAGAACGCATTTCCGGGATTGCTAAAAACCGCAATTTGCGTGTTTTGATCAGTAGCCACAACCCCGCACTCCTTGATGCCCTACCTGACGATGCCGTTCCTGAGACCGTTTTCTGTTACCGAAGTCCCCAGGATGGATCGAGCCAGCTAGTCCGATTACGGGATATTCCTGATTATCCTGAACTAATCGCTCAAGGATCTGTAGGGCATCTAATGACCCGTGGGCTTTTGGAGCGCTTTGTTAAGCAGCATCCCGAATCTCAACAAAAGAAACAAAAAGCCATGGACTGGCTGGCTTCTCTCAGTGCGCGGGGGGAGTCTGAGTAATGGGAGCGGTTGCAATTGTTGACACTTCCATCTTCTGCAATGTATTGGATATTCCCTGTATGAATGGAGAAAGGGAAAAAGTGCTGAAAGAATTCAAAGAGTTTCTGGAAGATGGAATAACTCTGCTTTTGCCTATGGCTGCGGTGTACGAAACTGGCAATCATATTGCCCATTTGAGTGATGGGAGTCATCGCCGCCGCTTTGCTCAAAAATTCGTTGAAGAGGTTAGACAAGCAATCACGGGAGAAACTCCCTGGCAAGTTATGCAGGTTCCATCCACAGAAGAGGTTGGAGAGTGGTTGAGCGGATTTCCTGATTCAGCGATGCGCGGCGCAGGGATGGGAGACCTTTCTATTATCAAAGAATGGGAAAAATTTAAAAGAAAGGTACCCGATCGCCGTATTTTTATCTGGTCTTTAGACAGCGACCTTCAGGGATACGATCATTCCCCTTAAAGTCCTGATGCTGATAATCCTGGCACTTTTTGATAAAAAGCAGCGATCGGCCCCTGGAAATCGACGCTGATAAAATTCACCATTTCCCCCTCACCATAGGTTTGGGCAGTCCAAGCACCATCCTGACAGCGAAAGCACTCAACCTGTCGATGGGATTGGTTGATCAGCACGTACTCTTGTAACGTTGGCAGGGTGCGATAGTCGGCAAATTTCCCGCCCCGATCGAACGCTGCTGTAGACGCAGACAGCACTTCGACTACCAACATTGGATAAAGAATAAAATCTTCGATTGAGGTAATATCTCGTTCATCGCAGGTAACGACCACATCGGGGTAGTAGTAGCAGTTCGCTTCCAGCAGCCGCACTTTGGTGTCTGCGGTGAGGACAATGCACGGGGTTGAACTCAAGTGAACATGCAATAGACTTGCTACGTTGCCCGCAATAATCACATGGGGATTTTTTGCCCCGGTCATCGCATAGACTTGACCGCTCCGGTATTCGTGCTTCACGGGACTGATACGCTCTCCCTCTAGATAGTCTTCTGGAGAGATATAGAGCGGATGGGTATTGGCAATCATTGCCCACCTCCTAGCTGCTGTAGCCCGATCGCCAACAACATGGCCACTCCCGCCCCAATCAGTGTATTGAAGACATTCACCAGTTCATTGGTCAGCCAGTCGAACCGGGATTGCAGCGTTGCGCCGATGACACTCTCTAAATTCGTGGCAATGAAGGCGGCGATCGTACAGATTCCTACTCCTACAGGATCGATTAGCCCAACGGCCCAGCCTACAAGACCGATCGCCACCGAGGCCACAACCCCCGCCAACGTTCCCTCCAAGCTGACGGCACCCTCCGTACCACGAGGAACGGGTTGGAATGTGGTAATCAGGAAGGTGCGTTTGCCGTAAGCCTTACCCACCTCACTGGCACAGGTGTCGGAAAGCTTAGTACTGAAGCTGGCGACATACCCCAACGTCAGCAGCGGCACGAGTTCTCGCCCCTCCTGAAGATTGAGCAGGGAAATCAGCAGCACTCCCCCCGCACACAGCGCCCCAACGAGGGCTGATCCCCAGACATTTTCGGGGCCCCTCATGCCCTCGCGGTTTTCTGCAATGCCCTCGGCGGTTTTCTGCGCCATGCCAATCCGGGTCACCCCAGAGCCAACCAAAAAGTAAAACAGCACAACCAGGTAGCCCCGCCAGCCTAAACTGCCCCACACCAACACGCCCAGAAACCAGGCGTGGAGCAGCCCAGCGGGGGTGAGGAGTTTTTTAGGTGCAAACCACGCGATCGTTCCCAGCACTGTATTGAGTCCGACCGCGACAGACCACGGAGTCAGCAACAAACAAACTAGCAAGAGGCAAGAATCTGGCATGGCAACACCGTAGGATGATAGTAGGCATAGATTAATTTTGACTCGCACTCCTTCCATGACTCAGGTTTTATTTCACCTAGCATTTCCGATCGCCGATATTGCTGAAACAAAAGCATTTTATGTCGATGGCTTAGGGTGTGAAGTTGGGCGGGAGTCTGCTAACTCCGTGATCTTAAACCTGTATGGTCACCAACTCGTGGCCCACATCACCCACGAACCCCTGACTCCCCAGCGTGGTATTTATCCTCGACACTTTGGCTTGGTATTCACCAATGAAGCCGATTGGCAGGCTTTGTTAGAGCGGGCCCAGCGCCAAGATTTGTCCTTCCACCAAACTGCCAGAGTGCGGTTTGAGGGGTCGCAGCTTGAGCATCGCACATTTTTCTTGGCAGATCCCGCTCACAATTTGCTGGAGTTTAAGGTGTATCACCACGCCTCAGCAATTTTTGGCGATCGGGATCACGGACTAGTGGGCGATGCAGAGGAGGTTGCCTCCCCAGCTTTGGTCATGCAAGAGCCATCCTAACTTGCATGATGTGAAGAGGCGATCGGTAGTGAGTCAGAAGCAATTTCAGCTAACGTTTTGGTCACATTAAGCAACTTTTAAATCACAGGAGTAAATGGTTATGGTCATGGATCGATTAAGCAAACTCTTTAAATTTGGATCGTCTGAAAAAGATGCCTCTCCTACCCCAAAAAATCGTAAACGTAATGGATTCTTCATGGAACTGGATGAGGATGATGCCTCCACACCAGCAGCCACCGATCATGTGACCGAAGCCACGGCACCTTTGCAAGCTGAACCTGTAGCCCCACAATCCCCTAAGCCCTTAGCCGTCGTTGCGCCCGTCAGCACAGAAGCTAAGGCAGAAAACGGTAAAGAAACTGTCTCCCCTAAGCCCGTGAAAGCAAAGTCTGCAAAGCTCACCGAGCCAACGCCGACTCCCAGTGAGCCTGCTAAAACCCCCGACGGCATGACCTTTTCCCCTAATTTTCTACTGTCACCTAATCAAAATGGGGGTCGCCGTCGCCCTGGACCCAGCCTGAATCCCTTTATGGACATGGCAAATCAAGTGCAAACAACAAAAGAGGAGTAGCCGATCGGAGCTTCAATCAGTCCAAAGCTTACATCTAATGTAGAAATCGGGGTTCTCAATCCAAGAGAAGGGGCTGGACGTAACCCTTTTCGTCAACCCCCCGGTTTCTGGGTGTTCGTTGAAATAGTCTCACTTCACATCAGCCATCTTCCAATTTTTATCTCTGCCTGATGAAGTAGCCGCCATACAAACTAAAATTTTGATTAAGAAAAGTCTTTAAATTCAAATAAATGCCCTACCAGGGGATTGTTCAGTCAGGATGAAACCGCTATAACTCAGCTTGTTTCCTACACTGACCTGTGCCCCCGCATGAAAGCCTTTGTTTATCTTTCCCTCGTTTTATTAACCCTCACTGCCTGTAGCGCCCCTGAAAGTGCAGTTGTTTCCCCTACTCCTTCAGTCACGGCTCCCGCTACACCCGGCACTGTTTCTACAGAACCGAAGAAACTTTTGGTTGTGACTACGGTTGCTCCCCTCACTAATATCGTGACCAACATCGCGGGCGATCGGGTTGAGGTGAAAGGCATCGTTCCCGAAGGTTCCGACTCCCATACGTTTGAACCCCGTCCCTCTGATGCCGACCTGTTGCGGCAGGCTAACCTGATCCTGGTTAACGGACTGTATTTAGAGTTGCCAACACAAAAGATGGCAGATTCAGTCAAGCCAAAGGATACAAAAGTTTACCAAATGGGTGACAACACGATTACCCAAGCTCAATGGATGTTCGACTTTAGCTTCCCTAAAGATAAAGGCAACCCCAATCCGCATTTGTGGGTAAACACCAAATACGCTGAAGCCTATGCCAAACTGGCAGCCGAACAGTTGACCGCCCTCGATCCTGCTGGCAAAGATTACTACGCCACAAACTTAAAAAACTACCTGGCGCGGCTCGACGAACTTGACAAGGTGACCCGTAAAGTCGTGGCTAGCATTCCTGAGAAAAATCGCAAACTCCTCACCTACCATGACTCTTGGGCTTACTGGGCCAGGGAATATGGGTTTGAAGTCATTGGAGCTATTCAACCTTCGGACTTTAATGAACCCTCTGCTAAAGACGTAGCCGGACTGATTGACCAAGTTAAACAATTGGGAGTGCCGGCAATTTTTGGCTCAGAAGTTTATCCCAGCAAGGTGGAGGAGCAGATCGCGGCTGAAGCCAAAGTCAAAACGGCCAATACAGCGGATGATGATTTGCCTGGGGAAGGGTCGGCAAATGCCATGGAGAACAAAAATCCTGAGCATACTTACATTGGGATGATGGTCAACAATCTGAAAATTATTGCGAGTAACTTAGGGGGGAATCCTGCCTTGGTAGATGGCTTTAACACTGCCAATGTTGTGGGACCAACAGCAGTGACTGCAAATCCAACCCAGTGATCCCCGATCGAGCCTCGCTCAAAAACCAAACCTAAAACTCTGGATGCAACCCATACTTGAAGTCGAGCATTTGACCTGTGGCTACCAAACCAAACCTGTTTTCGCCAATGTCGATTTAGCACTTTACCCTGGTCAACTGTGTGGACTGGTGGGCCCCTCTGGCAGCGGCAAAAGCACCCTGATCAAAGCCATGCTGGGATTGGTGCCAGCTTGGGCAGGAGAAATTCGGTTTCGGGGCAAGCGGCTCAAAGCGGGGACTCCCCTCGTGAACGTGGGTTATGTGCCCCAAGTGGAAACCGTGGACTGGAACTTTCCGGTGACGGCTGAGGAAGTGGTGATGATGGGACGCTATCGGCAACGATCGCTGTTTCCATGGCCCTCCAAGCGCGATCGGCTCGTTGCCAGGGACTTGCTGAACCGAGTGGGAGTGGAGCATGTGGCGCACCAACCGATCGGGGATTTGTCTGGGGGACAACAGCAGCGCGTATTTCTGGCCAGGGCGCTCATCGGTGAACCGGAATTGGTGCTTCTGGATGAACCCACGAGCGGCTCAGATTTGCACATCCAGCATGAACTGCTGCACCTGTTAGCGGAACTGAGCCAACAAGGGTTATCGATTCTGATGTCTACCCACGACCTTAATTCCGTGGCGACCCACCTCCCCTGGGTGATTTGCTTCAATCACGGCTTAATTTGTCAAGGACAGCCCACAAAGGTATTTACGCCCCATACCCTGGAGCAAACCTTCGGGGCCAAAATGCTGGTCATGCACCACCACGATCGCGTCTTGATTTCCAGCGATGCTACAACCTTGCTCCACGAACTGCGGAATAACCTGCCAGAGTCACTGCTGGAAAGCGATCGGACTCCCTAGAACTAGCCTTAAGGGATATCTGAATCGTCGGCATGAATTGTTGCCCGAACCGCCCCCTAACCCCCAATTCTGGGGGAACCAGAATGCAATTCAAATTGGGCACTTGAGGCAAATACAACGCGATCGGATTTCCTAGAATAATCAAAGCGATATGCAACTTAAAGTCTGCCCTTCTCCCCCTTCTCCCTAGGGGAGAAGGGGAGCCGATCCAAATCTTAGCCCCTCTCCCCTTCTGGGAGAGGGGTTGGGGTGAGGGCGGTTCGGGAAAGTTGCACATCACCTAAGTCTCAAAGCAAGACCCGAACCAGTCCAAAAACAGGTTTATTTCCATGGAATTTCTGCTCAAACCTTTTCAGTACGAGTTCTTTAGCCGTGCCATTGTCATCAGCATCATGGTGGGGCTGCTCTGTGGCGTGATGGGGGTCTACATCACCACCCGACGCATGAGTTACATCGCCCATGGACTCTCCCACGCCATCCTAGGCGGCGCAGTGCTGACCTATGTGCTGGGACTGAACTTTTACATCGGCTCTGGAATCTGGGGATTCGCCACCGCCCTGCTGATTCAATACCTCACAGGGCGGCGCATTTATTCCGATGCCGCGATCGGCATTGTCACCACGGCCAGCTTTGCCCTCGGTGTCGCCATCATCAGCAGCCACCGGCGCTTTAGCCAAAATTTCGAGGCTGCCCTGTTTGGCAATGTCTTGGGGGTTTCCCAAACTGATTTGTGGGTAGTGACTGGCGTGACGATCGTGCTGTTGTCCCTGGTGTTTGTCTTCTATCATCCGCTACTGTTCTGGTGTTTCGATCGGGAAGTCGCCCAAGTACATGGAGTGCCCGTCTTTGTGATGGATACCCTGTTTGCCTTGATGCTGGCCACCTTGCTAGTCGCTACCCTACAAATCCTGGGCGTGACGCTCATTATTTCTGCTGTCGTGATCCCAGCGTCGATCGCCCGCCTCCTGAGTAACCAATTTGGAACCATGATGCTGCTTTCAGGCGGCTTAGGAGCTATTATTTCCTTTGTAGGAATTTATCTTAGCTATCACCTAGATATTGCCTCTGGAGCCAGTGTCGTTTTGCTATCAACCCTCGTATTTGGCGCAGTTTTAATGGGAACCTGGCTACAACGCCGCCGCCAGCGTTATCTTCCCTCCCTAAAGTCCGATCACCTTTAGAAAAAGTCTGCGCCACAGTCTGTTCTATCGAGTTCCAACCTTATCAACCTTGGGTTCTAGTTGATAGGTCATCGGAGGGCGAGTCTGATGGGGCGACCGCACGATCGCTCGGTTATTAAACTCATAATTCTGGGCCAGCAACCACAACCATAGAGCCGGATAGCGCGACTCTAAGAACGGCTGTAGCCATCGGGTCAAACCTGGCAACCAGCCCCCGATTGCCCAGCCAATCAGGGCATTCAGCGTAAAAGTGACATAGCTTTTTACCCAGTGAAAAATGTCCCTCGCTCCCGCCAGTCGCCAAATCCAGACTAACAGAGACGGATTTTGATAGGCTGCCTTCAACGCCAGCACATTAAATGTCACCCAATCGATTCGATCTTTAATAAATCGCTCAGCCACCGCAGGACTTCCATCCGCCAGAATCCCAAAAAATGTGTTCAACATAGCGTTGATTTGTTGCGGTGCCAGGAATTTTCCCGTTGGCACCATCATGCCCTTGGAAAACAGCCAGGTGACCGCCACATTACTTTGGTAGGCTCGAATCTGGCTCAGGTGATTGGCTTTGAGTAGGTCATGCTTCAAGGCCGTATCAAGCAAATCTGTCAGCCGCCGCAAATTTCTGACCAAGGAGCCAAAGCCAGTGAATACCAGCGGAGATTGGAGGGAAGCGGCATCCCCGATCGCCACCACCCGATCGAATGCCACTTGGCGATCGGTGGCACTATTGCTAAAGTGCCCTGGAATATAGCCGAATGTAGCCTTGCGCCACACCAGCTTCTCCATATCACAGCGCCGATACTCTGGCAGAATCGTGAAAAAGTCCTCATACATTTCCAGCAACGACCCTGGATTCTGGGGATGCACCTGATGGTAGTGAAATAGGTAAACTGTAATTTCCTCACCTCTACCCGGAAATAGCTCCCAGATTAATTGTCGTCCCCGCGAAATATCCCCATGACTATGCAGCACATCCCCATAGTTGGCATCCCAAACCCCCGGCTCAAATCCAGAGGCAATACACGCACCCACCGTCGGGCAAACACTGTCGAATGCCCGTCCCCCGTTTAGCTGCCAGGCGATCGGCGAAGCAGTTCCCATCGCATCCACCACCAACCGTCCTGCCACAGCCCGCGTTACATGGGTAGGCAAATGTCGTACCTGCACCACAACCGACTCTGGGCGAACATCGGCACAGATAAACTCCGTTTCATCCCAAATCTCCCCTCCGGCTGCCCGCAGTTTTTCACCACATACCTGGAGCAACTTCTCCGCATCCAGCCCCACATTCAACACCGTAGGCGTGTGCAGCACCGCTGCCTTTGCCTGAGGAGGGTTATTCGCGTCAAAGAATTTATTAAAGCCGTCTACATACTCTCTGGCAATGACGCTTTCAAATTCGGCTAGGGTAAATAAATTCAGATCAATCAGGCTCTGAAATTCATCGCGAGAGATATTCCACTCGCGGTTCATCCGACCAAAGGGCAATCGTTCGATCAGCAATACCCGATAGCCTAAACGAGCCATCACTGCGGCATGGATGACTCCCAGCGCCCCTCCGATGTAAATGAGGTCATAGGTGGCAGGAACCCGATCGCCTCCTAGAGTGGATTCTGGGACATGGGCAATCACCTGTTTGAGCGGCTGAGTTCGACCCGCTCCCTCTCGCCAGCGCTGCTCCCACCAATAAACTCGTGTCAAGTCGTACTCACCATTGGGAATTTTTTGAAAAAACTTGGCGGTTAAAGGATAGTAGGGAGCGAGGGCTTCAAAAATCGAGTGATGCGCTAAATCGATCGGCGGTGGAGTCGGGTACTGATGGGGAAAGGCACCCCTTAGATCCTGAGTCAGTTGCTGTAAAAGCTGCTGTTCCCGTAAAACCGGGCGATCGGCCCACCGAAATACCTTTAAATAGATTGTTCGTTGCAGACTCCACACAAAAACAGAAAGCTCTGGCACTCCCTCCATAACCGAGTCTGAGGCTGTTTCTGGAATTTCAGCACCCTGAGCGGTAGTGTCCTGAGCATTATTGGCAGCAAACCTCAGCCGAATTCCTACGGAGGTGGCAACTTTTTCCCCAGCAACCGGATTGAATTCCTGCTGTAACCAGGCTTTTACCAGAGCTATGTCTGGAGTGGGGATTTCTAAATAAAGAACTTCTTGCATTCCAGTAGTGTAAACTCCGCTGAATGACCTATCAAGGTAGAATCGATCGCTCTAAATTGCGCTATAGTTCCCATTACATAATTGCATAAGAAACTTTACAAGCTTCTCATTTATCAACAGTTCGGACATTTTTGCGATAGCTAGCCCTCATCTCCCAACCCCTTCTCCCTTTTTGGGAGAAGGGGAGCCGGATTGAAGTCCCTCTCCACTCTTGGGAGAGGGACTTAGGGTGAGGGTCTATACTGGCTGCACAACAGGGTTCCCAGCACCTCTACAAAACCTGTCCAAAGTACTGATTTATCAGGTTCTAATAACCTACATCAATTTTTATACTTAATTAAGGAACGCCCTATGAACCATCCTATTCCAGCAAGTTCTCAAGAAATCGTTGAACTTTGCTCCCAACCCATCGACGGTGAGTTAGTAGCCTCTGCGATCGCAGGCGTAATTCAATTAGCCCACTCCCAGGGACGCTCCTTAGAAGATCTTAAAGCTGAGGTACTGATGGAGGATAGTCTGCTGAATGCCGAGCAACGCTACTGGCTCAGCAACATTGTGTCCCAAGCGTGGCAGGGTTTATTATATCCCCAAGATAGATTTTAATGTGAGCTGAGTTCTGCGACAGCGACTCTGATGCTTGCCCTTACCTTCCCACTAAGGAGTTGCAGTTCAACAAAACACCATCGGGGCAGGATGGACAAAGCAAAGTATGTCCATTTCACAGGTCTCGATCGGCAATTTATGGTCGGCAGTTCATTTTGACGCAAGTCCCTAACCTGCCCATCAAGGCATCAAGATTAGAGGTTAAGATATATGAAGCATGTAAAGAATTGTATGCAGTGCTTGAAATTTTAGAGATACCGTAAAATGAACCAACCTCAACCGAACATTGCACCCAAGACTCTCGTCCCCAACCTGGAAGAGCCGAAATTTGGCTTCAATGAGTATGCAGAACGCCTTAATGGACGAGCTGCCATGATTGGATTTACGTTGGCTTTGGCGATCGAATATGTCACAGGTCAGGGAGTATTTGCCTGGTTAGGAATTCAGTAGTTCGGTTATCCCGTTCTAAGCGAACTACTTTAGAGTCAAATCCCAGAGTAGAATAGTCGAGCATGATTCTGAAGTCTGAATCCTCCGATTAAGGTAATACCTCGACGAGAATCAATCCTTTTAGAAGTAAGTCTGGTTTAACTTGGAAAATTGCAGACTGAGTGTAAACTTCGATATGGGTCTGAAAAAGCAGGCGCAGAGTCGGAAAATATATATAAGACTATCGAGTAGATTCTAATGAATGTGATGTGGTCTCGATTTATCAGATCAGCGTATCGTAAAGAGCCAATCTCTAGTTTTGTTCTGTTAGTTGGGGTAGCAGAGGCGGTAAACGGAGGCTTTCATTCAAGTTGGTCTTTAGTCACATTCGGCTTTGGCACAATGGGTGTAGCGATCGCTCTGCGTTGGTGGAAGCTCCAACATCGCCCGATCGAACCTGTGGAACGTGTCCCCGTTCGCTACCTGCCCTCTCGTTCCTCCCGTCCTCAGCTTCCTGCAATTAACACCATTTCCAAGCAGCACCCTCCTACGTGACTGGATAATAAGTCTTGGGTATTGAAAATCAAGTTGTAGGTGCAGCAATCCTCGCGCTTCATTAGGGTTCTGCTCTGTGTTTTTTGTGGCATTGATTTGGTGGATTAACGGAAATAAATCTGTGGAACCTACATTCTCTGGCTCTACGTTACGTTGTTTAAAGTTTTTGCACCGATCGCCAAACCATTGAAGCCACTGATGTAATCTAAGGATTAATTCAGATGGTGGAACAATTAGCCATGCTACTGAAGCCCATCACCTGTTGATGTTGTAAAACACCCTGAAAACTTGCCCCGAAAACTTAAAACTTTGAGAATTAGTAACCCTAAGAGTTAAAAACTCTGTTGGTCACTCTAACCGTAGTTTTATAAACCTATTTTGTAAGACTATTTGAATTCACTAATTTCTCAAAGACTAATCTAAGAAATAATTTGGAGCCTTTATTCGATGTCCCACGCCGTTAAAATTTACGATACCTGCATTGGTTGTACGCAGTGCGTCCGTGCCTGCCCTACTGACGTTCTAGAGATGGTTCCTTGGGACGGTTGCCGCGCCGCTCAAATTGCCTCATCGCCTCGGACTGAGGACTGTGTTGGATGTAAGCGTTGCGAAACCGCTTGCCCTACTGACTTTCTTAGCATTCGTGTTTATTTGGGTGCAGAAACCACCCGCAGCATGGGCTTAGCCTACTAGAACTCTGCTAAGCAGATTTTGAGGGGTGATAACTTTTTATCAAAACCCCATCGCTCGGCTGTGCAAGCTTGAGTAACACATCTAAGCGATAGATCAAAATTTCTTACTATCAATAGTTCGGACATTTTTGTGATAGCTAGCCCTCATCCTCCAACCCCTTCTCCCAGAACGGGAGCAGGGGAGCCGGATTGAAGTCCCTCTCCCCTCTTGGGAGAGGGATTTAGGGTGAGGGTCTACACTGTCTGTACAACAGGGTTGCCAGTACCTCCACAAAAACTGTCCGAAGTATTGTTACTATGATGCATTGAGATTTGTCGGGACACCTGACTTCTACTTTGCATCTACCAAAAGATTTGAGGGGAGATAGCTGTCCCCTCTTTTTTGTGCTGATTTTTCTGTTTTCCTCAAGCATTGCATAGCCCAATACGGATGTTAAGGTAGGGTGCATTCTCTTTTCACCTCTTAGGAGCGGCATCCATGTGCGGAATTGTGGGCTACATCGGTACTCAGGCAGCTAGTGGCATTTTGCTGGAAGGGCTACGGAAGCTAGAGTACCGGGGTTATGACTCGGCGGGGATCGCTACAGTTTTTGAAGGCGAGATCCACTGTGTGCGGGCCAAGGGAAAGCTCCACAACTTGCAAGAAAAATTAGAAGGGGCAGAGAATCCAGCCCGTGTTGGCATTGGACATACGCGCTGGGCAACCCACGGCAAACCGGAGGAATACAACGCCCATCCCCACATGGATACAGCGCTGCGGATTGCTGTCGTGCAAAACGGCATTATTGAGAATTACCGCGAACTACGCGAAGAGTTGAAGGGGCGGGGACACCAGTTTCGATCGGACACAGATACCGAAGTCATTCCCCATTTAATCGCCGACTTAATGGCGGGGAACACCTTGTCGTTTCTAGAGGCAGTACGGCAGGCAGTGAACTTGTTGCGTGGAGCGTTTGCGATCGCTGTCCTTTCTGCGGATTACCCCGATGAGCTATTGGTGGCCCGGCAGCAAGCCCCAATTTCCATTGGCTTTGGTCAGGGAGAATTTTTCTGTGCGTCGGATACCCCGGCCCTCGTTCCCTACACTCGCGCTGTGCTAACCCTGGAGAATGGAGAATTGGCGCGGTTGACCCCACTAGGCGTGGAGGTTTACAGCTTTGGGGGCGATCGGCTGAAAAAAACGCCCCGCACCTTGAGCTGGAATCCAGTGATGGTGGAAAAACAGGGCTTCAAGCACTTCATGCTCAAGGAGATCTACGAGCAACCGGGAGTGGTGCGGGCTTGCTTGGAGGCATACCTAAATGATGCATGGACGGCTACTAATGATAGTCAGACATCCCCCATCACTCTCGGTCTCCCTGAGAACTTCTACGCTGACCTAGAGCAAATCCAGATTGTGGCCTGTGGCACCAGTTGGCACGCGGGTTTGGTGGGCAAGTATTTGTTGGAGCAACTGGCGGGAATTCCGACCGTTGTCCAGTATGCCTCGGAGTTTCGCTATGCTCCAAGACCAATGACAGCCAACACATTGACGATCGGGGTCACTCAATCGGGCGAAACGGCCGATACCTTGGCGGCCTTAGAGATGGAAAAGCAACGGCGATCGGGTCAATCTGCCCCCTATGCCGCCAAATTACTCGGCATTACGAACCGCCCAGAGAGTTCTTTGGGATATCTCGTCGCCCAAATTATTGACACCCATGCGGGAATTGAAATCGGGGTGGCAGCCACCAAAACCTTTGTGGCGCAGTTGGTGGCATTTTACGCGCTGTCGCTGGATTTAGCCTACTACCGCCGCACGCTACCTTTGGAGCGATTAGAGCAACTCCTAAATGGATTGCGACAATTACCCGCCGAGATGGAGTTGATTCTGGAAAGCCAGGAACGTTACAGCGAAGACCTAGCCCACCACTTTACAGAAACGCAGGATTTTATTTTCTTGGGGAGAGGAATTAATTTCCCGATCGCCCTGGAAGGAGCCTTGAAGTTGAAGGAAATCAGTTACATCCACGCTGAAGGGTATCCTGCTGGCGAAATGAAGCACGGCCCGATCGCCCTGCTGGATGCCAAGGTGCCGGTGGTGGCGATCGCCATGCCTGGCACAGTCTACGAAAAGGTATTGTCCAACGCCCAAGAAGCCAAGGCGCGAGATGCCCAACTCATCGGCGTAACGCCTTTAGATGCCCCAGATTCCAGCGAGTTCGACCACCTTTTGCCCGTTCCGGCGGTGGATGAGGTGTTGTCCCCATTGCTGACAGTGATTCCGCTGCAACTGCTGGCCTATCACATCGCCGCCCATCGCGGACTAGATGTAGACCAACCCAGGAATTTGGCGAAGAGCGTTACGGTTGAGTAGACATACCGTGTCAGCCCATAAATTTTGTGTCGTAATAAAAAGGTCGGTTAATTATTATTGCCGATCGTTACTGATTAAATATTGATTACTCACTCGGTGTAGCACTCAAAATCACCCGATCGCGTCCATGCTCCTTAGCCTTATAAAGCGCCTTATCAGCCGCTGCAATTAGCAAAATCGGAGATGCTGAACCGCCGTAAGCAGGCAGAACACTGGCCACACCTAGACTCAAGGTAACGTAGGGACAGACCACCGACTTTTTGTGTTTCATGCCCAGCCCCTTCACCGCAGATCTGATTTCCTCAGCAATCTGCATCGCCCCTGTAGTGGGTGTGTTGGGCAAGATCACTGCAAACTCTTCTCCCCCATAGCGGCTGACTAAATCTCCAGGACGGGTCACCGTTTCGCGAATTGCCCCCGCCACTCGCTGCAAGCAGTCATCTCCCATCTGGTGCCCGTAGGTATCGTTGTATGCCTTAAAACAATCTACATCACACAGGACAAGTGAGAGCGGCGATCGTTCCCGTGCTAACTCCTGCCATTTCTCATCAAGGTACTGGTCGAATTTTCGGCGATTAGCCACCTGAGTTAAGCCATCCTGAGAAGCCAATTGAACGAGTTCCTGGTTAGCTTCTTTCAGCAACAATCTTGCTTGCTCCAAAACTTGAGATTGAGCTACCAAAAGTTGGTGAACGTCCAGTAATCTATAGGTTCCAGCCTCTAGCTCCACCACGATCGGCTCATAGAGAGAGCTAGATCTGCGCTCTAGCGATCGTTGTGCCGCCTTCACAACAGACATATTCCCTGAGAGGACAAGGAGTTCTTTACGGGTGAATTCGTAGAGAGAGAGTAGAGGGCGCTTTCGGAACAAATCTAAGCCATAGGGACGACTCATCTGCTCCCGAAACCGGCGGCGAGAAATCATCCCCAGGAATTTATTCTCCTGCATGAGCAAAACTCCTGGCAGGAGCGGGTTACCCTCAAACACGGACATCACTTCTTCAGCCGAACATGAGGACTCAACCTGAAAGTTGTGAAGCGCCAATTCTCTCAGAGTAGATTCAAGGGATAAGTTTCCCTTAAAAACGTCTAGCAACGGTGGAACCAATGTTACAGAGGATAAGACCATGTGTGTCAACTAAACCTTGCGTCGGTTTGAATGGTAGAACGCACACGCTAAAGATTAATTATGCTTTGCTACTAGAGTAGCTAATTAGGCTCAGGAACACCTAATCTTTGGATTAACCAAAGGTTAATTCTTGATTAATTCTTCGTTGACTTCCATAAAGTCATCTATGGGGCTTTGTAGGGTATTGATTTCCGTAGGGTTTTGCAGGGTATTGATCAATTAATGCCATCGACTTCTAAGAAACTGTTCGTAAACACAAATTGCGCCCCGATCCGCCCCCCAACCCCCCAATTCTGGGGGACTTTCGAGCCATTTTTGTTCAAAATCCCTCAATTCTGGGGGATGTAGGGGGCGAGTGTAAAACGACACGTTAATTTACAAACACTTTCTAATGCTATCGACATCACAAATTCGGTGGGCTGCTCGGTTTAGATGCGGGAAGAGGGACAGAATCCAAGGCTATTTCTTCCATAGAAGACTCTGGTAACAAATTAAGTAGAAAGGCTTGGAGCCTCATGCGGTGAATATAGGGCCATCCTCCCTCTGTTTCTATCTCTCTCAGTAAACTGTAAAGTGCTTGCCGATTGTCTGGCAGAGATTGCTGAAATAATCCGTCGCGAATTTCTTGATGCAAGCTTTCCAGTGTCCGCAACAAGTGCAGCAAGAGTAAACAGTCACCTTGGTGGCTGTGGGCAAAGCTACGGATAGCTTCGTCGATCGCCTCTAGCTGATTCTGGGATGTTTCTAACTCAAAATTGGGACTGCTCTGCATACCACTCAAAATAGGGGCTGAATCGATAGTAGACTGGTCTTACAGTAATTACACAGCAATTAAGTACTAGGTGAAAGGAAACCAAAATTTAAGTTCTATTATTCCACCATAGAAACTTATACATCAGCAATTTATACAGTCGTATTAAGGTCTCGTAGAGGTAACCATGAAGTATCGTGTTTTGATTGTTTCACTTTTGGCACTCTGTCTCAGTGTCTTGACCGCTTGCAGTGATGCTGCGTCGGCCACAGGTCGTGAATCCTTGACCTACGAACAGATCCGAGGAACGGGGATCGCTAATACGTGTCCTGAAGTTACGGCAACGACCCGCAGTGCAATTCCCCTTGATGCTGGCAAGTCCTATACATTAACTGGCTTGTGCCTCCAACCCACCGACTTCTTTGTGAAGGAAGAGACTTATAACAAGCGCCAGAAGGCAGAATTCATTACAGCAAAGCTAGTGACGCGTGAAACCTCTACCATTGATGCAGTCTCTGGCAGGCTTGAGTCTGATGCTGAAGGCCGTCTGAGCTTTGTTGAGGAAGATGGGTTTGATTTCCAAGCGATTACCGTGCAGTTACCAGGCGGAGAGCGCGTACCATTTTTATTCACAATTAAGAATTTGGTTGCCCAAACTCAGTCACCGACAAACAGCATCAACACGTCCACTGATTTTGAGGGCACGTTCAAAGTGCCGTCCTATCGCACCTCCAACTTCCTAGACCCTAAAGGTCGCGGTCTCACTACGGGCTACGATAATGCTATTGCGCTTCCAGCTCAGGCAGACAGCGAAGAACTGTTGCGTGAGAATGTGAAGAGCTTTGAAGTAGGACAGGGGAAAATTTCCTTGCAAGTAACCCAAGTGGACAGCAGCACTGGTGAAATTGGGGGCATTTTTGTGAGTGAGCAGCCTTCGGAAACTGATATGGGTTCACGGGAACCTAGTGATGTGAAAATCCGAGGTCAGTTCTATGCGCGAGTTGAGTCTGTTTCTTAGAATGTCGTTGCTGGTTTTGTAGATTGGTTTTGTATGAGTAGGGGCGATCGTCAGTCGCCCCTATTTTGCGTTTTAGGTAGCTGAGTGCAATTAAATTAAAGACGATTTTGGGGGTGGAGGGGGTTCCACCCCCTGCCTGGGGGCAACGCCCCCACTCCCCTTCTTACAATTAATTACACCTACCTACTTAGAATTAGAGTGTGACGTATTATTTTTTCACATATTAATGGAACGGTTATGCGCTACTCACTGATGAGCCGATTTCAAGGCGTTTTTCTAGGGTCAATCCTGGGAGAACTGATCGGTGTGGGTTGTGTAAAACAAACTCAACCTGAACTGCAACGATCGCTCCTCGGTGGGGTGACCGAACTTCTGAGGAAAGGACACGCTCAGCAGGAGATGAGGTGGAGCAGGGTAGCTCTGCTGGGGGCGGAGAGCCTAGTGCGTTGTGGGCAACTAGAGATCGAGGACTGGAATCACGAGTTGGCTGTGCAAGACTTGCTGCCAATGCTACGGGGTTCACGCGGATCTGAAGTCGCGATTGGCACTCTCCCCATTGCCTTGTTCTTTCATGAGCATAAAATGAAGGGAAAGCAGGTGCTAGAACCGGTCTTAACCAGTTGGCAAGGGGCGACCCATTCCGTGGTTCCCCATGTCCTAGCCTATGTAATCATGCAAGCCTTGCAAGAACAATTGCATCCACACACGCTAATTTCGCAGACGATCGCCCACCTCCAACAAGTCCCAAGCTTAGAGGTAGGGGCGATCGTGCCCCTACTGCTACAAGTTCAGGACTTATTGCAAATTGGCGCTGGGTTATCAGCCCTTGCCCCGTTATATGCCGATCGGTCTGATGAGGCAGCGATGGCTCTGTCCTTCTATTGCTTCCTCAGCACTCCTGACTATCCCACGCTGGCGTTTCTCAGGGCTGCCCAAATTGGGTACCAGCCTCAGTCCGTTTGTGCCTTAGTTGGGGCATTGATGGGGGCATATCACGGGGTTATGGGCTTCCCGGCAGCATGGCGTTTATCTCTTAATCAGGGTTCTGTGCCTGGCTCTAGTGTTGCATCGGGGATTTCAAGCCATGCAGCCCTAAATCTAGGCGATCGGCTATTTGCAACATGGTGCGGCATCTACAATCCAGCAACTCCCCTGCTCAGTCCTGCTACGGCTGTTGCCGCTCCCGGTGTCATCAGGCCTCATGTCTCAAAACCCATTTGATTTCACTGGCAGTGGGCTAGGCGGACAATCAATCCTTCAGGCTACCCATCAGCGATCGTGAGGCTTTTCCAACAACGCGTCAAGATAGAAACCTCTACAAAAATAGGGTGAAAGCCGCTCTGGTTATACCTCTTGTCCTATTTTTACCCACGTTAAAATAGAGGGAGTTGCAGAGAAAGCGAAATGAAAATCCAGTCGTCAGTGTTAGTCCATTTAGGTTACGGCAAGTACGTGCGATCGGATCAGGTAACTGCGGTGATTCCCGTTGACGAAGATCGGGGGCCAGGGCGGCGAACCTTTGTGCATATGCAGGGACAGACTGAGCCGATCGTGGCTTCTAGGGCAGAAGACACACTCATTCGAGACCTAGTGCAGGAACCACGGGAGGTCATTCAGTCTCGCCAGCAGCAGGAGATCCTACAAGATTTGCTTTCCGAGTTGGGAAATGTCAACGCCACAGTGCGTCGGATTAGCCGCGACGAGGGGGGACTGGATTTGGAGCGTTTAGAGCGTCGGATTCGACAAGTTTTGGAAGATTAGGGACTTCCCTCAAAACTTGGGTAGGATGGGCAAAGCGAATCGTGCCCATCTTACTCAAATGGTATTTTATTAAACCGCAACTCCTTAAGCTGACTCTGGCTTGGGTAAGGAGGAAGGGTGTAGCAGTAGTTCCGCTGTAGAGCGCTTTTCTACCATTTCTTTGGTAATGATGCAGCGAGTCACATCCTTGCGAGACGGCAACTCATACATCACATCCAGCATCAGTTCTTCCACAATACCCCGGAGTGCCCTGGCCCCCGTTTTACGACGGTAGGCTTCCTGGGCGATCGCCCGCACCGCGTCAGGACGGAACTCCAGATGCACATTATCCATGTGCATGAGCTTTTGATATTGCTTCACCAAAGCATTCTTTGGCTCCGTCAAAATTGCCGTCAGGGTATCTTCATCCAGGGGTTCTACCACCGCAGTGACCGGAATTCGCCCGATAAACTCAGGGATCATGCCAAACTTTACGAGATCGTCTGGCTCCATGTGCTTGAGGGTATCAGCGGCTCGCTTCTCCCGTGATTGAGGAGTGTCACCCGCAGCGGGATCAACTTCAAAGCCCAGAAAATTGCGCTTGCCAATGCGTTGCTCGATCGTCCTTTCTAAGCCGACAAAAGCCCCACCACAGATAAACAGAATATTACTCGTATCAATTTGAATGCAGTCTTGGTAGGGATGCTTACGTCCACCTTGAGGAGGCACGTTGGCTACGGTGCCTTCCAACATTTTGAGGAGCGCCTGTTGCACTCCCTCTCCTGAGACATCTCTAGTGATAGAGGGATTTTCACTTTTGCGCGCAATTTTGTCGATTTCGTCAATGTAAATGATGCCGCGCTGGGCTTCTTCCACATCTAAATCGGCGACTTGCAACAGCCGCAGCAGAATATTCTCCACGTCTTCACCGACATAGCCCGCTTCGGTGAGGGTGGTTGCATCTGCAACTGCAAACGGCACATCCAAGATTTCTGCAAGGGTTTGGGCCAGCAATGTCTTGCCGCAGCCTGTCGGCCCCATCAGCAAGATGTTGGACTTTTGCAACTCCACTGCATCTTCTGGGTTTTTGCTGTTCGCTTTACTTTGAGCAAAGCTAAGGCGCTTGTAATGGTTGTAAACTGCGACCGACAATACTTTTTTCGCATCATCTTGCCCGATCACATGCTCGTCTAAATGCTTTTTGATTTCCCTAGGTTTAGGGATTTGGCTGAGATTTATATTGGCAGAGCGGGCTTTGCGCTTTTCCGAAGGCTGATCCCGACGAGCAGAGGGTTGAGCCTGGGCAGTGCTTGAGTCGAATAACTCCTCATCCAAAATTTCGTTGCATAGGTCCACACATTCGTCACAAATGTAAACACCTGGCCCGGCAATTAATTTACGGACTTGCTCCTGAGACTTGCCACAGAACGAACATTTTAGATGAGAGTCATACTTGTTGTTGGCCATATCTGCCTCATGATTTCAACACAGGAACCGCTTCTCCTGGAGTGGGTAGGAACTGTCTAGAGATAACCTGGTCAACCAGACCATAGCTCTTAGCTTCATCAGCAGACATAAAGAAGTCGCGCTCAGTGTCAGCTTCAATCTTTTCTAGGGATTGACCTGTGTGGTGAGCGAGGAGTTCATTCAGCTTGCGCTTATGATAGAGGATTTCTCTTGCTTGGATCTCGATATCTACTGCTTGCCCCTGCGCTCCTCCAAGGGGTTGGTGAATCATGATCCGGGCACTGGGAAGGGACATGCGCTTACCCGATGTGCCGCTGGCTAGAAGGAATGCTCCCATGCTGGCTGCTAAACCAAAACAGATAGTAGCAACATCGGGTCGAATTTGCTGCATGGTGTCATAAATCGCCATACCTGCGGTAACAGAACCGCCCGGAGAATTGATGTAGAGCTGAATATCTTTTTCCGCATCTTCAGCATCTAGGAAGAGCAGTTGAGCAACGATCGAATCTGCTACGGCATCATCCACCTGCGTTCCCAGAAACACAATGCGCTCTCTCAATAGGCTGGAGTAGATGTCAAATGCCCGTTCTCCTCGTCCTGACTGCTCTACCACCATTGGTACAGCGTTGCTAGGAGTAGTTGCAGAGTAGAAATCTACAGAATTCAAGCTAGTGATGGCGTAACTAGGAGACTGAGAAATAAGCATAAGGTTCAAACATCAATAATGGTAGGTGACTACTCTCAACTCTGATTTCTTCTGATGGAAGCAGGATTCTGCCCTCATCTCAGAATCTTGCTTAGCTAAAGTGCCAGAGATAAGAAGTAGACAGAGGGAAGAAGTAATATGCGTCTATAGCCACATTATGCCTCAACTCATCTAGAACCGTAGGGTGAGGAAAATTTCTCTCAGCCTCCTGACTAGTTTTCTAGAAAAGGTAAGGCATTCGATCGTCCAATCTCCTACTCAGCTTCCTCTTCTGACCCCGCAGAGTCAGCCACAGCTTGAAGCGACTCAATTAACTCTGGCTCTGTTTGGGATTCAGAAGCATTAGTGGTTAGGATGTCTGCATCAGGCTGGGTGGCTTCTGGGATAGTTTCTGGGATAGTTTCTGGGGTAGTTGCGGGGGAGTCATCCAAATCAGAGGGGGCGAGGATTGCGGGGGCGCTGGCTGCGGCATCTGGCAGAGCATCCTCTAGTTCTTCATCAGATTCTTCCTCAGAGGACAGGGAACCAGCGGGTACTGTTTCGATCGTCCACCGTTCTTCCAACCAAGCCAGAATTTTTTCTCGTAGTAGATCTTCTTCGACAACCGATCGCAGTCGGGCTGGATCTACATCTCGATCGCCATATTGCTCAACCACCTCAGCCACCCGTGCTTTGAGGTCAGTGGGATCAACTTGGAGCGATTCGCGCTTAGCAATCTCTCCCAAAGCTAGCGTCCGTTTCAGGCGATTAGCGGCTTCGGGGCGGGCTGCTGCCCGGAGTTCGGGAATGGTTTCAGGAGTGAGGAGGCGTTTGTAGTCAACGCCCTGATTCTGCAAGTTCATTGCAGTTTGGGTAATCAAATAATCAACTTCTTGGTCGAGGAGACTAATGGGCAAGTCTACTTCAACTTGATTTTGCAATTGCCTTAACAATGCCTGCTCTTTGTTAGCTTTGAATCTGCGCTCTGCATCCTTCTGCAACCTGGATTCCAGCATCTCTCTGAGTTCTACCAAGGTTTCAAATTCACTAATATCTTTGGCTAGATCGTCGTCAAGATCAGGGAGTTCTTTTTCCTTCAGTTCGTTCAAGGTGATGGTAAATAGTGCATCCCTTCCAGCTAAATCCTTTTGGAAATAGTCTTCGGGAAACTTGACGGCAACTTCCCTGGTTTCATCAGGATGCATTCCCAAAATGCCATCTACAAAACCGGGAATGAATTTATCTTCACTCAATTCGACTTGAAAGTCTGAAATGTCTCCACCAGAGATTTCTTCTGGATTTCCCGCTTCGTCGAAGACTTGCCCCTTGAAGTCAACTACTGCCACATCCCCAGTTTGGGCAGGGCGGTCTTCCACAGGAATCAGGGTGGCCAGACCACTCCGCCGTTCTTCTAGGGTTCTATCAATCTCACTGGGGTCGTAATTAACCTCTTCAACCTGAATCGTCAATCCGGTGTACTGGTTGAGTATGACCTCTGGCTGCACATCCACGGCTACTAAGAAAGTTAGGGCTGCTCCTGGATTAAATTGACTGAGCAGTTCCTCAAAGGAGGAACGAAGTTGGTAGTTGCCGATCGCTGCAATTTTTTCTGTGTCGATCGCCTGCTGAATTCCCTTCTGAATTAAGTCTTCCAGGGCTGCGGCCTTAATGCGTTGCACCCCAACTTGCTGAATCAGCACATGCCGAGGAACTTTACCAGGACGGAATCCGGGAATCTTCATTGAGCGGGTGTACTCTTTAACCACCTTTTCGTAGGCTTGCTTGGACGTTTCTGCGGGAACTTCAATTTCCAAACCAACCTGGCTGGCGGGAAGCTTTTCTTGAATAACTTTCATCGAATCTATAGCCATGAGTGCAATTAGCTATGTTAACGGATTCTGAATGGATCTAGATAGGATATGTCAAGTGATTTCACAACCCTGGGCTGATCACCCCTCAAATGAGCGCTATATTTTCCGGCTGTAAAGTAAGGAACAAGGTCTGAGGTTAGAGGGTCTGGAGGTTTGCTGACTGATGATTTGCTGGTTGATGATTGCCGTAAGTGACACTCAGCGTGTGGCTAAATGATGACCGACTCATCCCGTGAATGGTGAACTGCGAAGCCAATTGGACTGAAGGGATGGTGCGGTGAGGTTGCTTGTCGATCGCCTTACCCTACATCCAAAACGCTGGGTTATGAGAAACTTGTATCAGGGACAACCTTAAGTTTTAGGCTGCAAATTTAAAATCTAGGGCTAGATGTCCAAAACCATCCCTAAAAATATCCCTTAGAGATGGCAGAATCTTAATTACTCTGCCCTCTGGTTTTCTGATGAATCTTGCAGACTGCTACCGAATTTTAGGATTAAGGTCGGGGGCATCCTTTACCGAGATTAAGGCTTCTTATCGCCGTTTGGCACGGCAATATCATCCTGATATGAATCCTGATGATCAGCGTGCCAAGGATAGGTTTATTACGCTGACAGAGGCGTACAGGTTTTTGGCGAGTGTGGTGAAGCCCACGGCAGAAGAAGCAGCGGAGTTCCGGGCACGCCAATCTCCAAGCCAGTCTCCAAGCCAAGCTCCAGAGGCTGCTCCGTCAGATGTTCCCGACAGAACCACGAGTCCTGGGTCTCCACCCAAGGTCAAAATTACAACTAAGCCAGTGCAAGTTCAGTACAATCCCAACCTGTCGGAGTCCGATCGCCAGTTAAAGCAAGCCTCTTACGAGCAACTACAACAATTTTTAAAACTTCGTCGCTTTCCCAGAGCAATTGCTCTGGTTGAAGGATTGGCCCAACGCATTCCCCAAGACCCGGAAGTGCGGCAATGGCAAGCGATCACCTATCAACGATGGGGGCGGCAACTGGTGGACGATCGGCAACTAGACAAAGCCCGGCTCTACTTAAAAAAAGCATTGCGGACTGATCCCCACAATCGCTCTCTCTGGGCTGAAGTGGAGAAGGATTTCCGCCGCATGGAGCAAGTCTATTAACCGAACTGCCGCTCCGCCCCACACCATCCCAGTTACTTCACGAGACAGATTCCGCCCACAGAAACTGTGCAAGCGTCCGCAGGTTTGCTCGCTGGAGCCAATTTATCAGTGCTGGGGTTGTACACGTACTGTCCAGCCGTCACCACACGGTTTGGCGTGGCGCAGTAGATGTAGGTTTGGCTGGACTCAGGAAACGAGGCGACCACCAGATTCGTGCGGTCTGGGGGACAGTTATCCAAGACCCTTAGCCCGTAGGCATCTTGTAACAGGGTGCGCCTAGGGTCGTTGATGGGGGTTGAGGTGGGTTGGGCGAGCGGGGGCGTTTGGGCAGTGGCATCGGCAGGCTTCAACTCATCCCGCCCAATGTCGTAGCGATAATTTCCCGCACTGACAAAGCGATTGGGAGTGGCACAGTAGACGTATTCCCTGCCGTCTTGGGGGTCTAGGGTGGCGATTCTGGCGATCGAAGTTGTGCTGGCAGGGCAGCGATCGAGAACGGTCAATTGCAGCCTTTGGGCAATCAAATCTCGCCGGGGATCAATCAAACTAATGCTTCTAGACGTTTCATTGTAAACATACTGTCCGGGATCGACATCGCGGGTGCAGCGCTCCTCAGCCCCAATTTTAATTCTGGACACATTGGGCACGCCGCAGCCAATGATATTCAGGCGTAGCACATCACGCATCACCTGGTCTGCCTGGGGAACTTGACCCACGGGCTGTCCTGTGGCGGGGGCACTCAAGCCAGCGATCGACAAGGTGTATCTACCCCGTGTATTGTTTTGCCCGATCACCAGTAGCCTGTAAATTCCCGCTGTGGGGACACGATACTTGAGCAAACCCAGGGTGGCATCATAGGCGACTTGTTTCCCAGTTCCGGGTGCAAGTAAGACCAGAACGGGTCTCAAACTGCTGCCGTCCTCCGCATCCACTGAAATTTCGATCGCATCACCCCGCTGGGCAGCGAAAGTATAGTCTTCTCCACGCGCCGTTTGTGTGGGAGCGCCCCGTTTAGATTGATTACGATACTTCAAATTGGGAGATGTGTTGCGAATAAAGCCGCTAAGGTTATCCCCCTCTTGTAATAAAGTAGCTGCCAAGACTGAGGGAACGACTGCACTCGCCACCATGCCAGCAATGGCGGCGATCGTCACAACTCGATTCAAAACGATACGGCTATTCATGCTTAAAAAAATCCTTTGCGAATAAATGGTCTCAACTCAACATTTTGAGCAGTAGTGCAGACCCAAAGCAAGGGAGTTATGTTCCTCAGAAATGGAATACGTCTGAAAACACTCTCCCTGCCTTTCCCCATTGCATATTTTCCTTAAAAAGGAATATCATCCAAGTTAGGCGGAGTGGTAGCAGTGGACTTCGATTGAGACTTAGGGCTGGACTTGGGAGGAGCATCTGTTGCCGTGGGATTAGCCGTCTTAGTCTTGGCGCTGGATGAACCATCGCGGGTGCTGGCGCTGGGGGTGGCAGTGTAGGTCGCGCCATCCTCATGGGAGGTGGACGGAGTGGATTGGGAGGAGACTGCTCCGGGTTCCAGGGGATGAATTTTTTGGGCAGTCAATTCGGCCCGCTTTTCCTTAAAGCCTTCGGGACGATCGATCGTATTCATGCTTAGCCGCCCTTCAATCACGATCCGATCGCCCTCGTGGTAGCGCTCCTGAATTTCCTGAGCCAAGTTACCCCAGCCCACCACCTTCAGTGTTGCGGGAGGATCTTCAGGTCGTAGCCCTGGAAACTTCACCAGCATTTCGGTGATCGCCTGGTTCTCAGCGGTGTAGCGTAGTTCTGGGTCTTTAATAATTTCTGCTAGCAAGACGCAGCTATTCATAATCGAGACTCTCCAAGCTAGGGGTAGTAAGGACGGTAGACGCTGTTTTAAGAAGATTAATTTCACATCATCATATAATCTCTGCTGACTTTTGTTAGCACAAGAACAGAAGGAGATTGATCTGGATAACAATTTTCAATAGTTCGGATATTTTTGCGATAGCTAGCCATCATCCCCCAACCCCTTCTCCCGTTCTGGGAGAAGGGGAGCCGAATTGAAATCCCTCTGCCCTCTTGGGAGAGGGATTTAGGCTTCGACGTGAGCTTCGACATGAGCGCTCAGCCGAACAGCGCTCAGCCGAAAGGTGGGGGTCTATGTTGGCTGTACAACAGGGTTTTCAGCACCTCCACAAAAATCCGAAGTATTGAGTTTTGTGATGTATGGTTAATGGTACTATTATACTACTTGGTGGATTCTATAAATTGTGCTATTCCTCGCATCGGCAACACAACTATTCTCTATCCAGTGCCTCGCGTTTTCTCCGAGCAGGTCTACGGGAATTAGACTTGCGCTCAGATTGACGCTCAGTATTTTGCCCCCGCAATTCGCGGCTCACTTCTACAAACGTGTCGCGCTGCAAACAGGGATAATCGCTCACCCAAATATTCTGGCTGGGAATATAAATGTCTGAGGTTTTGGCAACGCGACCTAAATCAGCCTGGTAGGACATGAGTAGCATTTCGGCGGGTTGACCCCGCACGATCGCCTGATGATCTCGCTTTAAGGGAACCTGTAGCCGTGTCGAGAAGCCCAGTTTGTCTCCCACCTCCAGGTTCAAGCGGCGCTCCCGATTCTCGACAATGACCAGTTCTCCGCGCTTGTTGACGGTTTCTTCTTGACCAATTAATTCTTCGGTCACAAAAACATCTGTCACTCGTCCGCGCCAAAAGCCACTGTAGGCATATTTGCGAGATTCAATATTTTTTAATGTTGCCCAGAACACTGGACCCCAGAGCCAGTAAAATCCAGCCGCACTTCCCACAACTAAGGTCAGAGCGCCTAGTCCTTTGCCGACGAAATTATTTGCAACTAGGGCGATCGCCGCTCCCACAACCGAAAACAGCAAGCGTCTCAGGAAGTCAGAAAACTTGCCCCAACAATATTTGTATTGCGGCCCTGTGGCCGTCAAGGGAATTAATTGTTCAAATTTCTGACGTGTAAGAGGAATTAACATGGCTAAGCGTTGACTAGTGATTTGTCAGTTTTCAATTTGTGAGTCTGGAATTGGGTTATAGGATGCCTTACGTTATTCTATTTTGACAAGCATTCCTAAAGTTGAACTATGTAACTGCCAAGATTAAACCTGACTCTTCAAATGTTCACATTTGCGAACTTACTTCACAAAACTGGGGCGTACAACTACGGATTTCGAGTTAGAAACTTTAAGATTCTCTTAGCAAAAGTTGCGTGGTTGTGGCGAAGTTTTCTAGGCGTGAACATTGCATCATTAGATTAATTCCTAAGAAGACGCTTGGAAGGATCAGGCAATTAGGGGGCAACTAATTTTGTTTGGTTTTTCTGTTTAGAAAAGTGTCTTTGGTGGAAAATGCCTGACTCCGGGGGCTTATGGAGTCAGGCATTTTTCTTGGGTACAACGAAACTTCTAAATGGCGAACAAAGGGCTTAAGGAGATTTTTAGAAAAGCTTATACTAGGCACCGGAAGGGCGAAGCATCCAGGCAATGACCTTCTAGTCGATTCAAGGCTCTGTCTGCCGGATGCTTCGCCCCTACAGGGGTAACATCTTTCTCGGAAATCTCCTAAGCCTCTTGTAAACGTAGAATCGTGACTTGTGTGATAACCTGCTCACCCTGCCAAACCTAAACGGGGCTAAGCTCCTTGTTCACATAGAATCGGCGACCCATAAAGCATTATCAAATGCTTACTTCTCACAAACTACAAAATCTTTTCTAATCCATAGACCAGGGATTTAAGTTGAAGCACTTTGCGAATTGCTAGCAACACGCCGGGCATGTAACAGGCCCGATCGCTCGTATCGTGGCGTAGGGTATACAGTTCTCCAGGGGCACCAAACATCACTTCTTGGTGAGCAATTAAGCCTGGTAACCGAATGCTGTGAATCCGAATTCCCTCCCCTGCTAAACTGCCCCGCGCCCCTGCCAGTTTTTCCGTTTCTTCCACGAGAGGCGGATTATAGGTTTTGCCCAATTCTGCCAGGATCTGCGCGGTTTGGAGGGCAGTACCGCTGGGAGCATCGGCTTTTTGATTGTGGTGTAATTCAATGATTTCCACATGATCAAAATATCGCGAAGCCTGGATCGCCGCCTGTTGTAGCAATACCATGCCGATCGAGAAGTTGGGAATTATGAGGCAACCCGTACTGGCTTTATCGGCGAATTCTGCTAGCCTTTGCAGTTGAGCGGGGTCAATGCCAGTGGTGCCAACGACGGGACGCACACCGTAGGCGATTGCCGATCGCACACTGTCATAAACTGATGACGGATGGGTAAAATCCACCATTACCCCCAATTGCTTTTCCTGAGCCGTCATCGCTAGCATAGGTTCAAAGTCGCTCATGATTGGAACTTCCAGGGGAGCAATTCCCGCCAATTCACCTGCGTCTTTCCCCTGATGTTCGGGGTTGCGATCGATCGCTCCAATTAAGTTCATATCGTCAGCTAGGGCAACTGCTTTGATCACCTCGCGCCCCATTTTGCCTGCGGCACCATTGATCAGCACGGGAATCGGAGACTGATTTGTCATAGTTTCAGGGATTCAGTAAACAGTGATCCATTATCGCGGGTTACCTAGCCATTGAGTCGTTAAGGAGCAGGAATTAAATAACTTGCGGACGTTAGCGACTTGGTAAGGGCGAAGCAGTCGGGCGAAAACCTTTGAACTCAATCATGTCCTTTTGCCGACTGCTAAGTGCAAAGCACACGCTACGCGAACGCCCCTACAGCACGACTGTTGTGTATTATGTGACCCACGATCCTCAGGAAACCTTACACTGGCGATCGGTTCGTAAAATAGAATTCTTGGGACTGAAGTTTGGGCAAATTAGGTTGTTACGCCGTCTTTTATTGGACAATTTTGTAGAACCTGTCCCGCACAAATTTACTGAATTAGCCAAATCCCATTCAAACCATTAGCATTGCAAATGTCAGACGACCTCATTTCTGCCGCCAAACCTGCGATTCGACCCAAAGACTTTTTTGTCGGAGTAGGTTATCCATTTCGTGCCTTCAATCTGCTGCGGCAAACTCCTCGGTTGTGGAGCTACATTGTGGTTCCAGGATTCATTAACTTGGTTGTAGGAATTGCTCTGTACCTAAGTTTGGTGATTCCAGGTTGGCGAGCGATCGGACAACTGGTATCAGATTTGCCTGTCCTGTTGTCGCAACTTGCCACCAAAACACCAGAATGGTTAGCTGGTTTTATTTTATGGCTGGCAGGTGGAACCGCCGCCGTAGATATCCTCCTGCGAGTTATATTTGCAGGCAGCTTACTGCTCCTGACTACATTTTTGTTGGTGCAGTTTGGGGTAGTTCTGGGTGCGCCCTGGTATGGAAAGCTTTCAGAGGAAATAGAACTGATACAGCGGGGGCAATTGCCGTCGATCGAGGCGGGAGTATTGTCGGTTTTTCGAGATGTGGGCCGATCGCTGCTGTTTGAGGTGAAAAAGCTGCTCTTCGCTCTCAGCTTGGGACTCTTGGTTCTACTATTGGGACTAATTCCTGGCATTGGTGCATTTTTAGTCACAGCAGGAGGATTGGCATTATCTACAACCCTGATTTGCTTGGATTTCCTCGATTCAACAATGGAGCGTAGGCGGTTGAGCTTTCGAGCCAAGTTGGGTGTAATTTTTCGCAACCTGCCTACTACTGCTGGCTTTGGACTCATTTGTCTGGGTTTGGTCAATATTCCGCTGCTGAATCTATTGACCATTCCCATCTGTGTTGCCGCTGGAACGTTGCTGTTCTGCGACCAGGATTAGCGCTCACATTTTGAACGATGCATCTTGAACGATACATCTTGGATAACTCAAGCCTTGGAGGATGGCTTGAGAAAGAGCCAGCTTACGAAGAAAAAGGATGCGGTAGAGAGTTGCACAATATCGATCGCTGAGAGATAGCCATCGGAAAATGTGGCGATCGTCCGATCAGTGATGCCAAAGACCCAGGACGACAGTCCCAGCACCCAAATTCCATTTCTTAAGGTGTTCAAAAAGGCGTTCAAATCAGATGTTTGCTCGTTGGTCATTGCCCCAGTCCTCTGACTAAAGATCTATGAAATGCTAAATGAGGACTCTTGCACGTTTCCCCATCCTGTGCTTATGCGAACTATGTTAAGAAATATTTGAAATACTTGCAACTGATCCAAAGATGTACATTGGAAGTCCGGGCACATGTTGCCGTTGGGAATATTGCCGTTGGGAATGTTGTAAAAATCGGTGTTTGCGGCTCAGCAAACCTGGGGTGAACCACAGTAAATCGTTATCGTAGACTGCGGGAGGCGAATACCGTAACACATCCCTCTGGTTAACGATGGGTGAAGCTACCGCCAGCTTATCCAACGATCGGTTGATTTCACTGTGAGTCCCTAACTGCTGCTTAAACTAGCTGGCAGAACCGAACCACTTGTGCTTGGACTTCGGCAATGTTGCCCCAGTTGAGGTGTGGAAATCTTCTTGGACTTTGTGGCTCAAGCGCTTTGAAACCTGCCGCACAATTTGGTAGAGGAGCCGATCGCCTGTTTTCTGAACTACGGCTTCGGGTAAGGCGTGGATAAACTTAGGAAATTGGATGCGAACCACCAAGTCCAAATGCCACTTTACATGGGTCACGGTTTCCGCTGCCAACTCGTCAGATTGCTCCACAAGCTGCATCTCTGACTGAAAATCAACATCGTACCCGGGTGGAGTGTAGTTGGGAACGGGAATCGTCTCGATGCGATAAACTCCTTTTTGGGCAGGGAGGAGATTGAGTCCAATTTTGGGTTCGACATCGTAGCCAAAGGCTCCAAAGCGGCCAATGACAAGGGCGTATCCATTGGCTCCGATCGGCTCCACTTTCATGGGGTGGGCGCAACGGTGGAACCACTCAGCATGGGCATCTAAATACTTGGCAACGGTCTCCCGATCGCCATAAAGCTCCATAGCCCCAACGAAGTGGGTATGAAACTGAGTTACACTTTCAGCCACAAGGGTTTCAGGTTCTATAGTATGAGAAGAAACGATCGCCAAATCACTTGGATTAGTGTCATTCGAGTTAGGGTCGTCTAACCGATCGCTCAGGGATATCTCCAACGATTCAACGAGTTGATAATGCTCAGATTTTAGCTGCATGAACCGTTTCCTAAGTTGCTGATGGTGTAACTAATTGTGAGCCTGCGGGTAAATCTGGATGGAGGAAGAAATCGATCGCTCTAGAGTCTATCTCGCTCAGATCCATGGAAGAAATCAAGTTACAGGATGACAGGTGTAAATTGTTAACCGCATCTGTTCCTAAAGCCTGTCTTATGGATGATTTTCATTCAGCATACCTTGCACTCTGGGAACACACTATGCTCAAGATCACGGAATTATTGATTCAGCCCGTCCAAATTTGGCATTGTTCAGTACTTACCCTGATGAGAATGCTACTTTGGCTGCTGGTGTGTGAAAGCATTTTTTGTTAGATCTATAACTAAAGATTATTGAGGGGACGTTATGAAAGCATTTGTGGCAGGAGCAACGGGCGAAACGGGACGACGAATTGTGCAAGAGTTAGTGAGACGTAATATTCCTGTGCGGGCACTGGTACGAGATTTAGACAAAGCAAAGGAAATCCTCCCGCCTCCAGTAGAGTTGGTGCTGGGGGACGTTTTGCAGCCGGAGAGTTTGCGGGAGGCGATCGCAGACTGCACGGTTCTGCTCTGCGCGACGGGTGCCAAACCCAGCTTTGACCCCTCCGGTCCCTACAAAGTGGACTACGAAGGCACAAAAAACTTAGTCGATGCTGCTCAGGCAGCGGGGATTCAACACTTTGTGTTTGTGTCTTCCCTCTGCGTTTCGCGATTCTTCCATCCGTTAAATCTATTTTTCTTAATCTTAGTTTGGAAGAAGCAAGCAGAGGAATACCTTCAGCGCAGCGGTGTCCCTTACACGATCGTGCGTCCGGGTGGATTGCTCAATGAAGATAACACCAAACCCGTGCTGATGCAGGGCGCTGATACGCTCTTTGAGGGCAGCATTCCTCGGACAAAGGTGGCTCAAGTTAGTGTGGAAGCGCTATTTCAGCCCGAAGCACGAAATAAAGTTGTCGAAATTATTGCGTCTTCAGAAGCTTCTCAGAAACCATTAGAAGAACTTTTTGCTACCGTTCCTTAACAACTTCACTTTGGAAAGGTTAGAAAAGGCCCTCTATCTTAGGTATGATCTTAGAATTGCAAATTCTACCTTCTGTGCTGTTTGGATAGTCGTCTGGGGACAATCTCACGTCTCTACTGCTGTTTGGAGGGAGGCTCGATAGATATTTGAAGCATTGGGTGCAAGTTGCTCGGTTACAGATTTTAAGGTTTAGCAACGTTTCCTAACTGCGTGTCTCGAAGTGCCTAAGCAATAGGGTCATGACAGTGGGAGAGAGGCGTTCGCAACTCTGTGATGCTCCCTACTTGGCTCTATGCCTTTACGCCGTCGGAAACAGAAATTATCAGACAATGCTTTACAAGGAGAGGCGCTACGTCTCTTTGTGCTAATTTTGGCTGCGATCGGATTGGCTCTATTCCTCCTGCCCTCTGCTGTCCAACGCACTTATATTCCCAACACAAATAATTCAATCCCGCCTCTGGTGATGCAGGGAGGCGATCCGTATATTCGTGCCCTAATGCGAACGATTTCAGTGAGTGAGGCGAATGACCCTCTGCCCTACGGATTGTTGTATGGGGGCACTTATACGGATAACTTGAGATCCCATCCCGATCGTTGCATTCTGATTACAGGTGGTCCGAACATCGGCAACTGTACGACAGCGGCGGGACGCTACCAGTTCATTACAACCACTTGGTTAGAAAAAGCCGATAGCTATCATCCCCAGCCATCCCGATTTTTAGTGTGGAAATCCTATAGCTTTGAGCCAGAATTTCAGGATACGGTGGTTTACCGCTGGCTCAAGGACTCCCAAGCATGGGGAGTTGATCTATCCCAACTTCTACGGGCGGGTCAGGTCAACGAGGTGCTAAAAGTTCTCTCTGGTACGTGGACAAGTTTGGGCTATGGCATTGAGGATAACTCTATGACGAGTGCATTGCCCAAGGCCTATCAAACGATACTGCGGGATGAGCTAAAGCAGGAAAAGGCGAACAAGAAATTGAGGTAGGGGCGGTATCAATTAAATTTGGAGAGTATGAAGACCTTTGTTGACTGGCTCTCTTAGGTTTCTGTTGAGCAGTGCCGCTTGTCAACAAGAGTCCTTGGCACTCTCAGACTTTTGTGGGAGGGAAAAGAGTATCGAGGGATACTCTCTCACTGCTATTTCAGCATTTCTTCTAATTTGTTTTGGTTCCACAGGGATTGGTAAATTCCAGGCTGTTGGAGTAGCTCTGCGTGGGTGCCTGATTGGGCAATGCGGCCGTTGTCCATCACGAGAATGCGATCGGCTAGGGCAGCGGCGGAAAGCTGGTGGGAAATGAAGACGACGGTTTTACGTTGGGTGCCGGCGGAGAGGTTTCGCAGGATCTGAGTGGCGGTTTCGTTGTCCACGCTGGAGAGGGCATCGTCTAGCACCAGGATTGGCGCATCGACCAACAAAGCGCGGGAGAGGGCGGTGCGTTGCCGCTGTCCTCCAGACAAAGTGATGCCCCGTTCTCCCACGATCGTCTTGTACTGTTGGGGAAAGTTGAGAATTTCGGGGTGAATTTGGGCTTGTTTTGCCGCAGATTCCACTTCTGGCTGTTCCGCAGCGGGATCGCCGTAGCGAATATTGTTTTTGATCGTGGTGCTAAAGAGGAAGCTGTCTTGAGGGACGTAGGCGATCGTGCCACGCAAATCGTGCAGCTTGAGGTGAGTAATATCCTGGCCATCCAGAAATAATTGATCGGGGGCAATATCTAGCAACCGGGGGAGAGCATTGGCGAGGGTGGATTTGCCAGACCCAATGGGGCCGACGATCGCCACGGTTTCTCCTGGCTGGAGCAAAAAGTTGACATCCTGGAGGGAGGGAGTTGTGGCTCCGGGGTAGGTGTAAGTGAGGTGGCGCGCTTCCAACTGTCCCTTGACCGTTGTTAGCCCCACGGCATCGGGTGCGTCTTGAATCTGGGGTTCCACTTTCAGAATCGATTCAATCCGATCGATGCTCACTTCACCCCGCTGATAGGCCGTGATGGTGAACCCTAATAACGCAGTGGGAAACACCAATTGCTGCACGTAGAGTAACAGCGCTAAAAAGTCGCCTACGGTTAGAACGCCTCGGACGATCGCGTCTGAGCCTTGCCAAAGTAAAATCAAGAAACTCAAACTAGCGATGCCAATCAGGGTTGGAAACAGAATATTTCGCGTTTTGGCCAACCTCAGGTTGGCATGGATCAGCCGCTGATTCATGATGCGGAAGGCGCTGCGCTCATTTTCTTCTTGAGCGTATATTTTAATCAATGCGATGCCACTCATGTCTTCTTGAATCAGTTCACTGATATTGGATAGTTCTTCTTGGACGTGCATCTGCTCCGTGCGGAGGCGCTCACTAAATAGCTTTACCAACACCAGCATGAAAGGATACACGGAAATGACGAGTAAGCTAATCGGTGTATTGATTCTGAGCATCGCTGGCAGTGTCAAACTGTAGGCAAACACCGTATTGGCGAGGCTTAGTACCGCAAAGCCCACTAATCGACGAATATTTTCCACATCACTCGTGGCGCGGTTGATCAAATCTCCAGGGGTGTTGACCGCAAAGTACGCTGGCTCCATCATCAACAGATGGTCAAATATTTTCTGCTTCAAATCAAATTCGACCTGCCGACCCGCGCCAAATAGCAAAACCCGTGACAGCATCCGAATGCCCCACATAGCCGTAGCCAACACGACGATCAATAGTCCTTGGAACAGCACTTGCCGATAGTTAAAGGGTGGCTGTAGATCATCAACAATCTGACGAATTAAGAGGGGAATGGTGACCGCTAGGACGTTGACGATTAATAGGGCGGCAATGCCTGAAATAACAACCTGTCGATGAGGACGCAAGTAGGCAGCGAGCTTTTGCAGTCGGGACTGGGCCATGAGTCAGCTAGTAAAGGGAACGGGTAGAACAGCGGAGAAGGCGAATGCTCAACCGGCGTTAATGGCCGATCGCAGCGGAATCGCCCTTTCCATTATTACGGTTACGTCTTTAAGACGGGGTAAACCTAGTGCAGCTTGGCAGAAGTTTCTGACCAGTTAAGGGGATAGTTTTGAGTTCTGAGTTTTGAGTGCTGCTCAGTTATTTCTACCAGCCTGCACTAGTGTTCTGCCAAGAAAATTTTGAGGGGTCGAAGACCCTCAAAATTTAACTCCCACTAACCTCCCGGCTTTCAGCTACCCGTCAATTAATGATTGACAGACTCCTAGTTAATCATTCGTGGTAATTGCTCAACTAGGGTTGACAGAGTAGG
>JARCMD010000146.1 GCA_030248885.1 Leptolyngbyaceae cyanobacterium MP9P1.79 | reverse complement strand
TGGGCAAAACGGCTGCTGAGGTGATTGGTTTTTACGATAGCGATCTCTCCCTGTCTCCCGAAGATGCTGCGCGGCTGATGGAAAATGACCAGCGGATTATGGCATCTGGGCAAATGGAAGTTGTGGAAGAATCCCCCGATGGCATTCAAACTTTTCTAGGCACCAAAGCGCCTTACCGCAATGAGTTGGGAGAGGTGGTTGGGTTGATTGGGATTTTGAATAATATTACTGATCGCGTCCAACTTGAACGCGATCGTGAGCGTATTTTACAGCAGAAACAGGCTGCCCTGGCAGAATCAGAACGAGTCAACCGCATCAAAGACGAGTTTCTAGCTGTGCTATCTCACGAGTTACGATCGCCTCTCAACCCGATTTTGGGCTGGACAAAAATGCTGCAAACTCGCAAACTTGATGAAGCCAAAACCATCGCAGCCTTAGAGACGATCGAACGGAATGCCAGAGCGCAATGTCAATTGATCGACGACCTGCTCGACATGGCTCGCGTGTTGCGCGGCAAACTAACTCTGAATGTGTCTCCCGTCAAGGTGTTAGGGGTGATTGAAGCGGCGATCTCCACCGTGCAAACGGCAGCGATCGCCAAGTCCATTCAGATTTATCCGGTGCTGTCGGATATTGGGCGCGTGTCGGGGGATGCCGTTCGGCTCCAGCAAATTTTTGGGAACTTGCTGTCCAATGCGGTCAAGTTCACCCCCAACGGGGGCCGCATCGACATTGGGCTAGAGGAAGTCGATCGCCACGCCCAAGTGACCATCACCGACACGGGCAAGGGGATCAGTCCCGACTTTCTGTCTCACATTTTTGAGTCATTTCGCCAGGAAGATGCCTCTGTGACTCGCAAACACGGGGGGCTGGGGTTGGGAATGACGATCGTCTATCAACTGGTCGAAGCCCACGGCGGCACCGTCACCGTTGCCAGTCCGGGGGAAGGGCAAGGAGCGACCTTCACCGTCAGGCTTCCCCTCCTCAGCGTCCAGCCAGAGGAAAGTTCCTCCCACCCTTTGCAAGAGCAGGAATTGAACCTAGCTGGCATCCGAGTGTTAAGCATTGACGATGACCCAGACAGCCGCGACCTCCTCGCCTTTGTGATGACTCAGGCGGGAGCAGATGTGATGGCTGTTGGCTCTGCTGCTGAGTTTCTCGCCGCCCTAGAGTCGTTTCGGCCCAATGTTTTGGTCAGCGATGTGGGGATGCCAGACATCGATGGCTACTCTCTGCTCCAGCAAGTGCGGTCTCTGTCGCTAGAGCAGGGCGGACAAGTCCCGGCGATCGCCCTCACAGCCTATGTCGCACAACAAGACCAGCGACGAGCCTTCGCAGCGGGCTTTCAGCAGCATCTCTCAAAACCCGTGGAACCCAAGCAGTTGGTGGCGGCGATCGTCACCTTGTTGAATAGATACAGCCCTTCCCCAGAATAGTCAGTGCGATTAAATTCGAGGAACTGTTGTTTGCTAAATATTGCTGCTGTACTGAGTTATGAAGGGACAAGCTGTAAGCAGGGTGACGATCGTCGAATTCACACTAGTGCAGGCTGGCAGAAGTAAGGATCGCGGATTAAATAACATGCAACAGTCCTGCTGTAGGGGCGAAGCATACGGTAAAAGGACATGATTGAGTTTCAAGGGTTTTCGCCCGTAGCTTGCTTCCCGAAGGGTATGCTTAGCCCTTGCCCAGTCTCCAACTTCTGCAAGTTATTTAATTCCTGATCGTAACTACTCAGCCTACCCTCACCCTAAATCCCTCTCCCCAGGGAGAGGGACTTCAATCCGGCTCCCCTTCTCCCTGGGGAGAAGGGGCTGGGGGATGAGGGCGGCTCGACATTGAGTTAGCAGCCTGAGTAGTTACTCCTGATCCCAAGTGCAAAGCACACGCTTCGCTAACGCTCTGCCGTAATTCCTAAGAAACTGTTTGTAAACACAAATTGCGTCCCGATCCGCCCCCCAACCCCCCAATCCTGGCTTGCTCTTGAGCCATTTTTGTTCAAAGTCTCCCGGAATTTGGGCCTTAAAGCCTTTCAGGCACACATGAAAAGGAGGCGAGCGCAAAACTACACGCTAATTTACAAACATTTTCTAATAGTGATTTCCAACCTTACGGTGGTGGACAGCGGTCAGGGCATCGGGTTTGGAGACCCGTCCGGCTTGCACTGTGCTGTAAACAATCCAGTGATCGGCAGTCTCCATCCGGCTTGTGACCTCGCACTCCAAGTAGGACAGGGCATCCGTGAGGATGGGAGACCCGTTCTCAGCAGATTGAGTTTTGACTCCCGCAAACCGATCGGCCCCAGGGGCAAAGCGTTTGAGAAAATGCTTCATCAGGGACAAATGATTGCCTTCTTCCAAGACATTGAGGACAAACCGATCGCCCACCTGCATCAGGGATTCGATCGCCCGATCCTTGGCCACGGCGATCGTCAATCCCAATGGCTTGAAACTAGCTTGCATCACCCACGAGGCCAACATGGCGCTGGCTACCTCGCCTTTTTTGGCAGTAATGATATACAATCCACCGCTGATTCGTCCCAAAGCCTTATCCAGGTCAGTATCCAGGGATTTCATTTTCTGGATAGCCCGATCGCGGCTGAGCAACTGCCCCAAGTCGGTGCCTGCTTCCTCACACAATTGATAGGTGGCCTCCGTGGGGGTATCTTTGACGCGAATCGGCGGAAAGGCAATGGTCACGCCCAAGTCGCGGAACCGATTCAGTAGGGGATCAACGGGTTCATCGTTGCCGCCGTAGGACTCAAAAATGCCGATCGCCTGTTTGCTATTCACCGCTGCCAAAACGGTGCTGACCGCAGCCTGGGTCTGTGTTCCCGCCACGGGAGTTGTGGCAATGATAATTCCAGCAGAGCGTCCCACCAACTCTTGTACCTCTTGGGGATCAGCGAATTTTAGATCCAACATTTCCACCGCCACCTCGGTTTTGGTCACTCCCCGCGCCAACGCCTGGGAAAGCCGATCGCTGTAGCCATAGTCCGAGACATAAAACACAGCAACCGTCGTTTCTGCCTTGGCCTTGGTTTGGCTCCAACGGCGGTAGCGATCGACCCACTCCGCGACATTATGCAGTAGCAGCGGGCCGTGTCCGGTGGCAATCATGTTGACCTCTGGCAAGTCTCCCATGCGCTTCAGGGCAGACAGCACCGATCGGGCATTGGGGGCCATCAAGCATTCGTAGTAAAAGCGAAAATCAGCCTCGATCGTGGACAGGTCATCGTCAAAGGTGTGGGAGTCGCAATAGTGCAGCCCAAAGGCATCGCAGGTGAAGAGAATCTGCGTTTTGGCATCGTAGGTAAACATTGTATCCGGCCAGTGCAAATTGGGAGCAATCACAAATTCCAACTCATGCCCCTGCCCCAAGTCGAGCTTGTCGCCATTTTTCACAATCTGGCGCTGAAAAGGCTGGTGTACAAAGTCTTCCAGGAATTGAATCGCCACCTTTGACCCCACAACTGTGACGTTGGGTGCCAGCGCCAGCACATCTCGCACTAAGCCGCTGTGGTCTGGCTCGGTGTGGCTGATGATGAGGTAGTCGATCGTTGCCGGATCGATTTGCTCTTTCAGAACATCCAGGTAAAGCTGGCGAAATTTTTCGTGGGAAGTATCTACCAAAGCCACCCGATCGCCTCGGATGATGAAGGAATTGTAGGTGGTGCCGTTTTGCAACCCAAACTCAATGTCGAACCGATCGCGATCCCAGTCCAAGGAACGCAGGGTTGTTGTCTCTGCTGCAATCTCTGCGGTCTGTGTCGTCAGTCGGCGTTGGGTTCGTTCTGTTAATGCGACCATGTAAAACCCCCGAAAGGCTGTGATTTGATAGTGATCTATATATCCAAGTAATGTGCAACTTAAAGTCTACCCTCATCCCCCAGCCCCTTCTCCCCCAGGGAGAAGGGGAGCCGATCCAAGTCTTAGCCCCTCTCCCCTGCTGGGAGAGGGGTTGGGGTGAGGGCGGTTGGCGGTTCGGGAAAATTGCACATCGCTTATAGCTGCCATTATCGCTCAAGAGAACCCCACTAGGTAAAGTTACTCATTGATAAGTCATAGGAATACCGCACATGGTTTGGTTTGCGCTGGCGATCGGTAATTCTCGCCTCCATTGGGCCCAGTTCCAGGACACGACCTTGGAATCCACCTGGGACACTCCCCACGGCACGATCGCACCCTCTGATGATCAGGCTGAACTGTGGTTGGCAACCGTTGTGCCAGACAAAGCACTTCTGTGGCAACACCATCCAAAGCTGCGACAGGTCACCCTAGAGGATATTCCGTTACAAAATCTCTACCCAACTCTGGGAATCGATCGCGCCCTAGCAATTTTGGGAGCCGGGGAACTCTACGGCTTCCCCACCCTGGTGATTGATGGTGGCACAGCATTGACCTTCACAGGTGTAGATGGCGATCGGCGCTTGGTGGGTGGCGCAATTCTCCCAGGATTACAGACTCAGCTAACGTCCCTCTCCCACAAAACAGCCGCCCTTCCTGCCATTCAACTGCCCCCACAACTACCCACCCGCTGGGCAGCAAGCACTGCTGAAGCGATTCAAAGCGGCGTAGTCCACACAGTCCTGGCTGGAATGCAAGGATTTATTGAGGCGTGGCGGCGGGACTATCCAAGCGGGGCGATCGTCCTCACCGGGGGCGATTCCAGCCTGCTGTTTTCCTATCTATCCACTGCTGCACCTGACCTTGCTACCCAAGTTGCGATCGATCCTAACTTAATTTTTTGGGGTATTCGAGGTGTTAGGCAGAGAGGGGAGTAGATGGGCGGAGGGGTAGATGGGGGGTGGAGGGGTAGATGGGCTTCGATGTGAGCGCTTAGCCGAACGGGGGAGATGTAGAGCGGATGCTCACTGCAAAGCACACGCTACGCGAATGTCCTTCCGGTTCCTGGTATAAACTTTTCTAGAAATCTCCTACCTTGTCGTCGCATCCAAAATAGACTCGATCGGATAACTGACAGCTTTCCAAGCTGCAAGTCCACCTCTCAATTCTGAGACATTGCTGTAGCTAGCCGTCCGTAGCGTTGTGGCTGCCTCGGCGGTCTCTTCATCGGTGTCTCCATAGACATAAATGTCGCGGGTTAAATCTAGGGACTGAGTAGCACGACTAACCAGTTCAGCAAGGGGAATCGAAATGGCTCCCGTAATGTGGCTGATGTTGAACTGATTTCGATCGCGAACATCAATAATGGTCAAGGCTGGTTCACCCCAATCAAGCCGGGCTTTTAGATCATAGACCCGTGTTTGAAGCTGCATCGGTGGCAGGGTGGGAAAGAGTCCTAGAAATTTATCCATTGAATTTTACAATGTTAAGTATTCGTAATGTAACAAGCATTTTTACAATGTGCAAAGATTCGTGTAGAATCTCTCAGCCAAACAATCAGAATAACAATAGCTCGGACATTTTTGCGATAGCTAGCCCTCATCCCCCAACCCCTTCTCCCA
>JARCMD010000145.1 GCA_030248885.1 Leptolyngbyaceae cyanobacterium MP9P1.79 | reverse complement strand
TCGGTCAAAGGTTCTGATTGAGTTACAAAGACTTTCGCCCGAATGCTTCGCCCGTGCAAGGTTTATACGCGGGTACATTATTTATCTGCAAGTCCCTAATTTAGTTCTTTGAGCCGTAACTAACCTAGTTCAGTTTTATTTTTGGCACCTTCAGATTGTGTTTCCCTAAACCGATTATCAGATTAGCCATGAAATATTCAAGGGATTAGGGAACCAGCAGATGCTTAGAAATCACAACCGACCAGGGTTTAAACAACCTTTGAAGAGCTTACAAAAAAGAACGTGAAAGATTAACTACAATTGAACTTTCAGTACGTTTACTGGTTACACAAATCATCCACCCAGTATCTATCCAAAAAGACGTGACTCAAAAAGATGTAGGTCATAGTAGTTGAATAATTCTCTGACTCCAAGTATTGTTGAATCTAGGCAAGCTTCATCCTACTAACGACACAACTGCAACTAACGTAAGTAACTGCATGATTGACTGTAAATGTGTTTCAATCTCCTAGCTTTTACTCTTTAAATTTCACTGATAACCTTCATCTCCTTGGATGCCCCTAGTCCATTCCATGCATATTAGCTCTCTTAGAATATATTCGTCCTATGACTAATGACCTCGATCTGATCAAGCGACTCAGCCCCAGCGCCATGGATCAGATTATGCTTTATCTAGCCTTTAGTGCCATGAGAACAAGCGGGCATCGTCATGGTGCGTTTTTAGATGCAGCGGCAACCGCAGCTAAATGTGCAATTTATATGACCTATTTAGAGCAGGGACAAAACCTGAGAATGACAGGGCACTTGCATCACATTGAGCCAAAGCGGGTCAAAGTCATCGTCGAAGAAATTAGAGAAGCACTGACAGAAGGTAAATTACTGAAGATGCTCGGTTCCCAGGAACCGCGTTATCTCATCCAACTTCCCTACGTTTGGTTAGAGCAATATGCGTGGCAACCGGGACGATCGCGCATCCCTGGCACTAGCCTCACCTCCGAGGAAAAGCGGCAAATTGAGCAAAAGCTACCCCAAAACTTGCCCGATGCTCAATTGATCAATTCCTTCCAGTTCATGGATTTGATCGAGTTCCTGCACGCTCGCTCCCAGGAAGATTTGCCAGCCGATCGCTCCATGCCCTTAAGTGAAGCCTTAGCAGAACATATCAAGCGTCGCCTTATTTACTCTGGCACCGTCAGCCGCATTGATTCTCCCTGGGGAATGCCCTTCTACGCTCTCACCCGTGCTTTCTATTCCCCAGCCGATGAGGAAGAACGCACTTATATCATGGTGGAAGACACAGCGAGATACTTTCGCCTGATGAAAGACTGGGCAGATCAGCCCGCAACGAGCCAGCCCACTAGAGTCATGCGAGTGTTGGAAGAGTTGGATGTTGATCCCGATCGCATTCAGCAAGCCAAAGAAGAATTGGATGAAGTCATCCGTGCCTGGGCCGATCGATACCATCAAAGTGGCGGTCATCCCATGGTGGTGCAGATGGTATTTGGCACAAAAGGCAACGAGGCTTAAGGTTTTGTTGTCCTAAAACCAATCATTCTGGATTCAGGCTATTTTCTGCAATATTGGAGAAAATAGCCTGAAATTTTTGCATCAACCTTTTTACATCAGTCTAATCAGACCTGCTCAATTAGATTTCGCCGTAAGTGAAAGCGCCTTATAGCCACAAATAAATTTCGTCTTGCTAAGGAGATTTTCGAGAAAGATGTTACCCCGGTAGGGGCGAAGCATCCGGCAGGCAAGCTCTTGAATCGACCAGAAGGTCATTGCCCGGATGCTTCGCCCTTCCGGTGACTGGTATAAACCTTTCTGGAAATCTCCTAAGACGTTGCGAGTTTTGTAGTAACGTTACGCACTTAGCTACGAAGATCTAAAGATATTGCATTTTCATCAAACTTATAAGCAAAACGTATGACTTTGTTAAGAATAATCAAGGTTGAACTTATCAGATTCCTGATATATTTTTGGTTGTGTTCTCTTATAGACAGCATAGAGTAGGCGATCGGGGAGTAGTCCTGCAACTACAGTCACGGCTACAGCCTACGGTTTGTCTAGATTTGCTATCTCCAAGTTTTTTAATTTCCAGTATTTAGAGTCTTAAGCTTTAAGCTTTTAAGAAAAGATTCTAAGGAGATTTGGCTGTTAGAGACTCGCATCCACTCAATCCCACCCAAAGTTAATTCAAAGGCGATGTGCAACTTTCCCGAACCGCCCTCACCCCAACCCCTCTCCCAGCAGGGGAGAGGGGCTAAGATTTAGATCGGTTCCCCTTCTCCCCTAGGGAGAAGGGGCTAGGGGATGAGGGCAAACTTAAAGTTGTACACTGCCTATTTAATTAATTTGAGTGATTGTTCAGGTAAGGAAAAAGGAAGGAAGAATGTCTTACTCTCAAACTCAAACCCAGACGAAAAGTGGCTACAAAGCCGGGGTTCAAGATTACCGACTAACGTATTACACGCCCGACTATACACCCAAAGATACTGACATCTTGGCAGCCTTTCGCGTCACTCCTCAGCCTGGAGTTCCCCCAGAAGAAGCCGGAGCAGCAGTAGCCGCTGAATCGTCTACTGGTACTTGGACAACGGTGTGGACAGACTTGCTGACTGATCTCGATCGCTACAAAGGTCGTTGCTATGACATCGAACCCGTTCCTGGTGACGATAACCAGTTTATCTGCTACATTGCCTATCCCCTCGATCTATTTGAGGAAGGCTCTGTCACCAACATGCTGACCTCGATCGTTGGCAATGTGTTTGGGTTCAAAGCCCTGAAAGCCCTACGCTTAGAAGACCTCAGAATTCCCATTGCCTATTTGAAAACTTTCCAAGGGCCTCCCCACGGCATTCAAGTTGAGCGGGACAAGCTGAACAAGTACGGTCGTCCCCTACTCGGTTGCACCATCAAGCCGAAGTTGGGTCTTTCTGCCAAAAACTATGGTCGTGCCGTTTACGAATGTCTGCGCGGTGGTTTGGACTTCACCAAGGATGACGAGAACATCAACTCTCAACCCTTCCAGCGGTGGCGCGATCGGTTTACCTTCGTTGCTGAAGCCATCCACAAAGCTCAGGCAGAAACGGGCGAAATTAAAGGCCACTACCTGAACTGCACGGCTCCTACCTGCGAAGAAATGATGAAGCGGGCTGAGTACGCTAAAGAACTCAAAATGCCCATCATCATGCATGACTACTTGACTGCTGGATTCACTGCTAACACCACCCTGTCTCACTGGTGTCGTGACAATGGAATTCTGCTTCACATTCACCGCGCCATGCACGCTGTGATCGATCGCCAAAAGAACCACGGGGTTCACTTCCGCGTGCTTGCCAAGTGCCTCCGTATGTCCGGTGGTGACCACATCCATACTGGTACAGTAGTTGGTAAGTTGGAAGGCGACAAAGCAATCACCATGGGCTTTGTAGATTTGCTCCGTGAGAACTATGTCGAACAAGACAAGTCCCGTGGCATCTACTTCACCCAAGACTGGGCTTCCATGCCTGGGGTGATGGCCGTTGCCTCTGGCGGTATCCACATTTGGCACATGCCTGCACTAGTCGAAATCTTTGGAGATGACTCAGTGCTGCAATTCGGTGGTGGCACGTTGGGTCACCCTTGGGGCAATGCTCCTGGTGCTACAGCTAACCGGGTGGCTCTGGAAGCTTGCGTTCAAGCCCGTAACGAAGGTCGTAACCTGGCCCGTGAAGGCGGCGACATCATCCGCGAAGCGTGCAAATGGAGTCCTGAACTGGCTGCTGCCTGTGAACTGTGGAAGGAAATCAAGTTTGAGTTTGAAGCGGTAGACACAATCTAGAAAGGATGAGTTAGCCAGGATGAAGGATGGACTTGTTTATCCTTCATCCCCCAATTCCTTAGTAGGTGTCTGTTATGGACCTCAAACAGATTGCGAAAGACACGTCTAAGACGATGATCAGCTACCTGACCTATCAGGCAGTTCGCACAGTGCTATCTCAGCTTAGTGAAACGAATCCTCCCCTAGCACTGTGGCTACATCGCTTTTCCTCAACAGAAAAGATACAGGATGGAGAAGCATACATTCGATCGCTCTTTCTAGAGCAACAAGAACTGGCGTTTCGGATTTTAACTGTTCGAGAGCATATCGTCCAAGAGATTGCGGAATTCATTCCTGAAATGGTGCGAACCGGAATTCAGCAAGCCAACACGGATCATCGCCGTTACCACTTGGAGCGAATCACCCAAATGGGTTCCTCTAGTCTTCCCCAATCCGACCATCCTCCCGATTCAGAAGGCAAGAATTAATAGATTAAGTAGTGAAATTTATCACAGCCTAATACTTCAGTTCTTGCCTCCTCGTTCACTCATTACCCATTTTTAGAGAGAGTCATGAAAACTTTACCCAAAGTCCGCCACTTTGAAACCATGTCCTATTTGCCGCCCTTGACGGACGCGCAGATTGCGAAGCAAGTTCAATATATTTTGAACGAAGGCTACATTCCAGCGATCGAGTTCAACGAAACCTCTGAACCTACAGAATGCTACTGGACGATGTGGAAGTTGCCTTTGTTTAGCGCCACTGTGGTTCAGGATGTGATGAGCGAAGTGCAATCCTGCCGCTCTGATAATTCTAATTGCTATATTCGCGTGGTTGGTTTCGATAACATCAAGCAGTGTCAGATTCTGAGCTTCATGGTTTACAAGCCAAACCGTTAATGGCTATGGCTCATCCATAATTTGACTCAAATAATTTGATTCAAAGGTAGGCAGAAATGTCTACCTTCTTTTTTTGCCGTTGTGTTTTCCTAAGCAAGGCAATAGGTAAGGGACTTGCCACTCAACGATATACCGATCGTATACGTGCCAGGTCTAGAAGTTAGACTTTTAAGTCTGCGTATTACATCGGCGGTATGATAAAGCAATTCACTCCTAAATGGATGGGGCAGACCCCGATCGTATGCAGGCAAAGTTGACCTCACCGCCTTGAGCCGCTTCACCTGGGTCGCAACTGTGCAGCCCAGCGTGGAACTCCATCCCAACTACTTACAGTGGTTTTCGATCAAACCCGCCACAAAAGTAAATGACATGACTGGCTCTGGCTATAGCTTTCAACATTCCCGCCTATGGCACGATTGGTAGCAATCTGCTGTAAGCCTTTGCAATTACGGCACTATTGCCGCCTGAAGGTAGAAACGTGAGATTATCTCGTACCATCCGAACCCCCTCACCCTAGCAGGGATGGTTTATTAAAGGTAGAAAAATGTTGGAAGCTCCATTCTCCCGTATTACTTTCCTATATTTTTGTGGGCAGCTAACGAGTTGATGATGGTTTCCGAGTTTTTATTTTTTGAATAAACTAGCCCTGCCTCGGGTGAGGGGGTTGGGATGGGTATGAGATAATCTCACGTTTCTACCAGCATTAGGTGTAGGAGCCAGTAATGAGAAATGCTCCAACTTGGAATCCATAAGGAGTATCTAAGCTAGGATTAATTGCAAATGCATCGCCATGTTGCAAAAGTATTGGGTAGTGTTCAATATGTAATGATAGAGAAGTAGAGTTGTTGCTATTCCGTTCCTATGCTTGTCTGCCCGATTTGTAGATCTTCTCAAACCGTGAATAATAGTCGCATCCACAACGGCAAACAACGGTTCAAATGCCAGGACTGCGGACGACAGTTCGTCAACACCCGACGAAAAAAGTGATCGACCAAGCGACTCAGGAGATCATTGACTGCTTGCTCTTGGAGCGCATCTCACTAGCTGGTATTGCCCGTGCAGTCCAGGTTCCAGGTGCAGCGATTCTTAGCCAGTCGCCTGAGCATCAAGCGAATCATCACAATGTAGATCATCCCCTCGTGATTTTCAGGTAAGCGTCCATAATCCCGTGCCAAGCT
>JARCMD010000144.1 GCA_030248885.1 Leptolyngbyaceae cyanobacterium MP9P1.79 | reverse complement strand
CCACCCCATCACTCTCAAATACATACCAAATTCCATCACTAGGTATTTCTACTTCTTTTAGTGGGTATTTTCACCTTTAGTTGTTAGACTGGCCCCATACTTTGATTCTGTGCCACTATGACATCCGATCGCAGCCCCTCTGTTCTGCTAGTGGAACCTGATGAGATGCTCGCTCAGCACCTCACCTTAGACTTACAAGGCTCCGGCTACGACACAGTTGTCGCCTACGATGCAGTGCGTGGCTTGCATCTTAGTCAAGAAACTCAGCCCTCCCTGATTGTGGTCGATCGGATGTTGACAGGTGACTCTGGTTTAGGATTATGTACTAACCTGCGGCGACAGGGAGTTCGAGTCCCCGTGTTGCTGCTAATGGCCCGCGACACCGTAGACGATCGGGTTGCTTGCCTCGCCTCCGGTGCAGACGACTATTTTCTTAAGCCCTATCGCACCGAGAAATTTCTGCAACTGGTTAAGCTCTATTTACAGCCCGACACCAGCACCACCGAGCAATTACGATTTGGAGAACTGGCGTTAGATCTGTCCACCCGTCAGGCTTTTCGCAACGGTCGCGTCATTGACCTAACGATGAAAGAATTTGAGTTGCTCAAATTCCTCATGGAGCATCCCCGCGAAGTCTTAACCCGCGAACAGATCCTAGAAAACGTCTGGGGATACGATTTTATGGGCGAGTCGAACGTCATTGAAGTGTATATTCGCTACCTCAGACTTAAAATTGAGGATGAAGGAGAGAAGCGTCTCATTCAAACAGTGCGCGGTGTTGGCTACGTGCTACGCGAAGCCTAGGTTCGGGAAGGTTGCCCGTCATCTGAAAATATAGTTTTAAATTAATAAGAGGCAAAAAGAATTTCGTGAGTTACCGGAGCAACATCGCATCAATTGGATTGGGTCTACTCCTCATGGCCTGTTCCCCGTCTTCCCCTGCCTCAAGTGACCTGGGTCAAGCACCAACATCTCCCTCTGCCACCCCTAGTCCAGCCGCAACCCTCGCAGCCACTGTGGAAACGAATCCAGGACAGACCTTACCTATCTCAGCCGAAGCCAAAGTCGCAAACCAGACCATTCAGCTAGAAGTGGCTCAAACTCCAGAGCAGCAAGCGATCGGCTTGATGTTTCGTCCTCCCTTACCCGACGATCGTGGCATGCTGTTTCCCTTCCAGCCAGCCCGTGTCGTTAGTTTTTGGATGAAAAATGTTTCTGTGCCCTTAGATATGGTCTTCCTTCGTAACGGTAAAGTTGAGGCGATCGCTCTCAACGTTCCTCCCTGTGAAACAGAACCCTGCCCTACCTATGGCCCGAATATCTCGGTTGATGCCGTGATTGAAATGCGGGCTGGAAGAGCCGCAGAATTAGGTTTAAAGGTAGGCGATCGGATTACAATTCAGCCCATTAAACCCAGCGCGATTCCTCACCCTTAATCTTTAGGAATTCGGTTTTTATATTTTGCATAGCTGTATAAAAGGAACGCTAAACTTAACACCGTGTACTTGTAAATGAGTACAAATATTTGCTAGCTTATCGCGATGGACAACGTTAATCAGGTTGATCAAGCGTTACGTTTGTGAACCTGAACCTAAATTACTGAGTGTGGTGAGCGGCGAAATTGCTATTACAGTAGAAGTTGTGAAAAGCTGGAGAAGGTGAGTCTGGAATTCGATTTGCCTGCACTCAGGTGCTTCGCATAAATCTCCTCCCATGAGTCAATCTCTGCTGATGGTTCAGAGGATTTTGGATGTATAGGTTACAGAACCTGTTACCAGCCAAGATTTTATTACGAAGATAGATTTGACGCACAAGGTACAGCAGATCGATGGCACCCCCAACCTACGCTCGACTGATTCAATTTCTCCAAGACGACTTGGCCATTTCTGCCTCCTCGATCGCCATTGCTCAACGTCACCGAGAGCAAGATCCAGGGCCGCTCCCCATGATTCTGTGGCAGTACGGTCTCATTACTCTAGAACAACTCGATCGCATTTTTGATTGGCTAGAGCAGTCCGAAATCTAGCTGCGGCGCAAAAAACTCGGTTCCAGAGCGCCCATGGCACAGGGACAATCTTCACCACGTTAAATTGGCGGGTTGAGCCATTCAATTTTGGTTCAACCCGCCGACAAAAATAGTTTAGGAGATGTCTAGAAAGGTTTATACCAGGCACCTGAAGGGCGTTCGCATAGCGTGTGCTTTGCACTTAGCATCCGGCAGACAGAGCCTTGAATCGACCAGAAGGTCATTGCCCGGATGCTTCGCCCCTATAGGGGTAACATCTTTCTCGGAAATCTCATTGCTTGAAACTCTAAGCCTTAACAAAAACCTGGCTTGCAGCCGCAACCCCAGCACCAGGGGTAAAGCCCTGATAGCCTAGCTCCTGCAACGTGGCTTCCAGAGACGCAACAGCGGCTAGGATGTCTCGATCGCCGACAAACCCCAAATGACCAATCCGAAAAATCTTGCCATTCAGGTGATCCTGTCCGCCAGCCATCACAATATCGAAGCGCTTTTTCAGCACGGCTCGAATTTGCTCAGCATCAACACCTTGGGGAGCAACGGCCGTAATCGCTGGGCTAGCCGCATCATCGGGTGCAAACAAGGGCAACCCCAAAGCTTTAATCGCTGCACGAGTAGCGGCGGTTAACCGCTGGTGACGGGCAAAGATGTTCTCCAAGCCTTCCGCTTGCATCATCTTGAGGGCAGCCTGTAGCGCAAAAATTAGGTTGACAGGCGGCGTGAACGGCGTGCTGTTCTTGGCCGCATCCTTGCGATACTTACCCAAATCTAAATAGTAGCGGGGTAGTTTAGCCGTCTTGTAGGTTTCCCACGCCTTGGGACTAACCGCGACAAACCCCAGCCCTGGAGGTATCATGAATCCTTTCTGAGAGCCAGAAGCAACAACATCTAATTCCCACTCGTCAAAAGGAATATTAATGGCTCCCAAACTGGTAACCACATCAACAATAATCAGTGCCTGACCGTGAGCCTTAACATGCCGATTGATTGCCTCTAAGTCATTCAAAACCCCTGTGGAGGTTTCGCTGTGGGTAACGATGACTGCCTTGAGTTGTTTTGTGGTATCCGCTGCCAACTTTTCGCGCACTTGCTCTGGGTCGATCGCCTGCCCCCATTCAGCCGTCACTGTTTCCGTGTTGAGACCATAGGCTTGGCAAAGCTCCACCCAGCGTTCGCCAAATTTGCCGTTGGAAGTGACCAGCACCCGATCGCCGGGACTGAGAAAATTGATGATCCCAGCTTCCATCGCTCCAGTGCCACTCGCAGCTAACATCAACACATCGCTCTGCGTTTGATGGAGCCACTTCAAATTCTGCGTCACCTCAGCCATAATCTTGGTGAAATCACCGCTGCGGTGACCGATCGGATGCTTAGCCATCGCTAGCAGCACCTGTTCTGGCACAGGAGTGGGGCCGGGAATCATCAGCATTAACTTGTCATTCATAGCTACTCTCTCAATTTAGGCTGAGGCAGTCCTGTAATAGATGTTTTAGTTTGGTTGAGAAGTATTGATCCTCTGGGGGCGAAGCATACTCTTCAGGAAACGAGGTACGGGCAATCATCTTTGCCAGTAAGTCTCAATCTTTCCTGCCGAACGCTTTGCCCCTACTGGGACTAATCAGTAGATTTTCTGATTACCCCTCACAACTCAAACTGCGCTTGATAAAGACTGAGCCAAAGCTTCCTTTAGCACCACGGCTTTATCCGTTTGTTCCCAAGGCAGGTCAAGATCAGTGCGTCCAAAATGGCCGTAGGCAGCGACATCTTGGTAGAACCGTCCGCCCCTCTCCGCCACTACATTGTGGAGGTTAAAGACCTGAATCATGCCAGCCGGACGTAGCTCAAAGTTCTGTTTCACAAGGGCTAGCAGGCGATCGTCATCAATCTTACCTGTGCCGAAGGTTTCCACTAAAATGCTGACGGGACGGGCCACCCCGATCGCATAGCTGAGTTGGACTTCGCACTTTTCTGCGAGACCGGCTGCCACAATATTTTTGGCGACATACCGGGCTGCATAGGCGGCACTGCGATCGACCTTGGTGGGGTCTTTGCCAGAAAATGCGCCACCGCCGTGCCGGGAGTACCCGCCATAGGTGTCAACAATAATCTTGCGTCCCGTGAGGCCAGAATCCCCTTGGGGGCCACCAATCACAAACTTACCCGTTGGGTTTACCAAGAACCGGGTTTTCGCATCGGGTTTAATCTCCAAGTCCGAAAAGATAGGCTGCACCACGATCGCCCAGAGGTCATCCCGAATTTTGGCTTGTACAGCCGCTTCGTCAGTAATATTACCAATCGTAGCGGTGTGCTGGGTAGAAACCAAAATGGTGTCAATTCCAACGGGTCGCCCATCTTCATAAGCAATGGTGACCTGGGTTTTACCGTCTGGACGTAGATAAGGCAACTGCCCTGTCTTACGAACGGCGGCTAGCTTACGAGAAATGCGATGGGCCAAGCTAATGGGCAAAGGCATCAGCTCAGGAGTTTCATTACACGCAAAGCCAAACATAATCCCTTGATCCCCGGCTCCGATCGCGTCCAAGGCTTCTTCACTAGACTGCTCACGGCTTTCATGGGCAGTGTCCACACCTTGAGCAATGTCAGGAGACTGCTGATCTAGGGCAATCAGCACCGAACAACTATTGAAGGAGAAGCAATTATCGGCGTGGGTATAGCCAATTTCCGCGATTTTCTTACGTGCCAAGTCAATGTAGTCAACGCGAGCTTTAGAGGTAATCTCGCCTGTGATTAAGACCAGTCCAGTGTTAACCACAACTTCGGCCGCAACACGGCTAGCAGGGTCTTCAGCCAGCAAAGCATCCAGAATAGTGTCTGAAATTTGGTCACAGATTTTATCTGGATGACCTTCGGTAACAGATTCAGAGGTAAAGAGATATCGACGAGACAATGAATATCCTCTCCTTAAACTAGTAGTTCGGCAATTGGGAGTGACGAACGGGATTATGAGTTGTGATTACTTTCGGAGTCTTGTAGCAGCTTCTCGAACCAAAAGCTTGGGAGCATTAATTGTTCAAGAGTCTTCATACAAGATGCTTTTGAAACTTAAAGTTACTAAGAATAGCTCCAGCAAAGTCTGAGCGATCGCAAGTAACCAATAAGTTCGCAGATTATAGCACTTGAATTCTGGCTACAGTTTCGCTGATTGTTAGAATACTTCACAAGTTACCGATTCAAACCACCTTATCCGATCGGAAATCAGGAAATTAAATTCTATCAGCGTTCGGTGAATTTAAACCCTATCTCTGTCCCGTCCCCACTCATGGGTTGAATTTATGGAAGCACCTGAATAGCTTGAGGATGGGCGATCGTCACATCAGCCGCAGCTAGGGAGACGGTTGAAGTCCAGCCCCATGTTACACCCACGCACCCCGCACAGTCGGCAGCCCGGGACATCAGCATATCCGACTGGGAATCTCCAACCATCACCGTTGCCTCTGGAGCCACACCGATCGCCGCGCAAGCTTGTCTCAGCAAAGCGGGATCGGGCTTAGTCACGGAACCCTCCGTGCCCATACATAGATGGATGTAATCCTGCAACTGGTGAAGCCGCACGAAGTCTTCTACTTCGCTGGTGATATCAGACGAGAGTACAGCAATTTTCAAATCCGTTCTAGCCAGTGCTTGCATCAAGTTCACCACTCCTGCTACAGGAGGAGTCAACGGGGCTTTACGCCCCACATACTGTTCTGCTTCGGCAAACACACCAGCGACGATCGCCAAAGCATCCATCCAGCCTCGTCCTGTTTCCGCTAAATAGGCTGCTGCTGCGATTTCGTTCTCGCGGCGGGTACCCACTGCTAGGAGTCCCGCCGGATCAACCTTGTCTGCTTCCAATCCAAACGCCATCAACAAGGGTTCCTGCACTCCTAGAACTTGAGCATCCAAAAAGCGCGCTCGTTTTTGTCCCAAGTTCCGCAGAAACCCCTCAGAGTTAGCCAAGGTTCCATCTTTATCAAAGATGACAGCTTGAATGGTGTGAAAGGTTGCCGTACCACACTGAAGGGTTACCAAAGCGATAAGCCCCGCTCTCGGTTATTCTTCATCTTCGATCGCCGAGGGAATATCTTCCAGAACTTCTGCAAGCTCAGGTTCAGCTTCAGCTTCAGCCACGATCGCGCCCCCCTGCTGTTGCATCTGCATCCGCTCTCGATACTTCGCAGCCATCTCCTCTGCCTTGTCATAGACGACCTGCGGGTTCTTAACCATATCCCCTGGCTCAGGCTCCAATTGCTTAGTGGAAAGCGAAATGCGGCCCCGCTCTGCATCCAAGTCAATAATCATCACCTTCACTTCATCATTGACATTAAACACGCTATGGGGCGTATCAATGTGGTCGTGGGAAATCTCTGAGATGTGGAGTAGTCCACTGACTCCGCCAATATCAATGAACGCACCGTAGGGCTTGATACCACGGACTGCGCCAATTACAACTTCGCCCACTTCCAAGCGATTCATCTTCCGCTCGACCAGCGCCCGCCGATGGCTCAACACTAGCCGATTGCGGTCTTCGTCCACTTCCAAAAACTTCAGGGGCAGGTCTTCGCCAACCAAATCTTCCTTAGGCTTGCGGGTACTAATGTGGGAACCGGGGATAAAGCCTCGCAGTCCTTCAATTCTCACCAAGGCCCCGCCTCGGTTCGTAGCGAATACGCCAGAGCGCACCGTTGCATCTTCTGCTTGCAACTGGCGGACTCTTTCCCAAGCCCGCATGTATTCAATCCGACGAATTGAGAGGGTTAGCTGCCCATCTTCATTCTCATCCGTCAGGATAAAAAATTCGCGTGTTTCATTAGATTGAAGTACCTCTTCAGGGTTGTCAATGCGATTGATTGACATCTCTTGAATGGGAATATAAGCCGCTGTTTTCGCGCCAATGTCAATTAGAGCACCTCTCGGCTCCAAGCTAAATACTGTCCCAGCTACAACGTCACCAGGGCTAAAGTGATAATCGTATTTGTCTAATAAAGCCGCAAAATCGTCGTGAGTAAAACCAATACCTACCGCCGTTAATTCCTGATTGACCATGCTATCGTTTCCCAGTTTCTCTCTATTTATCCGTCTTAGTAGCGATATCTCTCCTAGCGATGTATACGCACGTTCGTTAAATGTGCCGACTACACCTACCCCAACGCTCTATTTTTATTCTAAGAGATTTGATGGGTGGTTGCTAAGTTTAGAAGAACTATCATAACCTACCCAGATTCTCTAAGGGCAATTCAGCCAAAGTTATAGATTGTCCTGTTATGAACTACAAGATCAGTCATGAGACTCAGAATCTTTGCAGAACTCTAGACTTTAGAGAACTCCAAACTAAAGCTTGATTTTCCCGTTGCAAAGTCTTTCCCACAGGAAATTACAAACTTAGGAGATTTCTGAGAAAAATGTTACCTCTGTAGGGGCGAAGCATCCGGCAGATCAACCCTTGAATCGCTAGAAGATCATCACCCGGATGCTTCGCCCTTCTGGTTCCAGGTACTTTTTTCTGGAAATCTCTTTGGTTATGCGTCGATCGTCTGCCTACTAAAGTTATGAACCGATCGCCAGAGGAGTCGGGGCACTTTCCTGTTCATCCAGGTTTAGTTCATCCAGGTCTAGTTCGCCCGCATTTAAAGGAATTTGCCCAGAGATTGCATTTGATTGGAATTCTTCCTGGTTAACCTTGGGGCGATCGGTGCAACTCTGCAAATGATTCAGCGCCTCTGCAAAATCTTGGATGCCTTGAAATTGGCGATAGACTGAGGCAAATCGCACGTAGGCTACCTCATTCAGGGCTTGCAAGTGTCGCAACACCAACTCGCCAATTTCATGGCTAGGAATATCTCTAACGGTAAGCTGCTGTAGCTCAGCCTCAATTTCATCAACCAACACTTCTAACTGGTGGGACAGAACTCCCGTCTTTTCACAGGCTCGGATAACTCCCCGGAGCAGCTTAGAGCGATCGAAAGACTCCCGTTCACCATCTCGCTTAAGAACTGTAATGGGAATAAATTCAACCCGCTCATAGGTTGTAAATCTGCGATTGCATTCCAAGCATTCTCGTCTTCTACGAACGCTTTGTCCTGATTCCGCAGAGCGCGACTCCAAAACTCGGATATTTGTATGCTGACAGGATGGACAACGCATAAACTTAGAGCAAATTAAAGCAAATTGCCTTACGGAAAGGACGAGTTATCAAACTATCCTCACCAGTATAAAGTTAAATTTTTCTAAAATATGTACTGAAACCGAACATTTTTACAGGTAATATCTATAAGAATTCCCTAAAAAAATCAAGCCTACTCAAGTAAGCTTGATTTTTTGTTCAAATACGCACTAGCTCTGAACGTGAAATTATTTATTGATGCGGGGGGGTTCCCGGAAGGCGATCGCAAAGAAAAGAACACCTAAAGCGCCAGCAATAACAAGGATATAAGCGAGGCTTTCCATAAAAACGTCCTGAATGTCTTTTAGTCTTTATTTTAACAAGGAACAGACGTT
>JARCMD010000143.1 GCA_030248885.1 Leptolyngbyaceae cyanobacterium MP9P1.79 | reverse complement strand
CCGCATGGGCATTGCCTACTATGCCGTTTTCGACCCGCTGGAGCAGATTCAGGAGGCGGGTCAGATGGCGGGTCAACCGCTCAAAGTCTTTGAACTGAGAGGCAAGCATTATGTTGAACTCCCTCAGCCCTTGTGGATGGAGGATGCGGGTTTGGGGTTAAAGCTCTGGGAAGGAGAGTTTGAGGGAGTGCCGAGCCAGTGGTTGCGTTGGTGCGATCGGCAAGGTCAACTCATCCCCACGGGTGCAGAAGAAAGAGATGTGGAACGCCAGGGAAGGGAGATTGAGCGCCAAGGGAGAGAAATAGAACGCCAAGGTAGAGAGGTTGAGCGGCAACGCGCCGAATCAGAACGCCAGAGAGCGGAATCAGAACGCCAGAGAGCCGATCGTCTTGCTGAACATTTACGGGCGATCGGGGTCAACCCAGACGAAATTTGATGAGACATAAACCTTTGTTTAGTTGCAAGCGCCCGATCACCTGTTGCAGGTGAGCCAGTTCTTCCTGAGACAATTGGGCTTGCAGCATTTGTTCTCCCTTCTGACAGTCCAACTTAAACAAGTTGCAAAGAGAGAATAGGTAAAAAGGTGGGATTTAGATCAACGAGACGTAAAGTTTTATAAAGATGCGCCTCAACGTTGCCCATCGTCTATCTCACGCAGATTCCAGCCTCATGAAGATACGATCGCTAACGCCACAAGCCATCTTGGCCCGACACCAGCAGCAGACCTACTGGCTCGTCTTTGGGGGCTTCTTAGTGGTGGGGGCGTTGGAGTATCTCACGCCGCCAGATTTTGTCTTTGGTTATCTCTACATCGGCACAATTTTGTTAGCAACCCTGCGGCTGCGATCGAACATCAGTGTGAGCATCACCTCCCTAGCCGTTGGCTTAACGCTTCTGAATCTAGTCATGCCAGGGACTGCTCCCGTCTATGCCTCAACGATCGCCAATCGGGTCATTGCCTCGATCGCCCTCGTCGTCACAGCCTGGCTCGGTCGGCTCAATCGCCACTATCAGGAATCGATCGCCCAGCAAAAGTCCCAGTTGCAGTCCCAAGATCAACTCAGCCAAATGCGCGCAGACTTTGTGTCTACCCTGACCCACGACCTCAAAACGCCCCTATTGGGAGGCATGGAAACCCTGAAAGCATTTCAACAGGGAAAATTTGGCGCCGTCACGTCAACCCAAGAGAAAGTGCTAGCCATGATGTCCCGCAGCCATTACATGACGTTGCAACTGGTGGAAACCTTGCTGGATGTTTATCGCAATGACACCGAGGGGCTGCAACTCCATCTAGCTTCCGTGGATTTGGTCACAGTGGCTCAGGAGATCATTGTCACGCTGACAGAGTTAGCCCTATCACGGCAGGTTTCCATTAGCCTCAGTTGTGGCACATCGGATTTTCGACGGGCGTTTTGGGTGAATGGCGATGCGCTGCAACTCCAACGGGTGTTTGCGAATTTGCTCACAAATGCCATTAATCACTCTTCCCGTGGAGGACGGGTCGAAGTCGTGCTGGAATCCCAGGCAAAGTATCAGGTGGTGCGAGTGTTGGATAGCGGACTGGGGATCACGGCAGATGAACTACCCCACTTGTTTGAACGGTTTTATCAGGGCCATGGCGATCGGCAGTCCAAAGGCTCTGGTTTAGGCTTGTACTTAACCCGACAGATCGTCGAAGCGCACAATGGTACGATTTGGGCAGAGAACCGATCGCCCCATGGTGCCATTTTCAGCCTACGTCTGCCCATCTCTACTGTCTCCAATCCCTAAATCTGCAATGAAGTCTAGCCCTTTACGAATTTTGCTTGCTGAAGACGACGAATTATTTCGTTTGGGGCTACAAATGCGCTTGCAGCAAGAAGCAGGCTTGCAAATTGTGGCGGAAGCTGAGGATGGCGAAACTGCTGTGCAACTGGTGAAGCAGCATCCCCTCGATTTAGTGTTACTTGATGTGGGGCTACCTGGAATTGGCGGGATCGAGGCTTGCCGTCGCATTAAGCAACTGCAACCCAATCTACCCATTCTGGTGTTGACTTCGCGATCGGAAAAAAATCTGTTGTCCCGCTTGATTGAGGCAGGTGCCCAGGGCTACTGCTTAAAGGGCATTCCCGCTGAGTCATTGATTCTAGCCCTGCGCTCTGTGGCTGCTGGAGCCTCCTGGTGGGATCAAACAGCCACGACGGAAATTCGGGCTGCTTTTCAGGGGCATGGCGTGATATCTGGAGGCGGGGGCGCGCTGGAACTGCTAGAAAATCCGCTAACCAAGCGAGAGCAGGAAATTCTGGCTCTAGTGGCTGCTGGGAGAACTAACCAAGAAATCGCTGAAACCCTCTACATTGCCTGTGGCACGGTTCGCGTTCACGTCCACGCCATTCTGCAAAAGTTGGAGGTGCGCGATCGAACCCAGGCGGCGATCGTGGCCATTCAAAAAGGACTGGTTGCCGCAGAACTGCTTGTCGGACACTGAAGATTCTGAATCGTCAGGAACTAGTGCAGCTTGGCAGAAGTTTCTGGCCAGTTAGGGAAATAGTTTTGAGTTTTGAGTACTACCCACTTACTCTTACCAGCCTGCACTAGGAGATTCTTTGCTCAGCCAAAACGCGATCCCTAATTCTTTCCTTCAGACTATTTCTCGTGACCCCATCAATCTTCATTGCAAATAATTCACTTAAATAATCTCGCAACTCCACTAATTTGCATAAAGTAGGAGCCTTTTCATACTCGACTAAGATATCAATATCACTCGTTTCGGTTTGTTGTTCTCTCACATAGAAACCAAAAATACCTAGCTTGGTAAACTCACCCAATCCTGATGGGCTGTGGCGAACGCCTCTACTAATTCTGGTGATAAATACCAGCTATCCATCAACACTGTTGTAAACGGTAATTCT
>JARCMD010000142.1 GCA_030248885.1 Leptolyngbyaceae cyanobacterium MP9P1.79 | reverse complement strand
TGAAGGGTGAAGGGTGAAGGGTGAAAGGCGAGGATGGAGGAATATCTATAGTTTCCCCCAGGACACTAAGTTTATTGCGCTAAGGTCAAGCGGACGATTTGGGGAGATCGGCTACCGGGTAGCACGGAGAATTGTTGTTCTCGAATCGTTTTTCCTGCTTGAACCGTTAGTCGGTAGGTGCCAAAGAAAGCGCGGATAGAAAATTCGCCTCGATCGCTGGTTTTGCCTGTTTGATTCGTCCACCATTGTTTACGCACCAGATCTCGGTAGGTTCTGGCGGCTAACTTCGGCTCAAAGTTTTGCTTGAAAATAGCCGATCGTCGCTCCCAGATTGCCCCTTCCCAAAAACCCCACATAAAAATACCCACCACAGCGGGGTGAGCAAAGGCAACGCGGTAGAGATCACTCAAGGTCTGCGCCTGTTTCTGCTCTGTATCTCCCACTGCTGAGAACTCAGTGATTTTGATGGGTAACCCCAACTTCGCCAGGGTGTCCAAACTGCGTTGCATTTGGTCAGCGGTCACATCTTGGCGAAAGTGGGCCTGCACCCCAATACCGCCCAATGGAATTTTTTGAGCTTGTAGCGATCGAATTAAAGCGACGTAGCGATCGAGTTGTTCCCCATTGAGAATGTTGTATTCATTGGTATAAAGCACAGCCGCTGGATCAGCCTTACGACACCAAGCAAACATATCCTTAATGATGCCGTTGCCCAGACGTTTTTGAAAGAAGTCCCCATTCAGAATTTCGTTCAAGACATCATATTCACCAATGCGACCTCGGTAGCGGGTGCAAATCTGCGTGGCGCGATTCTGGGCCGCCGTCCGCAGGGCTGAGCTAGAGAGTGTTTTTAGCCAAGGTTGACTCCAGCGTTCCACCTCCCAGAACAGATTGTGTCCCCGCATTCGCAGCTTATTCTGTTCGCTCCACTGCAAAATGCGATCGGCATCGGCATAGTTCAATTGTCCCTGCGTTGACTCTGTGGAGTACCACTTCAGCGCATCTTCATGGACACTGGCATTAAATAATTCCTTAACAATATTCAAATACTTGGTGCGATGGGTAGCGTTCGTCTTGTCCTGGAACATTTCAGTGCGGAGGGACACCCCAAACTCAAAATTGTGGGCCGTTTGCTCCAAGCGCACGATCGCGTTCTTCACAGGTCTTCCCGACTTATCCACCACCTGCACCACAACATTTCCCGCCCTCAGATCCAGAATACGCTTATCTAAAGAAGGAGTACTTGCCATTGAAACCGATGGAGTCGAATCAGGAAGGGAAGCCTGGCACGTCGAGAGCGCGATCGTCATCATCACAGCGAATAACCCTGCCCCAAACCAACGTTTAAACCGTTTCATACACCCTTTCCTCCTACAACTACGAACATTGCAAACGCAGATGGACGCAGATAAACGCGGATGGAGATCGGATTATCTGCGTTCATCCGCGTTTATCTGCGTTCCCCCATTAGTCATACTTCTTCATCACAGGTCTAAAATGCAACACTGCGGACAGCATTGCTAGGAGAGAATCGAAAATTCCCGGCTGCTTCCGCTGCTTCCACCACGTCATATCTCCATACAAACAATCCACCAATTGGCGATTTTGCTCCAAGCTGAGGTTAGTAAATTGGAGAGAGAGCGCTAGACAATGATCGTTCGATCTCGATCGCAGCACTTCAGCCTCCACCGAAAATCCTTGCTCCAAAAACTCCACCAGCACCGCGCAACCTTTACGTAATGGATAGTTAGGACAGGTTTTGAGCGTGATGCTTGCCCCTGTTTCTGACAGTTCATGGGTCTGTCCCCAGTAGGGTTGACCTTCGATCGTCACCTTACATAGGGTCTCGATCGGGAAGCGATCGACGACCCGGCGAACGGGCTGATCAATGCCCGCCAGTACCGCAGCCCCCATAACTAGAAGGTTATAGAGCATCCAGAACACCAAAAATCCTTTGCCTTCATACTCATACTGCTGATGGGGCCACACACCCAACCAATACCCGCCGTAGTGCAGAAACAAGCCGACGATCGTCAACCCTATCAACACCAGCAATGGCCACGTCAGATGAAAATTGTAGTTTTTGCTTTCCTCCTTGACCCCCTTGCGAGTGGCAGTCGAAGCCTTAGCAAAGGGTTGTTTCAGTACTAAGGACAATCGTCCTAAAGCCGGGAAACAAAAAGCCGTCTCATACACTTCATTCCAGAAAGCGGACAACCGATAATCCGTTGCCCAAGTAAAACTGACGTTATACAGCAGCATGAAGGGAATCGCGTAGTAAGCATACTGTTCCACCGAAGCAACAAGGGGCGAGGGTCCAAGGTAAAAGCTCAGGAGGGGCGTAACGAGGGAAATCAGCCGCACCACTGGGTTAAAACAAAACAAAATTAGCGTGACGTGGTAACTCTTCTGCACCCAATTCAACTTTGACCAAATGGGCAATTCATCGCCGCAGAAGTAAACTTGCAAATTACCCTGAAGCCACCGCAGTCGTTGATCAATGAAGTCCACAAACGTGCGAGTAGATTCTCCCATGCTAAGCACTTCGTTGAGGTAAATCAGCCGTCCACCTGCTGTCAAAAGCCGAATCGAGGTCTGATAATCCTCCACGCAGCAGCGGGTGTAATAGCCGCCGATCGCTTCCACAGAGCTACGACGCACCACATAGGACGTGCCACAGCAAATTACACAATTGCCACTATCTCGCCCCGGTTGCACAAACCCAAAAAAGTGTTCCATATCGTTGGGCAGGAAGCTATCTAAGCCCAAGTTACGAGCATGATAGTCGGGATTGTAAAAGTGCTGAGGCGTTTGCACTAAGTCAATTTCAGAATTCTGAAAAAAGCCAACCACGCGCGTCAAAAAATGTCGGAAAGGCACAAAGTCAGCATCCATAATGGTGATCAATTCCCCATCCGTCTGCGGTAATGCGTTATTCAGGTTCCCTGCCTTGGCGTGTTTATTGTCAGGACGGGTAATGTACTTGCATCCCAGTTCCTCCGCCAAAGCTTTAATGTTTGGACGGCGTGTGTCATCCAAAATATAAATCGTCTTGTTGGGGTAATCCATTGCCTGACACCCGATCGCCGTTCGCCGCACAATAAAATCTGGCTCTTTATAGCTGGGAATAAACACATCCACCCACGGCAAATAGTCTCCTGCCAACACCGCCTGGGAGTAGCGATCGGCCTCCATTCGGCGGCGTTTCTCAGTCGTCCACGTCGATTGCAAAAAGTAGAGCAAGTAGGAACTAATCCACACAATCTCATTGGCAAAAAAGACCAAGCTGAGGGTAATGCTCAGCCAGTGTGAAACGTTCAGTGTGACTAACGATCGCCAAACTAGGTAGCGAATTGCCACAAATGCCATCACACCCCGGACGACCAATCGGGTGGGATTAGTTGGCTTAATCCACCGTAGGACAATGCACAATCCCAAAACAATTATTGTGGGCAGCCATAGTCTTTCTAGCTCCTCTGGCACCTGCAAAAAACTAGGTAGTGGGGGCAAAATTGCCGGATTGCCAATCTCTGGAGGAACCAACACAGGTCTCCAGGCCGTAGTGAGCAGCACACCAAACCACAAAAGGACACTGGCAATAAACAGCCGCCAAACCCAAGGTGAAATATGTTGCTGAGCTGCTCCGGGCTTTTGGCTCAGTGCAGGCGGTGGAGCAGGGCGGATGGGATCGATCGGTTGGGATAATTGAGCTGGCTTAGAGATGAGACGCATGGGAGTTAGTGATGAGTTTCAGGAGTAACTTGACTAATTGCGCGTCCATTGCACTAAACTCTGACTGAATCCTGAACCTTAAAGATGATCAGAATTGAGTATTGAGGGTGGAACCTACGCTTCTGCAACAACTATTTGCGAATATCAAACGTAACTTTGGCAGTGTGCCCGACATAACAAAGCCGCCGCTGGCTCTCCGGCTCGTTATTTGGAGCGATCATGACCCGCACCTGAGCTTTACGGGGCGTGTTGGCAGGCATGGGTAGAGCCACATCTCCACCAGGGGTCGTCAATCGCCCCAATCCAGGACGAATCATGCTAATTTTTCCTTGCAAAGATTGAGCAGTATCCCCGTACAGTTCGATCGCAGCAGGTGTGCCAATTTGCAACGATCGCAACATCCCTTCATCGACAATGGCATCGACCCAGCGATTGCTACAATCCAACAACTGCCCCAAAGATTCGCCGCGCTGCACATAGGTTCCAGGGCGGACAGACAAGCTCCAAATCACCCCAGCAGTCGCTGCCTTAATTGGGATTTCCTGCTTCCGCTCCGCATCCTGCCTAGCTTGAGCTAGCTCAGTCCCAGTATCCGCAATGCCCTGTTGTAAACTTTGCACCACCTGCCGCTGATCGCTAATCTGCATATTTAACTCTTGCAAGCGAATTCGGGGATCGTAGTTGCTCCGAGTTCTGTCCAGTGTCAAACCTTGCTCCACTGCTTGCTGATTTGCCCGTAGAGTAGACAACCGATTCTGGGTACTGTCAAATTTAGCTCGCTGCTGCTCCACTTCTGCATTCGCAATATCTAAGCTTTCTTGGGATATGACCCCTTCTGCCTGCAATGCTGCTGCTCTATCATGAGCCTTCTGAGCCAATGCCAATTTGGATTTGGCTTCCTGTGAGTCCGAGAGCATCTCATCGATCGCTCCCTGAGCGGCTCTATTCTCAAACCGATACTGCGTCTGATTATCAGTGTCAGCGCTCTGAGCTAAGAGAAAAAGTTGATCTAACTGGGTTTGGGCCCGCTGTAACTCCGCTCTGCGGTCACCTAAGCGAGTATTGATTTCCTTGAACTGAAGCTCACTAACCAGGTCGTTCTTCAGCACCAATAGAGGTTGCTCAAGCACCACTGCATCCCCCGTAGCCAGGGTCATTTTAGTCACCACTCCCTGTTCAGGAGCTTTGACATCCACGATCGCCCCACTGATGACCGCATCAATACTGACGACAGATGTCAGCCTAGCTTGGAGCAGTCGCCCAGCCCAAACAAGTAGGACTAGACTGACTGCGGTAATAAGCAGATTAGACACAAATGAACGAGACGGTAGCCTTTGCCCTGGAGAGGGCAGTTTTAGATCCTGCATGAGTCAATAACCATCGCTCTATGCAATTACCGTAACGACTAAGTAAGTGGTTATACGTAAAGGAATGATGAAGCAGTCACAGGAAACAATGAAATAATCATCAAGATTTAGGGGTTATCAGGGTTGTGTTAAGGTCACAATTCTGAAAAATTTTACACTTAGTTGTGACGGTCACTAAGTAAATTTCTGAGTACGCAGTCCACGGAATAGAAAGTCTTAAAAGAGACCATCGGCAATTTTCCTGAAACATCGTTAAATGATCCCCTCGCCCCTGTCCTCGTCCTAAAGACAGAGAATCGAAAACATCCCAAAATTACTCTCTACAGAAAGAACTGCATACAACAATCAATTAGGGACGCAGCGCTCTCAGAGCAAGCTTCCTGGCTTTTCATAGAACAACCAACTACAACGCTGTTCAAATTCGAGGTCTGAAATTGGTTTGAAATCGTGCTGATCAATAGCACAACGAACAAACTTGAATCGATGGTGACAATAAAACCACTCCAAACTGTCGATCGCCACCTCTGTTGTATTTTTTGATACTTGGGTGACCTAGATCAGTCATCATCTCACCTCTTTTTCGTTACAAGGCTCTTAGACACAAAAAACCGACAGTCTCCATCTGGAAGCTGTCGGTAAATAATGTGTTCCCTGTTGATGACTCGGCTAGATTTGAGTCACTTATAAGTATGGATGCTTAATCACTCCATAGAGGCGATCGGAGTCATCTGCCTTAAGTGATTCTAATCACAACGCAATTCCAGGTGCTTAAACCCTTAATTAATCGTTGGCTGAATAGATTAAGGATTATTCTCCCTTACGCCTGAAGTGACTGGCTTAGGATCAACCAGCACAGAACTCTCAGGAACTGAGGATGGCTCCTCTAATATTTCTGGTAACGATGAAGGTAGGGGCGAGGCTACCTCTGGGCTAAGGGTTGGACGACGAAACCGTCCCGATCGCCTTCCTAGCTTTTTCTCCCTAGGTGTTGGCTGCACCACCTCCGCTGGTTCCTCTGGTGCTTCCTTTGGCATTTCCTCCAATACAGGTGCAGGCATCGTCTCAGTCTTTCCAGTGAGGGAGGGCACCGGAGCTAGAGTCGGGGTTACCTCCTGAGCCTCGATCGGCTCTAAAGGGGGTGCAGGTTCCACCGTGGTCACAGGTTCCGGCTTGGGAGTTTTTTGAACTAGAGGCGTAGGGCTAGGAGTGAGAGTTGGGTTAGCCAGAGGCGACAGGCTGGGTGATGGCGCGGCAACTTCCGGGCGGTAAGTGGGATCAACAATGCCCCGTGCTTGGGCGATCGTCAACTCTCCCCGCACTAATTTAGAAAGCGTATCTTTCCCCTTGGACTCGTAATTAATCAGCCGCACTGTATTGTTAAACACATTTTTGACAGAGTTGCCTTGCTCATCCAAGAACTCGATCTGCACCCAGTTTTTCCCCAGCTTGAAACCTTTTAGGTACAGAGGCTGCCAGCGATCGACCACAAAACTTTCCCCATTGACCGTGCAACGAATCCGCCAATCAGGAATCTCATCCCCTGATTTTTCTGCCACCAGATGTAGAGGCGCATTGGTGAGGTAAAAATCCAGCATGACTGGCTCAGCGCCATAAGTTCCCACCGGACGGCTGTAAGTCAACAAGGGCAAAGCAGCATCGGGCTGATTATCCTGGGTTTTCGTAAAGACATGAAAGGTAGTTTGGGCATAAGCACCCTCATTTTTAAAGCTTTCATGCCAGGGACGGGACGCAAAAACTCTCAGCGTGTGGGTGCCAGGGGCCACGTCTGAAAACACAAATGGCTGGCTGACATCGTAAACCGCCTTATAAGGTTCGTTATCTAAAACGACATGAAGATGGGGACCTAGACCCAAGTCAGCATCCTTAAAGATGGGCAAGTCTTGGACTTGGAATTGCACAGAAACGCGATCGTCCTGCAAAACTTCATTCGGCTTCGGAGTTGCGATCGTCACTTGGGGCTGGTAGACCTCCAACATCTGCCGCAATTCCTGAATCACCTCTGGAGGCGACACCTCTGAGACTCTGCTGGAAAGCTTAGTGGCATTTCCTGAAGTCCCCACCGCTACCGACCGATCGTCACACCCCGCCAAGCCCAGCACCAACACAACAGCGGTGATGAATGCAAATAATTTGCCTACCGATCGCCAATGATTTACAAACATTGACCCACACTCCAACGAAGTTTCCCACTAAGGACTATAGCGGAAAGGACTCAACGCTTAAATAGTCCATTCGAGGGTTAGATGTGCATTTCCCCTACCAGATCTGGAATTTATGGAATTTCTAGTCCCAATTCCCTAATAATAGTCCGGACAGTTTTTTGACAAAAAAGCTACCCATGGATTAGGGTGCAAATAATCACAAACGCACCAGAAGGGTAGCTATATGGAAATTATTGTACAAAGCTTGCTAACCGAAGTGGGCAATTTCGCAAACCGCAAACGAAATTCTTAGTGAGCTTATTCTCCACAATCTTGATGGTGTGTGGCAAAGTCAACTTTACCAACCTGAGTCGATATAACGAGTTGAACGAGCGCACCTACCGCCGACACTACAAAGAGGACTTTGAGTTTGCCGCCTTTAACCAAACGTTGATGGGTGAGGCAAGTTGCAGGGGTGCCGAATGGTTAGAGATGATGGACTGCTCGTTTGTTGCCAAGCTACTAAAAGCAGTTCCCTCACCAAAAACCCTACTGCACTCCCAACTCCCGAAGTTCCTGTTCAGCAAGTTGTTGTAATGCTGGATCTTGCGTTAATTCCAAAGCCCTTCTCAAATCCTTAGCCGCGCTTTGATTGTCGCCTTTTTCGCGGTAAGCCAGTCCTCGATTGTAATAAGCCCAGCCATAGTAAGGATCAAGTTTAATTGCCTGATTAAAGTCCTCGATCGCCTTCTGGAAATTCCCTTTATTAACGTAAGTAGCCCCCCGGTTGGAGTAAGCTTTAGCAAAGTTAGGTCGGAGTTTAATTGCCTGAGTATAATCCTCGATCGCTCTCTGAGAGTTGCCCTGGTTATAGTAAGCAATTCCTCGGTTGTAGTAAGCTTCAGCATAGTAAGGATCGAGTTTAATTGCCTGAGTATAATCCTCGATCGCTTGCTGGACGTTCCCTTGCTTAGCATAAGCAACCCCCCGGTTGGAGTAAGCTTCAGCAAAGTTAGGTCGGAGTTTAATTGTCTGAGTATAATCCTCGATCGCCTTCTGGACGTTCCCTTGCTTAGCGTAAGCAAGCCCCCGGTCGAAGTAAGCTTCGGCATCGCTGGGATTGAGTTTAATTGCCTGAGTGTAATCCTCGATCGCCTTTTGTGAGTTTCCCTGCCTGAAGTAAGCACTTCCCCGGGTATTGTAAGCCTCGCCAAAATTAGGCTTGAGTTTAATTGCCTGGTTGTAGTCCTCGATCGCCTTCTGGAAATTCCCTTGCCTAGTATAAATAAGCCCCCGGTGGAAGTAACCTGTAGCATCGTTGGGATTGAGTTCGAGTGCCTGAGTGTAATCCTCGATCGCTTTTTGCGCGTTCCTCTGTTCAACTTCAGCACTTTTTGGATCATTGTCAGTCTTAACAAGGTTGATTTGTCGCCAAATCACTAGCCCCGACACTGCCACCACGATCGCAGCCAGCATCACAAATAGCCCAAGACGCTTAACTCCAACCCTATTTTTGTCAGACATAGCAATTCACCACGCAAATCACCTCAACATTTTAAGCAAGAGAATATTGAAACACCAGAGCAAACGGGTTCCGACTTCACCCTTCTAACCTCACCCTTCACCCTTCTAACCTCACCCTTCACCCTTCT
>JARCMD010000141.1 GCA_030248885.1 Leptolyngbyaceae cyanobacterium MP9P1.79 | reverse complement strand
CCCTTCTCCCTAGGGAGAAGGGTTGGGGATGAGGGCGAATCGGAGATCTGCAAAAGTGAGATGCACCCCGCTTTGATGCCTATTTTAATGAGAATGTAGAACGATCGCCCCTCCACCAAACGCCACGATCGTCACATAGTTAAGAAAAGACACCCTCAATGGTTTGGTTTAATACAGACAAAATGTAACTTGTTAGTCCAGTTTCTTTCTAACAAAGAGTTAATACTCCAAGCAATGAGCTACAGACAAATCCATCAATCACACCTGTTGCCGATCGCAAAATAGTCTCGATTGTCTGAGTAGAACAGTTGCCACGCCGTATCCAGATAACTTTAGGTGGAAAGCCAAGCACAACGCTGAGATCACTGTAATCCGAGTCTCTTGTAACGATAATGAGTGTGTTCTGTTTGGCATAGTTCCAGATTTGTCGATCGGTCGCTTGCTCCATACCCAGCAAAAAGACGTGTTGCGACTGTGGGTAAAGGTCAGCCAGCCGATCGATCAACTGAGGAGAGAGATTGTGATCAAACAAGAATGTCATGCGGCGATCGTCAAGGTTTTTTGTTCGCGATCGGCGGCATAGCTGAGGCAAGCCAAAATATCCTTGTGGGTGAGGTAAGGAAAGTCAGCCAAAATTTCCGCGACTGTCATGCCAGAGGCAAGGTAAGACAACACGTCATAAACCGTAATCCGCATTCCTCGGATGCAGGGTTTGCCACTCCGTTTTCCCGGTTCCAGAGTGATAATGTCTTGATAATTCATAGCTAATACGTGGATTAAGCAACACCTCCATCCTATCGTCATAAACCTTGAGCATCATAACCAAACTTTAGCCAGCAACTTGAACCTGGCTGATTAGAGCCGGGACGATCGCACTTCCACCAAAAGCCACGATCGTCTAGGCTGAAGGAACAACGGGTTGGCTCTAAAAGTGCTATGGTGCAAACGATTCCGACATCTGAACAAACAACGCTAAAGTATCTCCGCGACCACTTCAATTTACAACGCACCGAAGGGTGATGCGATCGTTGCGGGCAGCGTTAACAGGATCACTCCAAGGGCCAGACCTCATGCAATCCTGGGTGTTGCTTCACGATCGGGGACTAGATCAGCCGCGATTGGAGGAAGCATTAGTCCTGGCACAGTAGTCCCTCGACGAGACAAGAAGTAAGTGAGTAGCACTCAAAACCCAAAACTCAAAACCATCCCCTACCTGGTCAAAAACTTTTGCCAAGCTGCACTAGCGATCGGCAAAGCACTCCTGTTCTAGAATGATGACTTGTCAACTATTCATTAAGCAGAGGCGCTACTTATGTTGAAATTCAAGTTGAAATACCATTGGCTAGCCGTGCCGATCGCTCTGATGATTGTTGGAGGCACAGGAAAAGCCTTTGCCATCCCTGACCAGATTTTCTTGCCCTATGTGGATGACATCAGGAGTAATTTACCGCTGGGTTGGACAATGCGCCTGCCCTCCCAAGTCAGGTTAGAGAGTAGCGCCAGAATCAAGTCCAGTGACCTGATTGTGAAAGTCTTTCCCTCAACCACTCCATCAGGACTGACCGTAGGATTGTTCACCTGCGAGACCGATCCCCAACCCTGTTTAGTCGGCACCTTCTCAGTGGATGAAAAGGACTCTGCCAACGCCCAACGCGACCTGCAAAAGCATAAAGCTGCCGCCACACCCATCAAACTAGGTAAAGGACTCCTGGGCTACCTGCTGGAAGGGCCGCGACAAAATCCCGCCTACCCTTTCTCCTCAGTCATGTGGGAACAGGACAACATGATATACACCGTTAGCTTTGTCGCCAGAGAACGTCAGCAAGAATTGCCCAATCTCTATTTGGATGAGCAGCGACAGAATGTTCTCTACATGGCCTACTACATGGCCAACGACCAACCGTTGCGATCGATCCCCACCGTTGCAAAACCCATCCCACCCCTGCCTCAAAATCTGAAGTAGGTGAGGATCGTTCCCTGCCTCAAGCCTGCCCTATCACTCCGCTTCAGTGATCTCCGGTACAAGAGGGGGTGAATCTTCTGGCGGTGATGAAGGTTCTGGAGATGGGGTTTCTGGAGCGGCAGTTACATTGTCTGCGGCAACATCAAACGTGTAGGAGGCTGCATTTGAGGCTTCCGACACCAGCACAAATTCGTAGTAACCCGACTTTACCAACTTGTTCGACCACGTTCGCTCAGAGGACGACTTCAGCAGTGGCGGCAGACTGCTTGTGGGCGGGTAAATTGTCAGCTTGACTTTGGAGTCGGCTTGTAAGCTCACCCGTACCAGTTGCCCTTCTGTTAGGGACGCGATGAACGCCTTGGCCTCTCCAGGTTTGAGGGTGCCCGTGACCTGTTTACTATACGCTCCTGGATCAAACACGATTTTCTCTAACGCCGTGCCTGCCTGAATTGCCTTGATTTCGTCAGCCCCGATCGCATACCACACCTGACCAATAGGCTGATTGATGAAGTTTTGCTCTCGCTGGTTGGGGAAAAGGGCGAAAAATCTAGCATCTACCAAGTCAGTGAAGGCACGGCTACTGAGGAAGGCTCGATTGGCCACAGGACTCCATCGATCGCGGTCTGCTTGAGTGTATTTCCCCAGTTTGCCCCGACTCTCCACCGACAGCGTCTCTAGCTGGGACAGCAACCGATCGGCTGTCTGATCCCACTCTGTCCGTAATCCCTCATCCTCAGTGCCCGTACTCAGGGAACGCCCGTTCAAACTATTATGCTCTGCGTAAAACGTGGAATTAACGAGACTAATGAAAAAGGTGTAATCAATTCCCAAACTGCGCCGCCGCTTGCCCAAAGCCTCTTTGCGGGCTTCCTCAGCAGCCGAGTATTCCGGTGACGTGGGGCTAGGCTCAGCGGTGGCTATGGGGGATGGGGTAGGTTTTACGGACTGTTGCTTGCCCAGCAGTTTCGTACTGATGCCCCAGCTTCCCAACCCCACTCCCAGAATCAGTAATCCAATCAGCACAGGTGACATCCCCGATCGCCCTTGCCCCGACTGCCCTGCACTGGGTTGTTGGTGCGGCACAGCCAGCGGTGCATGGACAAGGGGAGGGGTGGCTGCTTGGGTAGCTGCGATCGACGGATAGACAGTGGGCACTTGGTTCACAGGAGCTTGAGTTGGGGCATAGCTGACAGTAGGAGCAACACCCGTTAGCGCTTGGAGAACGTCCCGCGCTGACTGGTAGCGATCGTGGGGTCGATGGGCCAGCAACTTGTGCATCACCGCCGCCAGATGGGGACTCAGGCTCACCTCCCGCTCCCATGTCCACGTCAGCGTGTTGGCATCCAGTAAATCCCTCGGTTCTCGCCCCGTCAACAACACCAGCACCGTGACCCCCAACGCATACAAATCGCTGCTTGGAGTTGCAACTCCCATTTGCATTTGTTCATCGGGAGCATAGCCAATTTTGCCCAGGCGAGTCCCCGGAGCAGAGCTATTGGCATGGGCGGGATCACTGGCAAGCTGGGATTCCACCGCCGCAGCTACTTGCTTCACCCCCCCAAAGTCAATCAACACGGGCAGCGCATCAGCCCGTCTTAGCATCAAGTTGTCAGGAGAAATATCCCGATGAATCACCCCAAACTGATGGATGTATGCCAAAATGGGCAAGATTTGCAGCAGAAGTTGGGTGGCTTCTGCTTCACTGAAGCGTTGTCCCTGCCGTCGGCGATCGTTCAGCAGAGCGTGGTAGGTTTGCCCGTCAACAAAATCCTGTACCAGGAATAACCGTCCCTTACCGTCAACTTGCGCCCGAAATAGCTCCCGAAATTGCGGAATTTGGGGATGCCGCAGTTTGTAGAGGACACCCGCCTCCCGTTCAAATAATTCTTCAGCTTTTTGTAGCGCATAGGAGCCTTGAGCCTGGGGTGCAAACTCTTTCAGGACGCAGGGTTCATTGAACCGATTAATATCCTCTGCTAAATAAGTACGCCCAAAGCCACCGTGCCCCAGTTCCCGAATCACGCGGTAACGATCGCCCAAGGTTTTACCCTGATAGGCTCCATTTTGCTCAGGGGGCTGAATCTTTTCACCACAGAGATGACAGAAGCGACTTCCAGCAGGGTTTTCGTGTTTCTGGCTGCAATAGATAGGGGTCATAACAAGATGGCAGTGAGAGTACCCAGTAAATCAGGAACGATGCTACCCAGCATACCAAGCCCATCCCGATCGTCCCTGAGTTTTACGCGATTTATTTGGAATTGGGGGTTGGAGCAATCTTAGAAACCTGTGAACTTTAATGACAATTTCTCTTATGTTTCGGTAAATCTCCATTAGGGAGGTGAGGGTCTACCTGACTTTATGCTTGTCCTGATTCATGTGTTGTACAGCATTTCTTAATTCTTACAGGGTACAGGCAAGGGGCTTAAGCCCCTTGTTGTGAGAGTAGAATCAATTGGGTTTTGATTGGAGTTCTTGAGTAAGTTAGAGGAATTATGCGTGTCAGTCAGCGATCGAATACTCAGAGTGATTTAGAGAAGCGTGATTCAGAGAACTCCCCGCAACAGTGGATAGGCTGGGGTAGCATCTTGCTCGTGGTAGTTTGGTTTGGCGCAAACGCGGGGTCTGTGGGGTGGCTTTGGCGATCGATCGCCGCCATGTCTCGCTTCAACTTAGCCCTGATGGGAGCCGGAATTATTCTGCTATTGGTGCAGGCACTCCGCCACAAAATTCTCACTGACGCAAAACCAGACCAGCCTGACCTATCACCGCGACTGGTGTGGCGATCGTACCCGCTGATCTTGATGCTAGGGTCAGGAACGATCGCCGCCATCCTGCACTGGTTGGTGGGCATCGAACAAATCACAATCCTGCTGTTTATTTTGGGGAGCTACGGGCTACTGGGCTTGTTCATCGCCCCGGCTACCTGGCAGAGGGGGTTACCTGCGGCGATCGTCGTCACCTGTCTGCTGCCCTTCAACGTCCAGTTGGGGAGCGGATTGGGGTTCCCTGCACGGGTGCTGACTGCCCAAGCCGTCGAACGATTTTTGTCCCTGTGGCACATCGTCGCCATTTCGTCCAACGACATTATTGTGTTGGAGAATGGGATTGCCCATGTTGATTTGCCCTGTAGCGGACTCAAAAGCCTGTGGGTTGGAACCTTGTTGCTGCTAGTGGCAACATGGCTAGAGCGCAGACAAATTGGGATGCGCTGGCTACTGGTGGGCGCTGCCAATCTTGGCTTCCTCATCTACGCCAATATCATGCGTGTCCTGGTATTAGTGCTGGTCACCTATGTTTTGCGGCAGCGGGATCTTGCTGAAGTTTTACATCTGCCCTTGGGAGTGCTGGGCTTTGTAGGTGCCTGTGGCTTAACGTGGCTGCTACTGCAAAGAGTCCCCAAAAGTCAACCTAAAAGTCTAGAGTTGGGAGTTGAGGATTATACCTCCCCCACACCCTCTGCTATAAACCTGACACCGCACTTTCCTCAACAACTGATTGCCCTCTTGCTAGCTGTTGCCCTCCTGGGAGGTTTGCCCCAATTGCATCAGGTGCAGAAGGCGGCAGCGGCGATTGCGCCCATCCAGCTTCCGGGGCAAATTGCGCCCGATCGCTTGCCCCTGACTCCAGCCGAGCAACGATTCTTCAGCAGCTACCCCGATGCAGTGCCCCAAAAGTTACGCTTTACATCAGGGAATCTATCAGGTTCTATGTTGCTGGTATCGGGTAACTCTTGGCAGGCATTTCACTCCCCAGAGTTATGTTATGCAGGCAATGGACTTCGGGTAGACCAGATGAAATCAGAGCAACTAACTGCGACGATGCCTGTGCGCTGGCTTTCCCTGGAAAAGGGCCAGTTGTCCGCTGTCTACTGGTTCCAGTCGGGTCAACAGGTGACGGATGATTTCCTATCGCGCCTCTGGAGCGAGATGAAACACCCCAATCAAACCTGGGTGATGGTATCGGTGTTATTCGATCGCCCCCAGCAACCTAACAGCCAACAAGTACAGACCTTTGCCAAGACGATACGAGAGACGATCGCCCACCAATTAACATCAACGAAGGGCTAAAACCATGAGAAAGTTACTTAACGGATTGTTCTATTTCATTTTCTGGTTTTGGAACGCAGCGTTTCTCAGTGTTGCGTATATGGGAATCCTTCCCTTCACAATAATTCTGCTGGCAGAAGTCTTCCTAGGGCGGGTACCCCTGGATTTTCTGTTGACTTTAGTAACGCTGGTTGTTGTGCCCCTGGGTTGTGCGATCGTTGCAGCGGAAGGATTCGCCAACAAACCGGGACAACTCATGCGGCTTTTCTATGGGGTAGAAGCACCCCTATTCCTGCTGTGTTTAATCCGCTTATTCTTCATTCGAGAAGTTACTGCTGCCAGTTCCCAAGTGTTAGGAACCTTGGGATTATGTATTCTCGCCTTTGGTGGGGAGTTTCTCTTTGGCTATCTGGGTCGGCGTGAGGGTCTGTCTTCCAGTTACCAAAAGGCTCTAGCAGGTTTACAACTGGTTTGCCACACCCTTATGTTGTTAATCGGGCTGTGGGTCGGAGCGCTCCTGTTGTTTTACGCCATACCTTTGGGAACATGGCTAGTTGTTGGATTCTTTAGATTCAACTGGCTCGGAGTTCTGTGGAATGCTTTCATCTACAGTCCCCAAAGTGCAATTATGGGAGTCTTCCTATTTTTGGGGCTTTTTGTGCTGAGTTGTGGATTGTTTGTGGCGATGCCGCCTGTTCTCACAGCCCTCTATGTGCAGTCTTGGCGCAGAATTTCTCGCACCTTTGCCGCCCAATTTGGCTGGGGTAAAACAGCCTTGACAGCAGGTTCTACGCTTGCGATCTGGCTATTCATGTTTGGGGCCCTGCAACAACAACCCCAAGTGCCAGCCCTCGACTTCCTCAGCAGTTCCACCCCAGACACCCGCCAAATTCTGACTCGTCTCAAACACTCCGAGACAATTCGCCAAGGCTTGGTGAATGCTTACCTGATGCCCTATCGCTACCTCAGCACATGGCAGGAAAGCAACAATATTCAGGTGATGTACCAGGCTATGTTTGGCTTGCCTGATACGGTGACTGGTTCCCTGCAACAGGTTTATAACGGGCTGATGTCACCCTTTTTATACCAAGGCGATCGGGCTGAAAGTGAACAAGCCGCCCAACTTTACGCCGAATTTTTTGATGCCCCTATCCAACGCAATGAGCGATCGGCGATCGAACGAGCGCTGCAATCTACCTACAACCGCCAAGAAGCCAAAGCCGGGGTGCTAAATGTCAATCAGCAAAAGGTGTGGTTGGCAAAACAAGACATTACTGTCGTGGAACAGGGCGATTGGGCAGAGGTGGAACTCCACGAAGCTTACGAAAACCAAACCCCTGACCTGCAAGAGATTTTCTACTACTTCTCGTTGCCCGAAAGTGCCGCCGTAACTGGGTTATGGCTAGGTGATACCAATGACAAAACTAAGCGCTTCACTTATACGGTTTCCCCCAGAGGGGCAGCCCAGCAGGTTTATAACAATCAGGTGCAAGAACGAGTAGACCCCGCCTTGCTGGAGCAGGTTGGCCCGCGCCAGTATCGCTTGCGCGCCTTTCCCATTCCGGTCAATCGTCTCTTATTTGATGAAAAACTCCAGGGCTATAAACCAGACCAAATGCACCTATGGCTCACCTATAAAGTTATGGCGCAACCCGATGGCTGGGCATTGCCGCACCTGACCGAGAAGCGCAATATCTACTGGACGACAGCGACCGATCGCACCTATCAGGGCAAAAAACTAACATCTTCTTGGTGGCAGCCGCTCCCCAATGTCTGGTTGCCTCCAGCGCTGAAGATGACCCGCCAGTCTCAGCCTCAGCAGCATAGTGTGGACTTTGCATCAGGCTACCAGACTCATGTGGAACCGATCGCCCCTTCAGCCTACATCTTGCCAAAGGGTCAGCGCTTCGCCGTTGTCCTCGACACCTCCCGCAGTATGGCAGCCCATCTTGCGCCGATGACCGAAGCTCTCACCTGGCTGAAAGCAAATGTTCTGAAGGCAAACAGCGCCGATGTCTATCTCACAGCGGCTTCTAGCCTCAAACCAACACAATTGGGTGATTTGAGAAACATAGACGTAAGCAACCTGACCGCCCTCAACTTCTACGGTAAACTCCAACTGAAGGAGGTATTACAGCAATATAGTCAACTTAAGGGACAACTCAAGACCAATAAATCCTATGATGCAGTCCTAGTCATCACCGATGAAGGCAGCTATGAGCTATCCGACGATGAAGCCAAACTACCAGCGATGATAGCCCCAGTGTTAATGGTGCATCTGGGTAATACCTTGCCTCCCGGCTACGATGACGAAACCCTAAAAGTCATCCAGGACAGTGGCGGCGCGGTATCTACACAGATTGCGGACTTGTTACAGCGATCGGCAACCCAGGCAAAACTGGCCCAAGCCAATCCTGCCACCTCCATCAATGTCATCGACGGCTATACCTGGCGATCGAATCCAACATTAGCAAAAACAGCTTCTACTAAAGAAGGCTTCCAAGCTCTGGCAGCGCGACAACTGATCACAGGACTCAGCAAAACGGTGAAGCTCGATCGCCCTGAACAGTTGGATGCCATTCATCAAATCGCCAAACAGTCCAGCATCGTTACGCCCTACTCCTCCATGATCGTGCTGGTCAACGATCAGCAACGGGAGGAACTGAAAAAAGCAGAGCAGCAAAAAGACCGCTTCGATCGCGAAGTGGAAACGGGGAATGAGGAACTCACAAAACCCTCAAATCCCCTCAGTACGGATGTGTCGGGGGTGCCAGAGCCAGAAGAGTGGTTGTTGCTGAGCGTTGGTGGAGTCATTCTTTTGTGGCTAATTAAGCGCCAGCGCAATCTCGCTAGTGAATGAGATTTCTGAGAAAGATGTTACCCCTGTAGGGGCGAAGCATTTGGTAAAAGAACTTGATTGAGTTCCAAAGGTTCTCGCCCAAATGCTTCGCCCTTCCGGTGCCTGGTATAACCTTTTCTGGAAATCTCCTAAAGACTGCCGATCGCAACCTCAGTCGTCCCAGCGGGATTTAAGTTAACCTGGAATAACGTTTGAACGCCTACCGAACTTCCTATGCAAAGTACCTTGCTGCTGTCGAAAGAACTGCCAACGCTCCATTACACCTCCACCCCCGATCGTTTCGACCTGACCTGGGAAGCGCCGCTCTCCACCTTACTAGGCTTGGGGCGGGCAGCAGGGGCTGACTTCGTTGAGTTTTTCTTGGAACGAGAGAACTACATTAGTTGCCTAGCTGAAGACGACACCATTACCAGCATTTCCCCCCGCCTATCCACCGGCGCTGGGGTGCGGGTGTTTCGGGGCAAAGCAGATTGCTACGTCAGCACCAACGACCTCTCCTTTACGGGACTGAAATCCGCCCTGGAAAAGGGGCTTTCCATCCTGGGGCTACAACTTCCTGCTCCCGCTGCCTACATTCCTGAAATCAATCTAGAACCGCTGCGAGACTATGCCCAACTCAGAGGCAAAGAAGGCTGGCTGGCTGCTTGTAGCTCCATGCGGGAAATGGGTGAAGTGCTGCTGGACGCAAACGCCGCCCTGAACTTGAAAGCGACCCACATCCAATCCCGCCGCGCCACCTATTTCAGAGATTGGCAGGAAGTGCTAGTCGCCTCCAGTGATGGCACCTTTGCCAGAGACATTCGCCTCACCCAATCCGTGGGCTACAACTTGCTCTGTGCCGATGGTGCCCACCGCTCCTCGATCGGCGATCGGGTTGGCAACACCAGCGATCCCAACTTCCTGCGTAGCTGGGATTTCAACGCTAGCGCTGAAGAAGTGGCCCAGGTTGCGGGGCAAATGCTCTATGCCGACTATGTAGAATCGGGCATTTATCCGATCGTCATGGCCAACCAATTCGGCGGAGTCATCTTCCATGAAGCCTGCGGTCACTTGCTAGAAACCACGCAAATTGAGCAAAATACCACTCCCTTTGCCGACAAAAAAGGCGAAAAAATTGCCCATGAAAGCTTGACGGCCTGGGATGAAGGGCTTTCCGCCAGCGCCTTTGGCACGATTGACATGGATGATGAAGGAATGCCCGTGCAAAGAACCTTGTTGATTGAAAAAGGTATCCTGAAAAACTTCCTAGCCGATCGCGCAGGGTCGATACGCACCGGACACCCCAGAACAGGCAGCGGTCGTCGCCAGAACTATACCTATGCGGCGGCTTCGCGAATGCGGAATACCTACATTGCCCCAGGGGATCATTCGACGGAAGACATTTTTGCTTCGATCGAAAAAGGCATTTACTGCAAACGCATGGGCGGCGGCAGCGTCGGGCCAACGGGGCAATTCAACTTCTCAGTCGATGAAGCCTACTTGATTGAAAATGGCAAACCCACGAAGCCATTGAAGGGAGCCATCCTAATTGGAGAAGCCAAGGAAATTATGAACAAGATTTCCATGTGTTCCCAAGATCTGGCCCTCGCTCCTGGCTTCTGTGGCTCTATCAGTGGCAGTATTTATACCACTGTCGGACAGCCTCACATCAAAGTAGACTCCATCACCGTTGGCGGCCGATAGGTTGGGAGACTTGTATCAAAGCTAAGATACCAAGGATTGTGGATTGAATAATATAGAACAGTTCCAATGTAGGGGCGAAGCATTCGGCAAACGGCCCTGATTGAGTTCTAAGGCTTTCGCCCGAATGCTTCGCCCTTAGTGAATCTAGAACTTTTGGAACTTATTTGATTCCAAATCCTTAAGCCCGTGCAGAGGCAACATTGTCGCCATCAATTTCTTAAGCAAGATCTACTTAACTTCACTCAGTAGTTGAAGGGTATTTTGTACGACCTCAAGCTATATGACCCAATGCATCTAGGTTAGAAACTCGGTTTTTGGTATCTAAAAAGATTTTCATTCTACTTACTTACAAAGAGCCTTATGACAAACATCCATGAATTGACAACCTCTGCTCAGTCGATCGCCCAACAATTAGGTATCACCAAATTTGATATTTATGGTTCCAGTGTCGATGAAACCAATGTCCAAGTTGATCAGGGAAAACCCAAGCAGGTCAAAGCATCCAATCGTTCCAGTGTAATCGTGAGAGTCTGGAATCCAGAGCAATCGATGGGAGTGACCACAACAACCGACACCGATCGCACTGGCCTTGAATTGGCATTGAAAATGGCCTATGAAGCCAGCTTCTTTGGGGTCAAGGAAAATGTGCCGGACTTTAGCCCTGAAGCAAAGGTAGCGATCGATTCCTCCATCACGGAACATACGGCTGAAAAATCGCCCCAAGCTCCTGTTTCCCACCTGATTGAGCAATTAGTTGCCGCCGAGCGCGATTTACTCGCTGCTCACCCCGCGATTAAGGGCGTTCCCTACAACGGTTTAGCCCAGCGGGATTTTGACAGGTTCTACCTCAACAGCGAGGGTGCCTTGAGAACCGAAGCCCGCTCCTACTCCTCCGTTTACCTCTACAGCAAAACTGAGCAGGATGGTAAAAAGCCTCGCAGCGCTGGAGCCTATCGCATCAGTCGGACTCTGGAGCAATTGGATATTCAAGGGTGCCTGAAGGAAACCGCTGAGAAGACCATCAGCCACCTCGATTATGGCCCTGTTAAGACAGGCAAGTATCGGGTTGTGTTCTCACCAGAAGCTTTCTTAAGTTTGCTAGGTGCATTCTCCGGCGTGTTGTTCAATGCCCAGAGCATCCTAGACAAACAGAGTTTATCTACCCCAGAATCCTTGGGAACCCCGATCGCCTCTCCCCTACTCTCGGTCTTTGATGATGCCCTCCATCCTGCCAATGTGTCCGCTACTGCCTTTGATGGTGAAGGGACACCAACGCGTCGGGTGCCATTGATTGCCGAGGGAGTATTGCAAGGCTTTATGCACAGTGCTGGCACTGCAAAGCGGCTAGACACCCAACCAACAGGACATGCCAATATTGGCGCTAAGGTGTCGATCGGCTCTCACTTCTACCACGTTCTACCCGGTCAACCCGCCGCCCAGTCCTATGCTCTTGAGAGCAGTGATGGTGTAATTTTAATTGATGATCTGCAAGCCCTCCATGCCGGAGTCAGGGCGCTGCAAGGCTCTTTCTCGCTTCCCTTTGATGGGTGGTTGATGGAAAATGGCAAACTGAGGAGTATAGAGTCCGCAACTGTGGCAGGCGATTTTCTGGAATTGCTGAACTCCATCATTTTCGTGGAAGACAAACCAGAACTAACCCCCGGTGGCGTTTGTCCCAGAGTCTGGGTCGATAACTTGTCCATTACCGGAGAGTAGTTTATACCCGTGAGGGGCGATCGGATTTCGATAAAAATAGAGATCCGATCGCTTTCATCTACTGTTCCTATTTCTGAGTTTTAGGCTGAATTAGATCACCAATTATTTCTACAGAATGATCTCTATATTAAAGAGACAATATTAGGAAGGTACAGTTCGTCTCATCTACACATCAGCGACGATCGTCCTTACTGTGTCTCGATCGCTTACGCAATTCTTTACTACGCTCCCGTAGATGGTAAGCTTGCACTATATTCGACCATATCTGCAAATTCCCAGCCGAAACTTGCTCCAGCGATCTAGCAAGTTGGCTCCTTGGCGAATCCCTTGAACTCCCTAAAGTGAGTCCCTCAGAACTCCCCCTCAAGACCATCCGGGCTGATACCCTCATTTTCAAGCAAGCCGAATCCGTTCTCGAACTTTTGGCACCTACTCAATTCCTGATCCTAAGGAGATAAAGGTTATGTGGCCAGCCTGTATTAATGAGCTACTACCGTTTGAACATGAATTAAAACCAGGAATCCCAAAATTTCTCAAGAATGCATTTAGCGATGCAGGCATTGCTGACGAGGCAATCTTTATCCCGATTCGTCCCGTTGCCTTGTTGGGCACATGCAGGACATCTGCTTACCAAGACTGTCCTAACATGCCTGAGCATCACATCATGAATTCCCAGGAGGAGAACAACCCCGCAGAATATTTCAACCACATTGGAAGGTATTATTGGTTTGACTTCGATGTCATTGGCTTAGATGGCGCAGTATTGCCATTACGTATGGTCTTCAATGAAGGGGATGGGGATTGCAATGATGGATTATGGGGTGCAGTGTGGGAGCGAAACACTGAAGAACTCGTGGTCAATATCCTGAGTACGGGTGATTCTGAAGCAACGGTAGAAGTAGTTGCACCCAAATACAGCGATCGGTACGAGTCCCAGGAGATTTGGGTGCCGACCACCTTTGCACGAGACTTTGAGGATGAAAGCATCGGCAAGCAAGATCCAATCCCCTGTTATTCGATGGAATATGCCAACGATGGACAACTTGAAAAGTTTATCGGGTTAGCCATTCGGCTCTGTTGCCTTTACACCAGTAAGGACACTTATACCAAGCTGGGCTACGATCGATAACAACACTTTAGACAGTTTTTGTGGAGGTGCTGGAAACCCTGTTGTGCAGCCAGTATAGACCCTCACCGTTCGGCTGAGCGCTCACGTCGAAGCCTAAATCCCTCTCCCCAGGGAGAGGGACTTCAATCCGGCTCCCCTGCTCCCCTTCTGGGAGAAGGGGTTGGGGGATGAGGGCTAGAGATCACGAAAATGTCGGAACTATTGATCGATAACAGACTTGGAATATATATAGAAAAGATACCAAGATTCTACCTGTAATAGGGAGTTTTTCACTGGGGTTTTCAGGGTGCAAAACCCCAATGCTATGTTTTCAAACAAAGCTTAGATATCCAAAGCCGCCATGTTCAAGCGGGGACCGTAGGTTTCAATGAACTCCCGCCGGGGAGCCACCCGATCGCCCATTAGCACTGTGAAAATGCGATCGGCTTCCGCTGCATCTTCAATCTCAATCTGCTTCAAGGTGCGGGTTTCTGGGTTCATTGTCGTGTCCCACAGTTGCTGGGGCATCATTTCACCCAACCCTTTGAAGCGCTGAATCGTGTAGTTGGCGTTGGGTGGAAACTGACCCAAGGTTTCCTGGAGTTCGCGCTCAGTGTAGCAATAGAAATGATTACGCCCCCGCTCCACCTTATACAGCGGCGGACAGGCAATATAGACATATCCCTGTTCAACCATCGCCCGTTGATAGCGATAGAAAAAGGTCAGTAGCAACGTCCGAATGTGCGCCCCATCCACATCAGCATCCGTCATCAAGCAAATGCGGTGGTATCGGAGTTGGCTGCTGTCAAATTCTTCTCCCTTAATCCCCAGACCCAACGCAGTAATGAGAGCTTGAATCTCGGTATTCTTGTAGATTTTGGCATCATCGGTTTTCTCAATGTTGAGGATTTTTCCCCTAAGTGGCAGAATCGCTTGAAATCGCCGATCGCGCCCCTGCTTGGCACTGCCCCCCGCCGAGTCCCCTTCCACAATAAAGATTTCGGACTCTCTGGGGTCACGGGAACTACAATCCGCTAGCTTGCCCGGCAAGGTAGACGACTCCAGCACCGACTTACGGCGCACCAAATCCCGCGCCCGGCGGGCCGCTTCGGCCGCATTGAACGCTTGAATCGCTTTTTCCAGAATGGCATCGGTGACCGCTGGCCGAAACTCCAAGTATTCAGTCAACACCTCACCCACTAGAGAATCCACGATCCCCCGCACTTCGGTATTGCCCAACTTGGTTTTCGTCTGTCCCTCAAACTCTGGGTCAGGAACTTTGACTGAAATCACTCCCGTCAAGCCTTCGCGGATATTCTCCCCCGCCAAGTTTGGCTCACTGTCCTTGAGCTTGTTGCGTTTACGGGCGATCGTATTAAACGTCCGAGTTAGAACCGCTTTCAACCCTTCTAAGTGCGTTCCACCATCGATCGTGCGGATATTGTTGGCGAAGCCCAACAGATTATCGGTATAAGCATCAGAACACCATTGCAGCGAAACCTCTAGCTGTACATTATTCCGCTCTCCCTGGACATAAATCACTTCCTCGTGCAGAGGCTGTTTGTCACGGTTTATGTAAGCGATATATTCTTTAATACCACCCTCATGAAAGTAAACTTCCACCTTCGGCTCATCGCTCTTCAGAATTTCCAACCGCAGGTCAGTGAAGGTAATTCGCACACCAGCATTGAGGTAAGCCAGTTCTCGCAGCCGACCCGATAGTGTCGTGTAATCAAACTCAATCCCCGTCGAGAAAATCTGTGTGTCGGGTTTGAAGGATACCGATGTCCCAGTTCTGATTTCCGTTATCGGCTGCTTCACCAATTCAGTCATCGGTACGCCGCGCTCAAAGCGTTGCTTGTGGACATGCTGTTCGCGCCAAACCGTCACCTCTACCCACTCTGACAGCGCGTTGACGACCGAGATCCCCACTCCATGCAAGCCACCGGACACTTTGTAACCACCGCCACCGAACTTGCCTCCCGCATGAAGCACCGTCATCACGGTTTCCAGCGCTGATTTACCCGTGCGAGGATGAATATCCGTAGGAATGCCCCGGCCATCATCAGTCACTGTGGCAGACCCATCTGCATTCAAGGTGATTTCAATGTTTTTACAGTGCCCAGCCAACGCTTCATCAACAGAATTATCAACCACCTCATAAACTAAGTGATGGAGTCCCCGTGGGCCCGTGGTGCCGATGTACATCCCTGGACGCTTGCGGACTGGCTCAAGTCCTTCTAGCACTTGAATCTGATCAGCACCATAACTACTTGTCATAAGAAAGCGCTCCTATAATCAGTTCTAAAGCCCTGTCGAAGCTTTGAAACATCAAAATACATCAGAATTATAGCATAAACGGCTCTTAAGCGTCTCTAGGGCGGTTTCAGGCGCGGTTTTTGCAAGGGATGGAATGGAGGCGTAAGTTAGGGGTGATGGGGTGATGGGG
>JARCMD010000140.1 GCA_030248885.1 Leptolyngbyaceae cyanobacterium MP9P1.79 | reverse complement strand
GATTTAAAGAACCTGGATATCGTGAATCTGGTGGAGGAAGTGGAGTCATTGGGCAAACAGCAACGGCAAGAACTCCGAAATCGGCTCGGTGTTTTGATTGGGCATCTGCTCAAGTGGAACTATCAACCCGAAAAGCGCAGCAAAAGCTGGCGAGTAACCATTCGAGAGCAACGACGGGAAATTTTACGACACTTGAAGGAGAACCCCAGTCTCAAGCCTTATCTCCCAGAAGCGATCGCCGATGCCTATGAATCTGGCTTAGACCTAGTGGTGCGCGAAACTCCCTTGGATTATCCAGATTTGCCAGAAAATTGTACGTACACGCAAGAACAACTTTTCGATCCTGATTTTCCTAGCGATTATAACAAGGCTTGATGTTGTGTCTATCATTTTATGTTTTTAAGGAGAAAACCTGATGTCTCAAATCAAGAATTCAACCTCCCTCTACGAACAGGATATTTTGCTGTGGTCAGAAGACACAGTTGCCAAGCTTAAGGCACGGGACTTTGACCATCTAGATATTGAAAACTTGATTGAAGAGGTAGAGGCGTTGGGGATTTCTCAAAAAAAGGAATTGATCAGCCGCTTGATTGTTTTATTAGAGCACTTATTAAAACGGTTATATGTAAACTTACCCGATGACTACAACGGTTGGGAACGAACGATTCGGACTCAGCGAGGAGAGCTAGAAGTTTTGTTGGATGCCGTTCCCAGCCTGAGCACTCGATGGGAAATTAGTTTTGATAAGGCTTGGCAAATTGCTCTAAAAAATGTGCGGAAGGAATATCCTCAAATCACTTTTCCTGCTGAATGGACATGCGATCGCTCCATTGAACAAATGTTAAATGCTGACTTTTGGCTGGAAGTATCTGAGGAGAATTAAGATGCCATCCAATCTCTATGAAACCGATTTTTACGCCTGGACTTTAGAGCAGTCAAATTTGCTCAAGGAGGGTGATTTTAAGCATCTAGATATTACCAATTTGGTAGAGGAAATTGAGTCGTTGGGAAAACAACAGCGTCAGGAACTTAGAAACCGACTCGGCGTTTTGATTGGGCACTTGCTGAAATGGGACTACCAACCCGAAAAGCGCAGTAAAAGCTGGCAAGTTACTATTCAAATCCAACGTCGTGAAATAGAAGACATTCTAGAAGATAATCCTAGCCTGAAGTCCTACTTGCCAGAGGCGATCGCTAAGGGGCATCAAGCAGGTCTAGATCTTGTACGGCTGGAGACTCCCCTAGACTATGAAGATTTACCGAAAACCTGTCCCTACAGTTTGGAGCAACTGCTTGATCCTGGCTTTCCCACTGATTGAAACCCTGCTTGAGTTGATTTAAAATGCTGCTCCATCGCCAACGCGCCCAAACGTATCTCCAGCAATTTGATTTTGAGTCCCTATTTATTGAACAATTGGGCTGGGATACGGTTGATCGCGTCATGCTGCCCTTTGAGGTAGATGGTGAGGCATTTGAAGTGGTGGCGATCGCCCAAAAGCGCGGCTTTATCGTCTATCAGTGCCTCACCCCAGAGATTCCGGCGCGACCAATTCGGGTGAAGCTCGATCGCCAATTGACGGACTACAGCAAGTCTCACCTATTGATTTTTGGGGATGCGGGCAAGACTCAGCAAACCTGGATGTGGGTGCGGCAGGAGCCGGGGAAACCCTTAGCCCCTCGGTTTGAGCAATATCAGGTGGGGCAGTCTGCTGAGCGGTTGATGCAAAAATTGGAGGCGTTGGCGATCGCCTTTGCCGAGGAAGAACGGCTGACCTTGGTGGAGGTAGCGCAGCGGGTCAAAAAAGCCTTTGATGTCGAAAAAGTCACCAAGAAGTTTTTCACGCAGTTTGAGAAGGAACACGGGCAGTTTCTTAAGTTTATTGACGGCATTCAGTCGGAGTTTGACCGTACCTGGTATGCGTCGCTGATGCTGAATCGGCTGATGTTTGTTTACTTCATCCAAAGGAAGAAATTTTTGGATGACGATCGGGAGTATCTGCGCAATCGCCTGAAGCGGTGCCAAGCGGAATGGGGCACGGACACCTTTCATTCTTTCTATCGGCAGTTTTTGCTGAAGCTATTCCATGAGGGGTTGGGACAGCCGGGGCGCGATGCTGAGTTAGATAAGTTGTTGGGTAAGGTGCCTTACCTAAATGGCGGCTTATTTGAGGTGCATCAGCTAGAGGAAAAGTATGAAAACACGATTCAAATTCCAGATGCAGCATTTGAGCAGGTCTTCAACTTTTTTGATGAGTATGACTGGCATCTGGATGACAGACCCCTCCGCAATCAAAACGAAATTAACCCCGATGTGTTGGGCTACATCTTTGAGAAGTACATCAACCAGAAGCAAATGGGGGCGTACTACACCAAGGAAGATATTACCGAGTACATCAGCAAAAATACGATTATTCCCTTTTTGTTTGATGCGGCGAAAAAGCGATGTCCTGGGCCTTTTAAGCCCCCTCATCCCCTAACCCCTTCTCCCAAGGAGGGAGAAGGGGGACAAGAAGGGTCGGCTCCCCTCTCCCCACCTGGGAGAGGGGCTAGGGGTGAGGGCAGTCCTGACTACTGGACAATCTCCCCCGCCCTCCGCCAACAAATGACCGAAGCTGCCCGCCAATTTCGCAAAGAACCCACCCCAAGCGAAGCAATCCTCTGGCAAGCCTTACGTAGCCGCAAATTAGAAGGGCGTAAATTCAAACGACAGCAACCGATCGGAGCCTTTGTTGTAGATTTTTTCTGCGGTGCAGAGCAGTTGATTGTCGAAGTAGATGGTTCTGTACATGAGACTCAGCAGGAGTATGACCAACAGCGCCAAGAGCTACTGGAATATTTAGGACTAAGGTTTGTCAGAGTTTCTAGTCAGCAAGTTGAGACTAACCTCAACGAAGCACTTGAGACGATTCGTTCAGCCTTTCGCCCTCATCCCCTAACCCCTTCTCCCAAGGAGGGAGAAGGGGGACAAGAAGGGTCGGCTCCCCTCTCCCCACCTGTGAGAGGGGTTCGGGGCTTCGACGTGAGCGCTCAGCCGAACGGTGAGGGCAATTCTAGGGCTGAGGGTTCAATCTGGGTGCTTCTCCAAGAAAATCCTGACCATTACATCTACCCAGCAGTTCGTCACGGAGTCGATCTCGAATTGCCCGACAACATTGCCGCTGGAATCAATGATGTGTCGCAACGGGGCGGATGGAATAAAGCAGCGGCAGATGGATTTGCTTTGCCAACTGAAACCTGGCGAGAGCATGTGGCGCGGCGCAAGCGTTGTCTAGAACTGCGGCAAAAGCTAACAACTGGAGAAATCACCAGCATCGACGACCTGATTACCTACAACCTAGATATTCGCCAGTTTGCTCAGGATGTGATTACCAGTTGCGAAAGTTCGGATTTGCTGAAGGCGTTGTATCAAGCGATCGAGCAAGTTTCGGTGCTTGACCCCACCTGCGGATCGGGTGCCTTTTTGTTTGCCGCGTTGAATATTTTGGAACCGCTCTATACCGCTTGCCTGGAGCGAATGCATGGGTTTGTGGATGAGGACGATGCGCGTTTCCCTCATCCCCTAGCCCCTTCTCCCAAGGTGGGAGAAGGGGGACAAGAAATTCCGGCTCCCCTCTCCCTTTCTGGGAGAGGGGCTGGGGGTGAGGGTCT